>CALBEY010000055.1 GCA_937888805.1 uncultured Burkholderiaceae bacterium
TCGATAATCAAATGCCCACACTTATCGGTTGTTTCGTTGTTAAAGAGCAATTCGCTGAAAATTTGTGTTTGAGCAGCGAAGACCGAAATTATGGACTTGTTTTCATGGCTTGTCAAATGACCTTCTTTAGCCCTGGCTTCAATCTCAATGACCATTCAAGTATGTTTCTTACCGACACCAATCGGCATCGGTTACAAACTCACCATGTTCCCCCTTTCTGGCTAGCACCATGGACCTTTTGAACGAAGAGATCTTCATCAACGTCACGCCCTTTGAAACACGCGTTGCACTGATTTATCAAGGCGCCGTTCAAGAGTTACACATGGAACGACCGGCCCAAAGAGGGCAAGTTGGTAGCGTAATGTTAGGTCGTGTGGTTCGGGTTTTACCCGGCATGCAAAGCGCCTTCGTTGACATCGGGCTTGATCGCGCCGCTTTCATACATATTGCAGATGTTCGTGAGAGCCGTCTTGAACGCAGCGCTGGCGCGGCGTCAACAACACCTATCGAAAAAATCTTCTTTGAGGGGCAATCCCTCATGGTTCAAGTCATCAAAGACTCCCTTGGCACGAAAGGCGCCCGTCTTTCGACGCAAATAAGCTTGGCTGGACGTCTTTTGGTCTACTTGCCCCACGACCCACACATTGGCGTTTCACAAAAGATAACCCATGAATTAGAACGCCAAGCCCTAAAAGATCGCGTTCAATCGCTGATACCCAATGGACATAAGGGTGGATTTATTATCCGAACCCAAGCAGAGGATGCCGAAGACGGCGCATTGCAGGCCGATATCAATTACCTCATACAACTTTGGGGGAATATTCAATCAGTCACTAAAACTGCCAAAACACCAACCCTGCTTTACCAAGATCTTTCATTACCAGAGAGGGTGTTGCGAGACATTGCCACACCCAAAACTCAAAAAATACTAGTCGACTCTCGTTTGGCATGCCAAAAAATGCGCGACTGGGCAAGCATCTACACGCCAGCTGCTGTTGAAAAAATCACGCATTACAGCGGCGAAAGATCCCTGTTTGACTTAGCCAATGTCGAAGAAGAACTCAAGCGAGCACTTTCAAGGCGAGTTGATTTGAAATCAGGCGGCTACTTGATCTTTGACCAGACCGAGGCTCTTACCAGCATCGACGTTAATACCGGAGGATTCGTTGGTGGCCGAAACTTTGATGACACCGTGTTTAGAAACAATCTTGAAGCCGCACAGGCCATCGCCCGCCAATTGCGCTTGCGAAACCTAGGCGGCATCATCATCGTTGACTTCATTGACATGAGCGACTCAGAACACCAACAAGCCGTTTTAGCAGCTCTAAAACGTGCTCTGGCTGATGATCGAACTCGAACAACGGTAAGCGAATTCAGTCAATTGGGGTTGGTCGAGATGACGCGAAAACGCACTCGCGATGCGTTGGGCAACCACCTTTGTGAGCCCTGCCCAACCTGTGACAGCCGCGGCCGAATCCTCACAGCCAAAAGTGTTTGCTACGAAATTATGCGCGAGATCTTGCGCGAAGCAAAGCAGTTCAATCCACGGGAATTCCGGGTATTAGCCAGCCAGTCCGTGATTGACCTGTTTCTCGATGACGAAAGCCAGCATTTGGCTATGTTGGGCGACTTAATCGGTAAACCAATCTCTTTGACCGCATCAACCGACTACCACCAAGAGCAATATGACATTGTCTTGTTATGACCTTTTCAATCGACCTTAAATTGCATTTTATAAAGCGCAGCATAGGCACCATCTTCGGCCACAAGTGCCTCATGAGAACCGCTTTCGATAATCCGGCCGTTGTCTAAAACAACAATTCGGTCCGCGTTTTGAACAGTGGTCAGTCGGTGGGCAATCACTAAGGTCGTCCGCCCTTTCATCAAAATCTCTAGTGAGGCCTGAACCTGGCGTTCAGACTCGTTATCTAGCGCTGACGTCGCCTCATCAAGAATCAAGATTGGCGCATCTTTAATAAGAGCCCGAGCAATCGCCAGACGTTGACGCTGACCGCCAGACAGGCGTGTTGCATTCTCTCCGACCTGCGTATGAATGCCATTAGGTAAACCATCAACGAACTCCAACAAGTTGGCCGCTGCAAGTGCATCTCGAATCTGGCGTTCTGAAGCCATCTTTAAACTACCGTAGCCGACATTAGCCGCAATCGTTGCGTCAAACAACACCACATCTTGGCTCACTAAAGATAGACGGGCGCGTAAGTGCTTCAACGCCAGCGTTTGAATATCTATCCCGTCAATGCGGATTATCCCCGCCGTGGGATCGACAAATCGCGCCAACATATTGGCCAGCGTCGTCTTCCCACTGCCGGAACGCCCCACCATCGCCACGACCTGCCCCGGCTTGATATCAAGACTCACGTCACAAAGGGTGTCTCGCTGCGCATCTTCAAAACGATGCACCACGTGGGTGAACTCAATCCGACCCGCCACCGGCCCAGAAAAATCAAGCCCCTTTTCTTTATCTTCACCCTTTTGATCAACCAGATCAAAAACACTTTCGGCTGAAGCCAACATCCGCTGCATGCTTGTGAGCACGTTGGTCAATCGCTTAACAGGATCAAAAATTTGCGCCAATGCCGCCATGAAAGCGGCAAAACTACCAACCGTCAAAATACCCGAGTTGGCCTCATGTAGCGCCACCCCAATGGCGATCGCCACCGCAATCGCAATGATGACCTGCGCTATTGGACGCAAAGCGGAGTCAGCAATTGCAGTTCGCATCTGATGGCGGCGAAGATTAGAGTTCACGTCACCAAATCGATTGTTTTCAACGTCGTAGCCATCAAAAAGCTTGATGACGCGCTGTCCTTGTATCCCTTCAGAAACCACTTCAGCAAGCTTGGCCGTGGTACTGATCGTCTCGCGATTAATCCGCCTAAGCCGCTTCATGAACAAGCGTGTGATGTATGCCGAGCTTGGCAAAATCACCACAATAATAAGCGCCAACTGCCATGACATGTAAAACAAAACGCCCAAAAGCGACAACACCACCAATGACTCCCTAACCAGGACAGTCACCACAGATGTCGCTGTCGTTGTGATGTTGCCAACATCGACAGTAAAACGGTTCATCAGCCGCCCACTATCGCCCCTTTTGAACTCACTGTCGGGCATCGACAATAACCGGTCGAACATGTCTGTCCGTAATCCAAGCAGCATGTTGTTGGCAACCCAAGCCAAAAGATAATCGCTGATGAAAGAGCAAATCCCGCGCAACAAAACCAGCAATATGATCGCTAAAGGCACCTGCCACACGTAATCAGGTTTGGCACCCGTCAGGCCATCATCGAGCAGTGGCTTCATGGCAATGGCAAGAGTAGGCTGGGTAGCAGCAGCCAACGCCATGAAACACACCGCTATTAACAGTGCTTTCCAATACTGACCAACCCTAACGTATATTCGGCCCCAAACTTTATTTTTTAAGGGATGGTCGGCGTGAGACGATGATGCAGACGGCTTCAATGGGATCCTTTCGCAAGTAAGCAGGCTAACTCACGCGCGCAAGACAAAAAACTGCCTGCACGGGCGTGATGCTAACCTTTAGTCAACGTAAATTGTACCGATTCGCACTCAAAGATCGCTCTGACCGCCCTACATGGGGCTTTGCTAGGGCTACAAACTGGTTTATTCTGCGCGCCATGTCTGTTAACGACCCGTCTTTTGTCATTGCTGTGCGCCTGCCCAATTGGGTTGGTGATGTTTGTATGTGCCTACCCTGCCTGCAGTGGCTCGTCGACGACGGTCACGAACTGGTGATTTTTGGTCGGCCATGGGCAATACCTCTAGTGCAGCAATTCAATCCATCCGCCTTTGTGGCTCTGAGCGGCTCATTCGGAGCCGACCTAAAAACCGTTAAACAATTCAGATCACCACAGCGCCAAATAACCCACGGTTTAATCCTGCCGGACTCCCTTTCTAGCGCCGCGTTATTCCGGCTTGCGGGTATCGCTAGCGCGGGTCACCGCCACGATGGCCGATCTTTATTACTAAAGTGGCCCATCCCAAAACCAAACGCCAGCTTGCATGCCTCACAAAAATGGTGGCGTCTTATCCGTGAATCGGCCGTGCGTTGGGCATTGCCAGCGCCACCCACTCACCCGCCAAGCGTAACGCTAGCCGTCTCCACCAATGACGATCTGGCTGCCAGTCAATCCCTAGACGCAGCCAACCTGACCGGCAAACCATTTATTTTATTGGCGCCAACAGCGACGGGGTTGCACAAAGGTCAGGTAAAAGTTTGGCCACATTTCGCCAGCCTGAGCAAAGCACTGCTCGAAATGGGGCATCAGCCAGTCATTTGTCCACCACCGAACGAAAGGGTGCAAGCTCAGGCACTGGCACCAGGCGCCGAACTGATTGCACCACTGGGTCTAGCTGGGTTTGCCGCTCTCGCCAAACGATCCACATTGGTTATTTGCAATGACTCAGGTGTTTCCCACTTGGCAGCCGTCGCAGGCGTTAAGCAAATCACCCTCATCGGCGTGACAGAACCCAGCCATTCGGGACCCGTCTCCGATAAAGCGATCGTCATGGGTCAAATGGGGCAATGGCCCTCACTGGCAGCCGTCATTGACGTTGTTTCAACAGAGGTTGCTGCCAACCCCAGCCCCAAAGCCACAGCGTCTGCTTAAAATGCTGAGCCAGATCGCCAATAGTCTGTTGTTTGCACCCAATGTCTTGGTCGCGGCCACAGTCGTGGCTTTGGTGTTGTTACTGTGCAAACGAACCATACTCGGTACCCTAACACTTGCATTTGGTCTTGTTTGGGTTTTGGCATGGTCCTTGCCCGTCACAACGCTTTACGCAGGTGGTTGGCTTGAAAAGAGATACGCACAAAACACAACAGTTGAAATGCAAACCGCAGATGCCATTGTTGTGTTGGGAGGTCATGTTCAAGGCAACCGGTCTAATTGGTTTGAACCTTACGACAGACAGTCTGTCATCAGCCGTGAGTCACGCGCTGCTGCACTGTTCTTTGATGGACGAGCACCACTGATTATCTTGTCAGGCGGAGCGCTAGAAGGCAACATCAGTGATACAGCAACCATGTCACGTTCGCTGCAAAAACTAGGCATCCCAAATGACGTCATCATTGAAGAGACTCAAAGTCAAAACACCCTAGAAAATGCCGAGTTAACGGATCAAACACTGCGCTCACTGCAAAAGAAAACCATCTTTCTCGTGACCTCCGCGCTGCACATGCCGCGCGCCATGCTGGCGTTTGAAAGCACAGGCATCAAAGCATGGCCGGCCCCGTTGCCTGCGCAGATCAAATGGAGTCAATCGTCCAGTCAGCACCGATGGTTACCGAGTGTGCAGACTTTGCTTGCCAGCCGTAGCATCATCAAAGAGTACGTTGGACTTTTGGTTTATTGGAGTGAAACCACCTTCTCATCAAATCGATCAATGCATTCGCAATAGCCACCCTAGCACCGACTGTTAACATCACTACTTGATTTTAAGTTTCAGCTGACCATGACGGATACAAAAACAACCGCACTAAGCGCCGAAAACTGGATGGTCTTCACTTTGGGTGCCGGCCTTTTCTTATCCAAACCAGTCATCTACGCCGCCACAGGTTTTTTAACCCTCTACTTTTTGCTTCGCTGCTTTAAAGACTCGGCCTACAGACGCGATGCATTCTCAAACAAATTAATCGTGGCTGCACTTGCAATCTATGTTTTTGGGTTAGTGGCTTGCCTCCTGATGCCAACGACAACAGAAGACCTTAGCGTTATTGCCCGTAAAAGTCTTTATTTGGTTATTTTTGCGCCCTTATTGCTCGCCTTTCGCCAACCATCAAACAAGCATTTTGCGATGGCTGGGCTATTTATTGGCTTTTGGATAGCCGCCATCTTGACGTTTTTACAGATCGAGCAGCTGTACACAGGGCGGCTTGCAGGTGCGACGTGGATGGTTGATGTCTGGGGTGTTCTTTGCGCCCTATTTTTTGTGTTTTTAATGCCGAGGATCTTCGATACACAACATTCGACACCACTTCGAATCCTTTTTGCAGTTACTGCCCTGACCGCCTTCATACTTCTTATTCTGAGCGGCGGTCGCGGACCATTACTCGGGGCCTGTTTTGCGGTCGGACTTTATTTACTTTTTTACCAACGACGAGCACTAGGCATTATCTTGGTCATCGCAATCATTGCGTACTTCCCGGTCAAACACTTTGCACCAGCACCTGTAGCGCAAATCGAACAACGGGTCACGTCCATCGTAGACACCCAAGAAAACCTGTCTAACTGGATTCGACTGACACTATGGAAATTATCCATCGCACACAGTATCGATAAATTCGAAACAAATCCCGGTGAGTTGTTATTGGGCACCGGAAGCACAAGCCATTTTGAAAAGGTCTATGACTTTTTCAAGAAAACCGATGCGCTCACGCCAGAAGAAAAAAACAAATTGTCAAATGCTGGCTATCCAACAAACGACATGCACAACATGTATTTAGATGCAATCGCTAAGCACGGCCTTATTTGGACGTTGGCTCACATCCTCTTACTTATCGCAGTAGCAGCAAAAGGGATCCAGCAAGGAAAACAACAAAACTCATCGGCCTTGGCAGCAACATCACTTGTTGTTTGCTTTTTTTTGATCGGCGTTTTTTACACGCTATTACCCCACTTTGCAGGAACCTTCCTCGTATTTTTCTTAGCCCTTGCACTTCGATCGAATGAAACCCAACCAGTCGAAAGTACTTCTGTGTCGTGAGCGATCATGAACACAAGACTCATACTACCGATGTTCAAAACTAACAAACACCACTACCCATCGTACCGAAAGCTCGCGCAATCTGAAACAATTTGAATCAGTACACCTCTAGGGGTATAAGCAACTGATTGTTTCGGTCTCTTTACAGACCTAGTCCAGCAAACAGATTCGGAATCATCGCTATTTGTCCAATAATGGATCCGGCCGATCCTCCTTAAAAATGCCGAATGGCGTCCAAGCGCGATTCTCTGCTGCTGCCTGATCGTAGAAGGACGGGAAGTTTTTCTCGGGCGTCACAGTTGGCAAATGACGTTTGTGATACGAAGCGTCAAAATGAATCATTGTTGCTTGGTATCGTAAATCATTCAGCTTAAGACCGGCTTTCTGGAGCCGCCTTTGAACGTCTGAGTCTTCCGCTCCCCACTGAGTCGAATGGCGTTCGTCAAATCCATTCACGAACAACAGATCTGACTTCTGGATTGAGAAATTACATCCGACAACACCCCACTTCTGAGATGGAATTTTCTTCAAAAATCGGGGTGGCAAACGGAATCCTTTTTCAATATTCCGAGCCCTGAAAGTGAGTGACCAAAAAATAAGACGAAAAATATTCCTAAAAACGATCAAATCGGGCTGACTGCAATCAAGATGATCAATAGCATCTCTAAAACAGTCAATCCGTCGACCAACTGAACAGAAACCTAACTTGGATGCCCGTACGTGATCATCAACAAAATGAACCTGAGGCACGCAGTCACCATCAATAAAAATGAGTGTCTCACTTACAGCACTCGTGACCGCACGATTCATAACGATTGTTTTTCTAAAACCTTCGTCTGCCTGCCAAAAATGTTTAGAAGGAAAAGGAAAGGCTTTGAGCATTTCATCAACTTGGGCGACAACTTCTGGGGATGATCCATCATCAGCAATTAAAACTTCGAATTGATCGCGGTATTGATTTTTTAATGCAACCAGCACTAATCGCAACAACTTTATGTCGTTGTAAAAAGCAATAATTATTGATGCG
>CALBEY010000056.1 GCA_937888805.1 uncultured Burkholderiaceae bacterium
TGGCTCGGGTTAATAGCGACTTGATTGGCAAATACATCAACATCGCCAGCCGCGCAGCGAACTTCATCAGCAAGCACTTTGAAGGGCAACTGCGCTACAACGGCGATGAGGCTGTTTTGAGTGATCAATGGTTAGCCGCGAGCGATGAAATCCGAACCCACTTGGAAGATCGTGAATACGGTCGCGCCATCCGTGAAATCATGGCCCACGCTGACACCATTAATCAAGGGTTCGACACAGCCCAGCCTTGGGTACTGGCAAAAACCATTGATCAAGCTTCAGACGTGCAACGCAACGAGCTACAAGACATCTGTTCTCGCACCTTGGCTGGATTTAAAGCGCTCTCGGTCATGCTCTCGCCCATTTTGCCGGCGCTGACCGAGCGGGTCGCCAAAGCACTATTCGGCTTGGATCGTTCATTTGTCTGGACAGACGCCGGTGTCCTACCAACGCATGTGGCGCCTTTTAAGCACCTGATGCAACGGGTCACACCTGAGATGATGGGGCAATTATTTGAGCCGGCCGAAGAGGCTGAAGCCCCGCCCATAGCGCCTGGCGGTGAAGCCATTGCACCAACCATCACGATTGATGACTTTGCCAAGCTTGACCTGCGGGTGGCCAAGATCGTCGCTTGTGAGGCCGTGGAGGGTTCGCACAAACTCTTAAAGCTCACACTAGACGTAGGTGAAGGCAAACACCGGCATGTCTTTTCAGGGATTAAGTCGGCTTATCGGCCAGAAGATTTGGTTAATCGTTTAACGGTGTTGGTGGCCAACTTAGCACCCCGTAAAATGAAATTCGGCGTCTCTGAAGGCATGGTGTTAGCAGCCAGTCACGCCGATGAGGGCACCAACCCTGGTATTTACGTGCTCGACCCTGCGAGTGGTGCCACACCGGGCATGCGAATTCGTTGAGGCAATGACAACCCCTCTAGAACTCAGGCGTCAACGGCACTGGGCGTAACGCGGGATCCAATGTCTCGCGCTCGTCGAACACAAAGCATGTGCCCTCGTAGCCTGTGCCATCCGTTTGCTCAAAGTATTTCAAAATACCACCATCAAGCTGATAGACATTTTCTATCCCAACGGACCGCATAAAGATGGCCGCTTTTTCACAGCGGATACCACCGGTACAAAAACTGATGACCGTTTTTTCTTGCAGATCATCGACATGGGCGCGAACCGCCTCTGGAAACTCGGTGAAGCGGCTCAGCTGCCACGACACCGCTCCCTTGAAAGTACCCGCCCGCACTTCAAAATCATTTCGCGTGTCTAACAAAATCAACGGTCTGCCCTTATCGTCTTGCCCTTGCTCAATCCATCGTTTGGCTGTAACTGGGTCGATGGCCGGGGCCCGACCGTCTTGCGGTTGTATCGTTGGGTGATTCATCCGGATGATTTCGTTTTTGATTTTGACCTTGAGCCGCTTAAAGGGCACGGCTTGCGATTCGCTGTACTTCACCTGAAGTGCCGCAAATTCGGCGTGCGCCCTTAGCCAGCTGACAAACCCATCAATGGCTGTTCTATCGCCCGCCAAGAAAAGATTAATCCCTTCAGCGGAAAGCAACACGGTGCCTTTTAAGTCATGGTCCTCGCATGCTTGCTGAACCGCTTGCTTGAAGCTTTCTAGCTGATGCAGGTTAACGAAATGATAGGCGGCGATATTAATAATTGACATGGGGCTCAATGCAAAGGTCACGAAGTGGCAGTGGGGGTGGGGGTGGTTGTATTGACCGACGGTTCGGTGGCGGGCTCCACAGAGATCGACTTGGAAAAAGATAATTCATAGAAAATTGAACTGTCAAATTTTTCGCCTAACAACGTTCGTGACAAAAGTTCAGCGCCCAACAATTGCGGTGAAAAAACCATGTCAGCATTCACACGGCGCATTTTTTCCAGGTTTTGACTGGCGTTCACGACTGCCACCGTTTTGGCTGGGCAGTTGGCAAAGGACTTGACCGCCAAAACTATAAAGGCGTTATCAGGGTCATCCTCACGCAAGGCCAACACAACCTTGGCTTGCATCACGCCAGCATCTAGCAAGATTTCTGTGCTTGAAGCATCACCCCACAAAATATCGGCATTGGGCGGATACTCGTGCACCGAATTGGGCCTCAAAACCACGGTGATGACTTCGCCTTTGGCGGTTAGGTTTTTGTAAAGATTCGTTGCCAATGGTGTTGCACCACACAGGATCAAATGATTTTTTCTCATGGAATCTCTCGTTTTACGCTGTATCAGCGTGCGAAGTTTGCCGCCAATTAAAGGCGTGATAACCGCCCCGAGTGCGGTTGCAAAAACCGTGATGCCCACCACAATCACAGAAATCACGAACAGGCGCGCCGTTTGGGTGGTTGGAACGATATCCCCAAAACCGACGGTTGACATCGCTACGAACGAAAAATACGCCGCCGTCGCAACGTCTTCAATCGGCGGGGTGAAGTCTTTTCCCAAATACAGCGACCCCAACATGGCGTACCAAATCAGCGACACAAAACTGGCCAAAGCAAACAAGGTACCTGCGGCTAGGCTACTGCGGTTAAAGATCGCCCAGTAGCGTATTAGAACCAATATCAAAACCACGTTGTAGAGGATAGTCGGGTCGTATGGGCTGTCGGCTCTGAGCGCAGAAATGATGGTGGTGGGTATCAAAAGAATCAAGCTAAACGCCCAAGCCACACGAGCCCGAGCCCACAGCCCAAAAAACATCAACAATAGGCTAAGAGAGAAAGCAACGGCGGGTAAATCCAACAACCCCACCGTCCGAATGATGTCACGCCAAGATTCCTCGGATAGCCACGACAAATGCTCGCCATTCAAAACCCTCGCAGCGAGTGGATACCCAATCCAAATCGCATCAAATAGAACCGCAAGCGACAAGATTTTGGCTAAGTGCCCATTGAGCCACATGGCAGTCCGGCGCAACAACGTGGGGCGAAGTGAGATTGCTGCTCGAAGATCGCTCATGATTTGGTGTCCAACGGTACCCGGCAAGGATTAACAGTGTGGCGCAGTAGCAAGGCCTTGCGACCAAAGGCATGCGTACCATACACCACAGAAGTTTAGACCATAACCAATAGATGGCTAAGCCCAAAGTCTTGGCACCTGTCACTCAGACTCGGGTGACTCAAGGCTTTTGAGTTCAGCAAACTTTGCCGCCATCGTGGGGTTACCCCGCACCAGTTTTTTGATCGTGACGTCTTGCGCCTTATCGTTGGCCAAGCGCAAGTTCCGATCGGTGCCGAGCAAAGCCTCTTTGGTTTTTTGCAAGTGATCAATCGACTTATCGATCTCATCAATCGCCGTCTGAAATCGCTTTGCGGCCAAGTCGTAATTTTTTCCAAAAGCACTTTTGAAGGTTTCGAGCTGCGTCTCAAAGTTAGTGATGTCAATGTTTTGCGCCCTAACTTGGGCCAGTTCAGATTTGTATTTGAGCGAATTCATGGCCGCGTTACGCAGTAACGTGATGATGGGGATGAAGAACTGAGGGCGTATCACGTACATCTTGGGGTAGCGATGAAACACATCCACAATCCCGCCGTTGTAGAGCTCGCTTTCGGGCTCTAACAGCGACACCAACACCGCGTACTCGCAACCTTTTTCGGTTCGGTCTTTGTCTAGCTCTCTCAAAAAGTCTTCATTCTTTTTCTTGGTGGCGGTCTCATCACTCTCATTTTTCATTTCGAACATGATCGACACAATTTCAGTATCGCTTTCGTCCCTGTCCCGAAAAATGAAATCGCCCTTGCTGCCAGCGCGCGCGTCATTGTCTTTTTCAAAATAAGCCCGCGGAAAAGCCATGGCGCGCACCCGATTGAACTCGGTTTCACAATGTTGCTCGAGTGTTTCGCCAACCATCTTGGTCGAGAGTCTCGCCTTCATGTCGCGCAATCGGTCAATGGCGTCATCACGGTCTTTGAGCTGCGTTTCGTACTTTTCTTTCAATGACTGCTCGGCCAGGTGTTTTTCGAAGACGATTTTTTCAAGGCCGTTTTTGAGTGCATCTCGCTCTTTTTCCACCGTGCTCAGCGCCTGAGCCACGGCGAGTTGGCGCGAAACCTCACCCGCATCGAGTTGGGCTTTTAACGCTTGAATTTCGGTTTCTTTGGCAGCGGTGGTCTTTTGCAACTCGTTGAGTAAATTGGCTTGGGCCAACTCAGCCATGGCTTCTTTGTCGCGTTTGGCTTGGGCGAGATCATTGGCTAGGGCATCACGCTCTTTTTCTATCGTACTCAACGCTTGAGTCACAGCGAGTTGGCGCGAAACCTCACCGGCATCGAGTTGCGCCTTTAGCGCTTGGATCTCAGCCTCTTTGGCCGCTGTGCTCTTTTGTAGTTCTCCGGTGATCTGGGCTTGTGCCAGTTCGACCGCACTGCGCTTGTCCTGCTCGGCCAATTCAAGCCGTTCATGCAACTGCTTCTCGAAATCACCATCGCGCACTTGCTTCAGGATGTCGGCGTAGCCGGTCTCATCGATTTTGAAGGCTTTGTTGCAGTGTGGACAAATGATTTCATGCATGATTTGTGACTGCCCTTTGGGCCAATGTTTGAATAATCACTCAACCGGATGGCTCACCCGACACATGTCAAAGTGGAGCGGGTGATGGGAATCGAACCCACGCTTGAGGCTTGGGAAGCCGCCGTTCTACCATTGAACCACACCCGCGCTTGGTAACCAATTGATTTTTAATGGTTTTATTGGTTTGCACAGAAACTACGCAACGACCAATTTCATAGCCGCAGTTTATCACCACATCGAACGAGCTTGGGTACAAGGAAGGCTCAATTAACGCACCTATTTTTTAATGCCCCGCCCGAACAGTCGATTCATCTAAAAAACAGCCTTGATTCATCGTGTTAACAAATCAGACTTAAAAGAGCGTTGTCGGTTTTTTGTAAGACTGCCACACTGATTTCGAGGTTTATGTCGGAATTTTGTATGATTGCGGCTGTTTTTGTCGGAAAAGTGTTCGGTTCTTATTGGACTCGCTTTAAAGACCCGCTTTATTTGGTCCTAAATTCTGTTCCTTACAGGGCATAACCTGCTTGGGGTTTGAGCGTCTAAAATAATGCCATGAACATTCAACTAAACGGTGAGCCCAAGCCCCTCGATGAGCCCTGCTCAGTGGCCAAACTGCTAAGCGAGCTCAGCTTGGCTGATAAGCGGGTGGCTGTCGAAATCAATGGTGAGATTGTGCCTCGTAGCCAGCAGGCGAGTCGGTTGCTTGCGGCCGATGATCGCGTCGAAGTGGTTGTGGCAGTGGGTGGCGGTTGATGAC
>CALBEY010000057.1 GCA_937888805.1 uncultured Burkholderiaceae bacterium
GCTTGGCCGATGTCTCTGACACACTGCCCGTCATGATTGCTGGCGGGTTTGTCATCCTCGGTGTGGCACTTAAAGCGGCGCTTTTCCCGATGCACGCTTGGATGCCCAATGCTTATCAGCACGCACCAACGCCGGTTGCGATCTTCTTTGCAGCGTGCGCGACCAAGGTCGCTTTGTTCGTGATGTTGCGCTTTCAATATGAACTGCTGTTGCCCAATCTTGGACCGCAAGCGGCTTTCTTGTCATCTTGGTTGATTCCGCTATGCGTGGGTGGCTTCTTGGTGGGTTCAGCTGTCGCCATGTTTGAACGGGACCTCAAACGCATGCTGGGTTATTCCTCAGTCGCGCAACTTGGTTACATCGTTTTGGGCATTAGTTTGGCCAACAGCGCTGGTGTCACGGCTGCCATGATCCATTTCTTTAACCATGCTTTGATCAAGGCGGCTTTGTTTGTGGCTGTGGCTGGCATGGTTCTTCGTTTTGGTTCATCCAACATCGAACAGCTCGCTGGTGTGGGTAAGCGCATGCCGTGGACCACACTGGGGTTTGTGTTGGCCGGTGTTTCGCTGATCGGGGTTCCTTTGACGGCGGGCTTTATCAGCAAGTGGTATCTGATCCAAGCGGTGCTTGAGCTGGGTGGTCTGGGCATTTTGTTGACCATTCTGATTTTGGTGAGCTCGTTGATGGCCGTGGTTTATATCTGGAAGGTGGTGGAAGTGGCTTACTTCAAAGAGCCTATCGATGGACAGTCGATGGTGGGCGTGCGTGAGACGCCAATGCCTTTGTTGGTGGTTCTTTGGGTGTTGGTTTTGGCGAACATCTGGTTCGGGATTGACCCCAGCATTCCCATTACGTTGGCTGAGCAGGAAGCGGCTGGATTCTTTGGGGGTACGCGATGAGTGATGCTTCCCTGATCCTACTGGCCATGGCGTTGCCCTTGTTTTTTGCGGGGGCGATTGCGCTCACGGGTTCGAACCGTAATTTGCGCGATAGCGTGATGGTTGGCTCTACCTTGATTCTGTTTGCAACGGTGCTGTCTTTACTGCCAAGCGTGAACGCCGGTGGCCGACCCTCGGTTGCGCTTTTTGACATCATGCCGGGTTTGACGCTGGGCTTTTCGATTGAGCCTTTGGGCATGATCTTTGCGTTGGTAGCCTCTGGCCTTTGGGTGTTGACCTCGCTCTATGGCATTGGCTACATGCGCGGCGCCAAAGAAAAGCACCAGACTCGATTTTTTGCGTGTTTTTCGA
>CALBEY010000058.1 GCA_937888805.1 uncultured Burkholderiaceae bacterium
CTCAATAGCAGGGATGAAACCGTGATCAATGATAGTAGCGGTCTGTAAAGTTGACGCATGTCGTGCTCCTATGATTCGCGGTGGCGGGTGGATCGGATGGTGTGGATCAGTAAGCTGTCATGACTGCCCACAAATAGTGAAACGAGGTAAATAGCGCCGGCCGTCAGCACAATCGATGGACCTGAAGGCAAACTGGCGTGGTACGACAACAAGAGACCTGTGGCGCCGCTGATCATGGCAAAGGCACTCGCCAGCAAGCAAGCGGTCGGAATGTCACGCGACCAGAACTTGGCCGCCACAGCGGGCAACATCAACAGGCCGACAGCCATCAGGGTGCCCAAAGTTTGAAAGCAAGCCACAAAGGTCAGCACCACCGTCAACATGAAAAGCTGATTGGCCAAGCGACCCGAGCGGCCGTACTGCGCGAGAAACAGCGGGTCAAAGCTGCTGGTGAGTAAGGCACGCCATATCAGAGCCAGCAATATCAAAGTCAGAGAAGTGGCGCTGGCTATCAAGACCAGTGCCGTCTGGTCGACCGCCAAAATGCTGCCAAACAAAAGGTGCATGAGGTCGATATTGCTGCCGTGGACCGAAACCAACGTCACACCAATGGCCAGCGCCATCAAATAAAACGCCGCGAGGCTGGCGTCTTCGCGTTGCGAGGTGATGTTGGACACGCCACTTGCCAACAAGGCCACCAGCAGTGCGGTGATGAAGGCACCCAGCCCCAAAACGGGCAGTGACATGCCGGCAATCATGTAGCCAATCGCAGCACCTGGCAGCACTGCGTGCGATATGGCATCGCCCGCAAGGCTCATGCGGCGCATCACCAATAAAACCCCAACAGGTCCACTGATTAACCCCAGTGCCAACGAGGCAACCAAGGCGCGTTGCATGAACGCAAACTCAGTAAATGGGGTCCAGAAAAAATCAACCATGGTGATGGGTTCCGTGGTTGTGTGCTTTTACGTTCACCGCCTCGAGCGTGCCCGGCACGTGGCACCACGAGGCGGTGTCTTGCCAAGCCAGCGAGTTGGCTTGTGCGCGGGCAAGATTAGCCGTAGCCAAGACATCCACGGTGTTGCCCCAATCGATAAGCTCGCGCGCCATGAGTAGGGTGCGCGGAAAGTGATCCTTAACCATTTGGAGGTCGTGAAGTACGGCCACCACGGTTCGACCATCGGCATGCCATGAATGAATAATTTTGAGCAAATCGGTTGTCGTGGTCGCGTCAAGCGCATTGAAGGGCTCGTCTAGCAAAATAATCGGCGCATCTTGAACAATCAGGCGAGCAAACAGCACCCGCTGTAACTGTCCCACAGACAGCTCATCAATCAGTCGATCTTCGAAGCCTTCCATGGCCACTTGCGCCAAGGCTGCTTCAATCCGAGTTAAAACGGCACCCTTGATGGTCCCCCAAGCGCCAATCTCTTGCCAAGCACCCATGGCGACGACCTCGAGCACTCGCAACGGAAAATCTTGGTTGATGCCAGAAAGTTGCCGTAAAAAAGCAATTTGATGGTGTTGTGCGTCAGTTTGATCGAATTCGATGGCGCCCTGATTGACACGGGTCAGCCCCGCCATGGCACCAAGCAACGTGGATTTACCGGCCC
>CALBEY010000059.1 GCA_937888805.1 uncultured Burkholderiaceae bacterium
ATATCCAGCCATGCGCATGCTCCGATAACCTGAGTCATCCCTAAGCGATGCCAAAGACGGAGTCACCGCCGCGCTTTATTTTGGTGCTATGGCTTTGAGCTGAGCCTTGATCATGCCAAGGTTGAGGTGTTGTCGCACACCTATTTAAGACATGTATCGAAATTATTCGTTTGCAACACCACTAAATTTATGGAAACCCGTGCGTTCGCGCAATGTTTTTATCATGTTGTTTCATGAAAGCGATATGAAAAAAATTTCGTCTATGTATTGTGCTAATTAATGCTGAATCCTGACCTTAGGAAGGTCAGTTTTGGGAACAAAACAATAAACGACAACCCAACATCAGCGTATGTTGGCGCCAGCCCAGCGGAAACACGACTCAAGTATCCTGATTTTCAAACCCCGTGGCCACGGATGTAGGTTTCGAGAAACTTGATTTGACTGTCTTGGTCCGACATCATGTTTTTAACAATGTCACCGATTGAAATCAGACCAGTGACTTGACCATTATGCAAAACTGGTAAATGCCGTATGCGCTTGAGGTCCATGATGGCCATGCACTCTTCGAGCGTGTTGTCATAAGACACGGTCAGGGGATTTTTGGTCATCACCGAAGCAACCGAAGTAGATGCTGCGCTCTTGCCGGGCAACAGTACTTTTATGGCACAGTCACCTTGGGAAAGAATACCCACCAATTTTCCCATATCGATCACCATCACTGAGCGAATACGGTTGTCTCTCATCATGGTGAGCGCGTTTTCAACCGTGTCATCGGATCCGATGGAAAATACCTTGGCACCTTTGCCCAATATGCAATGCTGAACAGTCGTCATCGAAACTCCACTGCAAAAAACTAATTGTCATTGAGAGGATCACGGCCTTTGCTTTTAAATTCGTGTTTTGTCACCAAGGCAGCAATTGTCAGTAAAAAACGGCACTGCTTTCGTAAAACGAATCCATGGTGTCACCGCCTTAACCATGAAAATAGCACTGCGTATCTGGCGTTTTTTGGTTGCAACCACACCAACGTTTTTTGAACATCTTAACTTAATAGAGAGTCTAAATTTCGAGATTAACTTAGTCTACCCCAATCCAGTGGACCATGCCATGAACGAAATATCCTGCCACACCAAACGCTGACGCTTGTTGCTAACTTCGGATTTGGCACGCTGATATCGAAATGGATGTTTTGAGGAATGCCGCCAGCAATGCTGTCTAAGCCCTTCCCTTCACAGGGTTCAATGAAAATACGATCGGTTAACACTTTTGCAGGTTCGTAACTGAATATCGTTTTCACAAAGCATATGATTTGCAGCTGAACAACATCCTTTTGAAGGGAGGAAACCTGAGTATCTGGCTACTCATAGATGTATTCAGGCAAATGGAGTTCGCCTTGCATGATTTTTCGAGCTGTACGCACAACCGCTGCTTTTTGCACGACTGCCTCCTCCCCTTGGCCAACCAACTCGATACCCAAGTCAATTTTCCCCTGTGGATGAGCAACAGAAATAAGATGATTTCCTGACGACCGATGAACGCCTGAGGCAACCGTATCAGGAAGGGCGAAAGCGGTCGCGACACCAATTGCGCCAGTAACAGCGTGAGAGGCATGACATTTGTGGGGCGTGAAATAGCGTGAAACGATTGTGTTGACGTCATCGCCCTCACTGACAAGAACAGGTTTGGGCACAACGCTGTCTCTGACGTCACCAATTCCCATTCTCACCCCTGCTTGCAAACGCATTTTCTCTATCTTGATAAGCAGATCGGTATTTGCATCCAACTCAGCAGGGGATTCCCGCCCTGTCAGGCCAAGTGACCGTGCTTGAACAATCATCAGGGGCATTGCTGCATCAATGCAGGTCGCATCAACGCCATCAACTTGCTCAATTCGCTTTCCTGTCGGAAACAGTTTTCCGGTCACAGCACCCCACGCTTCTAAAAAATTCAGAAAAATAGGTGCGGCCGTTCCATTGACCCCGTCAATACGAGCATCACCCTCGTAACTGACACGTCCATTTGGCGTTTGTACCGTTGCGTCAATTTTTGCCCCTGTATTGACGTTATGTATTCGCACTGTGGTTGTATCCAGCAAAGCGGCAATTAACCCCTGCTCGATGGCAAAGGGCGCCACTCCTGCCAACATATTGCCGCAGTTAGGCAGGGTATCAACCGTTTTAACTCCCACGCCTACCTGAACAAACAAATAATCCAAATCACAGTCTGGTAATACTGACCTAGAAACAATCGCAACCTTACTATTTAGGCTGCTATTTCCTCCTAGCCCATCTAGCTGCAAAGAATCTGACGCACCGATTGCGCCTATTAACAAACGATTTCTCAGTGCCAGGTCATCAGGCAGCCACTCTTTTAAAAAAAATGGTCCCCTTGAAGTGCCTGCGCGCATCAATACGCAGGGAAGCATCCTTGTATGCTGATTCATGCCTAGCCTTTTATTTTTTGTTTAGTATTTGAATCATGCTGGAATCCTTTACAACAATAAAGTGCAATTTTTGATACGATTAGTGCATGAAACACATCAATTTTGATTTACAGCAACTTCAAGCTTTTATTGCGATCGCAGAGAGGGGCAGTTTTCGTGCGGCGGCAGATCACATTCACATATCACCACCTGCACTGAGCAGGAGGATAGAAAAGCTTGAATCAATAATCGGCATAAAACTGTTCATACGCACGACCCGCAAAGTAGAACTGACAAGCGTGGGGCGTATTTTTCTTGAGCGAGCAAGATCAGCCATTGATGATCTTGAGTCTGCCATTTTAGGAATTTCCGATATCGCGGTCACTCGAGTCGCTCGCGTCACAGTGGCATGTGTGCCCTCCGCTGCCTTGTATTTTTTACCCAACGTGATCAGAAACTTCTCATTCAAATATCCATCTATACGCATACGCGTCATTGATGAATCGATGAATCAAACGTTGCAGAGTGTCTTAACAGGGGAGTCTGACTTTGGCATTGGTTTCATGAACACACTGATGCCAGAAATTGAATTCGAAGGTATTCACGATGATCCGTTTGTCATTGCGATGCGCCGTGATCACCCGTTGTCCAAACGACGCGTCGTCAATTGGTCACACATACAAAATGAGCAGCTCATCTCTGTTGCTCGCAGCAGTGGTAATCGCCAACTTCTAGATGACGTCATGAGCAAAATCGGCAAAAAACCCAACTACGCTTTTGAGGTTAGCCATATTGGAACCTTGCTTGGTATGGTGGAAGCTGGTTTAGGCATTGCTGCCGTGCCACGCGCCGCTTTACCGATCAACCACCCAACCGTCGTTGGCCTTGCGCTGAAGAATCCGACAATTTCCAGATGTCTCGGGCTTCTACGCAAACACGGCTCGGTTCTTCGTCCCGCCGCAGAAATATTCCATGAATACCTTCAGGAGGCACTTTGCAAGCGAAGGCTAGCAAACCGCCCACCCAACGAGATTTAGATTTAATGCATTGATGCGCTTACAAGAAATTGACCTTTGTATTCTATGAAGTGCAATAAATTCTTTTTTTATTCGAAGTCTATCGCGTAGCGGTGGCTCGCTAGGAAAGGGCTTTCCTGTGTCAAGGGCCACGCCAGACTTCATCGACGATCAGTCGACCAGTAAAACGCCGGGTATTGCTGAACAGATTTCGCATCTTTTCCGTCCAAGGCGTTTTTCGAGCTTCCAACCCTTCGGGACTGGTAAACGCATGACGATCGGCTAGATCGTATGCCGTGAAAAAGCGAGGGGAAGCATCGCATGCGACGTAGCGGCGTGCTCGAACCACCCCTGGAACGCGCACCAGTCGCGGCAGATGTTCCCGGTCATACCAGTCGGTGTACTCGGCAGCGACATCGTCTGGAACATCGGTATGAACTACGTACAACCAACGCGTTTCGTTTTGGGTGTGCCCTTCATTACTGACATCCCTCAGGAGTTCAAACGCCATGCCTTCCATGTTTAGCGCGTTTCCCGTCCATCCCAGCGAGTCAAACACATCAAACGGTTTTCGCGATTCATAACAAACCAGCCAAGCAGGCGTTTCTCCCTGAACTTCAAACAATCGTGCCCGCTCGATCTCTGGCGAACTCTGCACAATGGGCTGCAGATTTCCGTGTGTGGTGAATCGATGGGTCAGTAGGTGGCTTGCCCGCGCAGCGTTATTCTCAGCCATTTGCGCCTTCCAGTGGCACACCTTTGAGCATCAAACGATACAAATACCGTTCTTCGTTCATGTCGTAGTCTCCGTTCGCTTTGTGCATCAAACTGCGGTTATCCCACATGACAAAGTCACCACCTTTCCACACATGTCGGTATTGATATTTCTCCTGTGTCGCGTGTTCGAGCAATTGGTCTAGCAAGGGCAAAGCCTCTTTATCGTCCATGCCAAGAATTCCTTCTATGCGAATGGGATTGATATATAGCGCCAAATGACCGCTATTGGGATGCCGCAGAACCAAGGGCTGCAATACCGCATCGGGTACCGATGCGCGTCGCCCTTCTGAGAGTTGAGGCAGCCTTCGAGCGCTGTGGCTGCTCTGGTAGACGTGGATGGCGCGTCGCCCTAAAATGCGCTGCTTGATTTCATCCGGCAAGTCTTGATAGGCTTGGACCATGTCGACAAACTGGGTATCGCCCCCCACAGAAGGTAGTTTTACTGCACTGAGAACGGTCGCCATGGGTGGCGCAGCAGCGTTGGAATGGTCCGTGTGATAGCCTTCGCCAGGAATATAACGCTTGCCGTTTTCAAGGGTGTCTGCATTCGATATGTAGTGCACTAAGGGATGGTCAGGAATCGAAAATTTCGCATTGTGCTGGGGGAAGATCTCACCAAATATCTGGACGGCCGCCATCATTTGAGGCGCATCGAGCCATTGGTCACGAAAAGCCAGCACCGAATGGTCCGTGAATGCTTTTCTCAGTCTCGCCCGTGTTGGCTCGGAGAGTGGGTCGGAAAGCCGAATACCTTTTACCTCAGCCCCGATAGGAGAAAAAGGTGTTATTTGAAGTTCATTTTCCTGCTGAAGAACGGCCGTAGAACTCATCATTCGCCCCAGTTGTTGACCTAGAGACTATTATGGATTCCCGCATTATGCAACGCAAGATCGAAACGCAAAAGAAAACCACCAACAACACCTAATCAGTTAGAAACCATCGCGTCTTTCCGAAACCTTACTTCCTCAACCCGAGGTTGATTACTGGGTCATCTAGCTTTTGTGGACAAGCCATCGAACACAGCCGTTACTGCCCAATACGTAGGCAATGCTGAATTTGTGTTGACAGCACTCGATGAGAGCAATTAAATGGTCACGCGAACCTAAAACTCACTTAAATTTTAAGAATAGGTTGCTTTTAGTAACAACTAACCCACATCCACTTGGTTGTGGCGATTTTAATTAGGAGTTAACAATGAACACTGAACTGGATGAAATTGTTGAGCAGGATATCTCTGAAGACGCACTAGAATTTGCCGCTAGTGGTGCGCATGCGCAGGGAAATTGGCCAACGGTACACTTCTTTTCAACCTCGGGTTGTTTGTGAATAACAGTCGGTTTTATATAACTGGGGCTCCATTCAAAACTATCAATTGAATTTGATCAGATTTTGAATTTTTTAGTTTTGACGATGGGCGTTTCTCTTCGGTTATAACGAGACGTGAAACGCCCATTATCGCTTTGTATCGCACTGTTTCGAACGGGTCGGGCGGGTGTGTTGAGCCACGTTCAACTGGTATTTACCAGCACCATCTGTTTGGCCTTTTAATTGCAGATTGATTTAGTCATTTTTTGTTAGCTGTTGCCAAGCAATTACCCATATTTACTTGAGCGTGTGCCACCAACCTTAATAACCCATCGCGATCCGTTTACTCTCACACGACGCTACTCACAATCAGCCCTATGAATAGTCTTGAAGTCATACTCAGTGTCAGCGCTGAGTTTTTGTTTTTTAAAGTGCAACCAGATGTTAAGGCACCGTTTAACCGGACAGTACTGATAGAATATTTTCATGGTAACTCAAAAAGAAGCGGCGACAAATTATGGCCTACGGGGCAATGACTGAAGTCGACTGGCTAATCGCCCTCGCCCTCGCCGTTGCACTAGCAGCTGCCCACTTCTTCGCCTTTCGAGTCTCGACATTGCCATCGAAAACTCAAGACGTGCTGGCGTCGGTTGGTGGTGGCGCAGCCATCGCCTACATATTCATCCACCTAATGCCTGAATTAGCCGTGGGTGGCCGCGCACTGAGCGAACTGAATATCACCAAATTTACGCCGACACCAATCACCGAAGCTGGGCTTTTTTTGACAGCAATGATCGGCATGGTGATCTTCTTCATCCTAGACGTACGAACCGAGGAAGGACGCTTATCGACGAAGATAGGCTTTCGCGTTCACATGGCGTCATTCGCGTCAGTTAGTGCGATCTACGGCTACACGCTTCCATCGCTAGTCACGACCGGCTGGAGCTACGCCACCTTATTTACTGCAGTACTTGCCGGTCACTTACTGCTTGCTGATCGAGCGCTAGCCCGAGCTCACCCCGCGCAGTTCGCGCATGAGACGCGGTGGATTGGCATGGCTGCAGTCGGCGCTGGATTCGGCGCGGCCTTTTTACTGCCACCGGCCAATGACTTTATCCTGGCCATCGGTACCGCGTTTCTAGGGGGTGTCTTGCTGATGACCACTTTTCGCGAGGAACTCCCTGCCGCCTCTCGCACGCGCATCCCGTGGTTTCTGTTAGGCCTGTCAGTCATGTCTGGGCTGTTGATTATCGTGCTTGCCGTCGGTAAACACAGCTAACAGCAAGGTGGTTTCGACTGTCTTTGCCCTTCCATCAGCAGACGGGACAGGACGGGGCTTAGCATGAAGATTGGCGCTTGAAACCGACCCTTTCGAACAGCGTTTGGTTTGAGACAGCCGAAGGTTGCGAATACCAAAATGTGGCGATTCTTTCTGCGAATCGCCATGGGTACTTTTTAAAACATGGGGCTGCGAATCTTGTAATGGAAAACAACCATTCGGGTTGTCAACGCACCAAACAAAACGAACACAACCAACGCTGTGATGTGTTCTGGATGATAGTCCTGCAAATCCGCATACCAAGTAAGACCCAGAGAAAGGACCAACCCCCAGATCACTGCAACCTCAGCGTAGAAGGAACCTTTGAGACCGGGGTTATCGACATCAGCCCGAATCACATCACGCAAAATACCGCCTCCAGCACCTGTCAGTGCAGCCAGTATCGGACCCCACAACCAAAGAGGCTTGATGTTGGCATCAACGGCAACAATCACGCCAATAACTGTAAAAGCTGCAAGTCCAACAGCATCAAAAAAAGCGACCGCCGCGTTCTTGCTTAAATGCCCGATTAAAAACAGATCTCCAGTATCTGTGTCTGAGTTAGCAACGCGCGTTGACTGCTAAAACCGCTGAAAACGGAAAATAATATAAAAAATAATCACCGTCCCAAAGATCAGCATCAAATAAAGCGGAGACTTCAGTACCGATAGAGTTTCACGCTGCAACAACACGTCACGAATAATACCGCCACCCACAGAGGGCGTCGCAGCAAGTACTAGTGCCCCAAAGAAACTGTACTTACCCTGCCTAGCCAGCAACACGCCAGACAATGCAAAGGCAATGGTTCCGATAACGTCAATTGCAAAAAACCACCATTGACCCGCAGTTACACCCAATAAAACAGGCAGTAAATACTCTTTAACGATATATTTGTATTCCCCTGACTCACGAAGCTGCTTTAAGCTTTGGTTAAAAGAAGCCACCAACTCTGGTGTCGTGGTCGCTTTGCTGAAAATAACGTGAATACCACCTGAAAAAATGGGCGTACCGATTTGTCGCGCTGCCTTAGCCCAGTCATTGCGCCAAACCAAAGTCTCACCAACCAATTCATCGATCGCAATGGCGTCGACTTTGTTATCCAACAAATTTGCAAAGTTTTCATCATCCGTTGAGACACGAACAATGCGCGCCGCGTTGGCAGGATCTTCGATAAAAGACATCATGTCTGTACCGTAGAAAAATCCGTCTATCACGCCTAACCTTATATTCTGCGTTTGAAGCAAGTTAATCCACTGCGTCTTCGTCTTGAAATCGTAGAGTGGTGCATCGGCAGTCCGGACGTAAATGACGTCCTTCTCGGTACGATAAGCATCTGAGTAATAGGCATATTGACTACGCTCTTCGCTAAAAAAAGCACCCGCTGCAATGTCTCGAACCCCGTTAGAGACGTCATCTTGATGCTGTTTCCAATTCACTTCATCAAAAACCAATGAGTAGCCCATTTTTGCAAAAATGGCGCGTAGCAACTCAACATCCAAGCCCGTCAGTCGAGTAATTTCGTTTTTGGTCATTTGATATTGGTAAGGGTCCCAGCGATACCACCCAGCCCTGAGCTCCGTGCGAGACTGGGCTGGACTTAACGCTTGGGTTTGGGTCGAAGCGGTAGGCACCTGTACTACAGCGTCAAGCGGTTGAGTACCGCCTTGCTGCGCCGTCGCCTGAGCGTGCGTGATACCAGCGCTGGCCACAAATACGACCATGGCAAAAAGTGAAAAACACCAATACGACAGTCGCTGCATGATCAATTCTCTCAAAGTCAGACTGCAGAAATCGCTAAGATCACGACTTTATTATTTACTTCAGAATGAAGACTGACTTGCAATTTGGATATTTGTAGCATTAATAAACTCTTTTTTTAGCATGAAGCTTTTATGTGTTGGCGGTATCTTCATTATTTAGAAAACACACACTCTAATTCGGGCAGTGCCAGATTAATAGGGTTGAGGTAAAAAATCTCGTGCTTCACTGAACAGAAAACAGATACAGCGATGGTCGCTTTATTAGATCTCATCGGCATGGGTCTACGATTGCAAACTAACCAAAACGGCACACTTAGGGAAGTGGATTTAAAAGGTTGCTTGCATAGAGATATTCGCTGGCTTACAGACCAATCGACTGCAAATCGAAGCGGATAATTTTTTTATTTTTAAATTCAGTGCCGATCGATATACTTCGCCAATTAGGGTTTTGCTGTCCGGGTTGATCTAATTGTGCGACGGTCATTACTGATAAGTTACCCAAACAAAAACTGTGGAGATTAAATGAAGTCTTACACCATGGATGTGATCAATGGCAAAGCGCTCATTGCGCTGCAAGAAAAGCCAACACCTGAACCGGGGCCAGATCAAATCCTGGTACGCGTACATGCGGCCGGACTCAATCGTGGTGAATTTATTCTAGGACACGGCCTGCATAAGGGCGGTGGCCCTAGACCGATTGGCTTAGAGGCAGCTGGTGAAGTCATGCATTGCGGCGCCAACATCACGGCATTTAAGCCAGGAGACGCTGTCTTTGGCCGGTGTACGGGCGGGTTTTCTGAGTACGTGTTGATGCATGGTCGCGAAGCCATGCCTAAACCAACCAACTTAACGTGGGAACATGCCGCTGGCGTGGCCTTAACCTCTCTGGTTGTTCACGACATGCTGGTGCTTCAAGGCCGTGTCCAGGCGGGCCAATGGGTGCTGATTATGGGGGTTAGCTCTGGCGTTGGCGTCTGTGCCCTGACCATGGCCAAAGCGCTTGGTGCCAATGTTATTGGCACCTCTGGTTCGCAGGCCAAACTCGATCAGCTTGCGAATTTGGGTCTTGACGTCGGCATTTGCACCCGTAAACCTGATTTTTATGACACCGTCATGGCAACAACCGAGGGTCAAGGCGTTAACTTGGTCATCAACACTGTCGGTGGCACCGTCTTTGCCGAGTGCATTCGTTGCATGGGATTTGAAGGACGCTTGGCAATGGTAGGCTACGTCGACAATACGTTGACAGCCGGCATTGACCTGCAAGCGCTCCATACGAAGCGCCTAACCTTGTTTGGTGTTTCCAATAAAAAACGCTCAGCAGATCAAAAAGCAGAGCACGTGCCCTTATTCAAACAACAAATACTACCGCTGATTAAACAAGGAAAAATTCCCACACTGGTCGACCGCGTGCTACCGTTCGGCGAGTTGATGCAGGCTAAGAATATGATGGAAGCCGGCGAACATATTGGCAAAATCGTTTTGGCAGGTCCTGCCTGAAATGCCTATTTTTTAGCTTTGACTCACTTGGAGACTTTTACATCATGAAGAAAAGCAAACTTATCCTAGCCGCATTGGCGCTGGGTGTTTTTTCGCAGGGGATGGTTGCCCAAGCCAAATATCCAGATCGCCCCATCCGACTGGTCGTCGGCTTTGCCCCAGGCGGTGCGGCTGACGCGGTTGCCCGATCGATCAGTGAGCCCTTGGCCAAGGCCCTCGGCCAACCGGTTATTGTGGAAAACAAAGCAGGCGCTGGCTCCAGTATCGCCGTGGACATGGTGACCAAAGCCTCGCCTGATGGCTACACTATCCTTATTGCCAGCCCAAGCGGTATTTCAGTCAATCCAGCGATCAATCCAAAACTACGCTACAAAGCGAGCGATCTGACACCAGTAACTAAAATCACTTCCTCGCCTTTAATCATTGCCGTCAATCCAAAGCTCGGCGTAAAGTCAGTGCAAGAGTTGATTACTTTGGCAAAGGCGTCGCCAGGTACGCTGAACTTCGCCTCATCTGGTAACGGCTCGGCACCACACCTTGGTGCTGCGTTATTTAGCCA
The DNA here is from genome assembly GCA_937888805.1 of uncultured Burkholderiaceae bacterium. GTDB lineage: Bacteria > Pseudomonadota > Gammaproteobacteria > Burkholderiales > Burkholderiaceae_B > Algicoccus. The sequence continues at coordinate 10,658 of CALBEY010000059.1, forward strand.
GGTCGCTGGTGTACAGATGCAACACATCCCCTTCAAGGGTGGCGCGCCAGCGATCCAATCGGTTGTGGCAGGTGATACCCAGGTAACCTTTGGCACCCCGCCTTCAGTCTTGCCACAAGTCGCCGGTGGCAATCTGGTTGCTTTGGGAATTAGCGCGCCTGAGGCCTCGCCTCTCTTTAAAGGTATCCCAGGCATGAAAGAGGCCGGTGTCCCTGAATTCGAAATAGACTTTTGGTACGGCATTTTTGTCCCCGGTGGCACACCCGATGCGGTCGTTAAAGTGATCTATGATGCAGCCCAAAAGGCAATGGCTGAACCATCAGTGGCCAAAGCGCTTGAGCGTCGAGGTACAGAAGTATCTGTATCCAAATCACAAGAGGACTTTGTTAAGTTCCTCGCCAAAAACGAAAAGTTCTGGCTCGCTCTGGTTAAGTCCGCAGGCGTGAAAGTCGACTGATCTCGTATTGGCGGCACCAACAAAAAGGGCATCCAAACTTGGTTGCCCTTTTTTGCCTCGTGGGTTCTACCCAAGCTTAGAATTATCGGACTTCGCGAATCGCCAAATGGTCTCTGACTTGCTGCGCACTCGCCAAGTCGTGGCCTGAATTGATAATCTGTTGGGCAGCGGCTTCGGCCTGCGCCACATTTGACTGGTCTATACCGAGAATAGCGTCTTCTAGGCCAACCCTGACGTGGCCGCCGAGCTCGATGGTGGGCACGACCCATTGACTCGGGTCAAACCCAAGACCAGCCACCATCCAAGATGCCTCGGGAGCAAGCTCTTGGAGATAGCGATGATAGATCTCAATCGCTCGCTGCGATGGCGGGAAGCTGAATGAGAACTGATCAGAAAACATCAAGCGATAAATAGGCGTCAGGCAAGCGTGTCGCTGCGCCAAAGCAGCGCCCAATCGCAAGAAGCCCGGCTCGTAAATGGCGTAGCTCGGGCGGATATTTTTTTGTTGCGCTAATTTCAAGCCATGCGCGATGGCCGGCTCGGTCATGACGTACAGGTGTCCCTGTGGCCCACCGGTTTGCAGCGAGTCGGCCAAGGGGCTCATGTTCACCGTGCCTGGGTCAACCACCATCCACTCCATCAAGCCAAAATCAGCGAGCGTGCTGTTTGTCTCATAGCGCATCTGTCCCGCCTCAGGCGTCAACGCTTGCAACGCGCTCAGACCTGTGATGGCGGGGTAGACGATCACATCAACCTTGGACTTTATGCCTTCAATGATCCGGACATTGACATCGACCGCCGAAGTCTGCTGACCCGTTAGGGAGTCATACGCGTGGTAGTGAAGAATCGATGCACCGGCTTTGGCACAAGCAATCCCTTGCGCAATTATTTCCTCTGGTGAGACGGGAATAAGCGGCTGGCGCGAGCGCGTCCAAGCGCCATTTAAAGCCACTTCTAGCCACACAGGTTGACCCATGGTCTCGCTCCTTAACAGTGCTGGTGTGCCGATATTGAATTCACTTTGCGTCTCACACATAAACTACAGCGTTACTCGCAGAAAGTTAAGTGGTTTTGGTTGAGCAAAGGGGAAACCCACAGCAACCCCCAACTTACCCACCCCAAGGTTTTGTACATTACGACTTACACTCGTGCTTGTTGGTGGCAACACGTGCACAACCCGTCAGGCGTGGCCTCTGTTTTAGCGGTATTTTCTGGATTGTTTTCATGGAAATTAAGGTTAATTTTCTCGACAAGCTTCGGCTCGAAGCCAAGTTCGACGACTTCACGGTTGTCTCTGATCAACCCATTCGATACAAAGGCGATGGGTCGGCACCAGGCCCTTTCGATTACTTTCTGGCTTCATCTGCCTTATGCGCAGCCTACTTTGTGAAGTTGTATTGCGATACTCGCAACATACCGACTGAAAACATTCGCTTATCGCAAAACAATATCGTTGACCCAGAAAACCGTTACCAACAAATTTTTAAAATTCAGGTTGAACTACCAGAACACATTTCAGCCCACGACCGCCAAGGCATCAGACGTTCGATTGAGCGCTGCACGGTTAAAAAAGTGGTTCAAGCGGGTCCTGAGTTTCTGATTGAAGAAGTCACTGACTTAGACGCTGACGCGCAAGCCCTGCTATCGCTTCAATCCGACCCAAGCGTGAATACTTTTATTGCTGGCAAAGATCTGCCGCTTGAGCAGACGATCGCCAACATGTCCCGCTTATTGGCAAACCTCGGTATCAAGATTGAAATTGCTTCGTGGCGCAATCTCATCCCCAATGTGTGGTCCCTGCATATCCGTGATGCCCACTCGCCCATGTGTTTTACCAACGGCAAAGGGTCAACCAAAGAAAGCGCCTTGGCATCGGCCCTTGGGGAATACATCGAGCGGTTGAGCAACAACCATTTTTACGCCGGCGCCTATTGGGGTGAAGACATCGCCAATGGCGCATTTGTTCATTACCCCAGCGAGCGTTGGTTCAAGCCGGGGCCTGGTGACTCGCTACCAACTGAAATCTTGGACGACTATTGCCGGGCTATTTTTAATCCCGATGGCGAACTGCTTGGTTCGCATCTGATCGATACCAACTCCGGCAATATCGACCGTGGCATTTGTGCCTTGCCGTATGTGCGTCAATCCGATGGCGAAACGGTCTACTTTCCTTCTAACTTAATAGAAAACCTCTATGTCAGCAACGGCATGAGTGCAGGCAATACCTTGGCCGAAGCACAAGTGCAGTGCCTTTCTGAGATTTTTGAACGGGCCGTGAAGCGAGAAAGCATTGAAGGTGAAATGGCGTTGCCCGACGTACCCCTGGCCATTATTCAAAAGTACCCCCGCATCCTTGCCGGCATCGAAGCGCTCCAAGCGCAGGGCTACCCGGTTTTGGTGAAGGACGCCTCGCTCGGTGGTCTTTATCCCGTGATGTGTGTGACGCTAATGAACCCAAGAACCGGTGGTGTCTTCGCTTCCTTTGGGGCACACCCAAGCTTTGAGGTGGCGCTCGAAAGAAGCCTGACAGAGCTGCTTCAAGGTCGCAGCTTTGAAGGTCTCAATGACCTACCTCCTCCCACGTTTACCAGCGAAGTCGTGACTGAATCCAACAACTTTGTTGAACACTTCATTGATTCGAGCGGCATCGTCTCGTGGCGCTTTTTCAGCACCAAAGCTGACTTTGAGTTTGTTCATTGGGATTTTTCCTGCGGTGGTGAGAACGCCAATGTCAAAGAAGCCCACGCTTTGTTCGGCATCCTCAAAGCCATGGGTAAAGAGACTTATATGGCGGTCTACGACGAACTTGGCGCCGTGGCTTGTCGAATTTTGGTGCCGGGCTATTCTGAGATTTACCCCATAGACGACCTGATTTGGGACAACACCAACAAGGCGTTGCTGTTCCGTGCTGACATCTTGAACTTGTTTCAATTAAATGATGAAGAGCTTAGCGATCTTTTTGAGCGTTTAGAAAACAACGAACTTGACGATTACAGCGACATCGCGACCTTGATCGGCATCGAGTTTGATGAAAACACACCTTGGGGTCAGCTGACTGTGCTTGAGTTAAAACTGTTGATTCAACTTGCCTTGCATCGGTTTGATCAAGCCCAAGATCTGGTGAGTGCTTTTCTGCAGTACAACGACAACACCGTTGATCGTCGTTTGTTCTATCAGGCCGTCAGTGCCGTTCTCGAAATTTTGCTTGATGACGATCTTGTGCTCGATGACTACACCGTCAATTTGCGCCGGATGTTTAGCGATGAAAGAATGGGTGCCGTCTTGGGGTCTATTGACGGTACGGTCAAATTCTACGGCCTCACGCCAATCAGCCCTCAATTAGAGGGGCTTGAACGGCATCAGCGCTTGCTTGACAGCTACAGGAAATTACAGGCGGCAAGAGCCAAAACGACAGCCCCCTAACAAACTATTTTGAGGTTTCGTACCTTGCCTGTTGCTGAAACCCGGTTTTGTCGTCATGGCATGGGTGGTCTGGCTTTCGTTTGCGTTCACCGTTGCACACCATCGTTCTGCGCTCACTGAATAAAGTCAAGCCCATTATTCAGGCTTATGCCAAGCACGCATTTGATCGACCATTTGAGGCGCTGCACCGAGATAATTGGCGGGATCGCAAAGATGATCAATTTGTGAGCGATCAAGTTTGGCGCTTACGATTTCATCCTCATACAAGACTTCAGCCAATCTTAAGCCCTTGCTTGATGCCAAACGGCAGGCGTCATACACCAGATCATGCGCAGTCTGACGGCCAATATGTGGCGCCAATCCCATCATCACAGCCTCCGCAACAATCAGGCCACCAGAAAGATCAAGGTTTTTTAGCATGCGAACCGTGTCCACCTCCAAGCCCCTCAACATGAACTTCGCTTGATTTAAGGCGCCAGCACTCAAGATAAAGGACTCTGGAATCGCTGACCACTCAATGTGCCAAGGGCCAGTTGCGCGCTCAAAGTCTTGCACCATGGCGTCCAAGGCAAGCCCTGCGTGCTGGCGCACTGACTTTGAGGCGCCGAGCATCAACTCACAAGAAATGGGATTGCGTTTTTGCGGCATGGTGCTTGAGGCGCCTCGACCTTTGACAAACGGCTCAAAGGCTTCACCGAGCTCATTGGCCATCATCAACATAATATCCAGCGCAATCTTACCGAGTGAACCGGTGACAAGTGCCAGAAATTGAATCGATTCAACCAGACCATCTCGAGCCACATGCCAGGTCACTGGCGCTACGCCAAGTTTGAGTTCAGCCATGAGAGCCTCTTGTACGGCTAGCCCTTGATCACCTAACGATGCAAGCGTACCGGCCGCACCACCAAACTGACCAATCAAAACACGTGGCTTAAGTTGTGCCATCCGCTCACGGTGTCGTCTGACCATCAGCAACCAAACGGCCGCTTTGTAACCAAACGTGATGGGAAGTGCATGCTGCAGGTGTGTCCGACCCGCCATTGGTGTGTCGCGATACTGCAATGACAACGCATCCAAAATGGCATCAAGCTCGTCAAGGTCACGCTCGATAATCGCCAATCCATCACGCACTTGAAGAACAGTTGCCGTGTCCATAATATCTTGGGTGGTCGCACCCCAATGCAAGTACTCACCTTCAGGTCCACACATTTTTGCAATTTGATGCACCAGTGGCAAAATCGGGTAACCCACAATTTCTGTCTCTCGCTTGAGCTCAACCATGTCAAGCTTGCTCGAGTCTGCTTTGCTGATAATGGCAGCGGCGGCAGCCTTCGGAATAATCCCAAGTTCACCCTGGACTTTTGCTAAGGCGATTTCGGTGTCGGTGTAGCGTCGCAAAGTCGCGGCATCGTCAAACACAGCTCGCATCGCAGCAGTACCGAACATGTCCTTAAAAATAGCGGAATCAATCATTGAAATAGGCATGCTGTCAGAACCCATTAAATCAGAGGGAGTCATGTTGGGGTCGACTCATTAACCCACCATTAATCATCTAATTAATGGCAATGACTGATTGTGGCACAGCGGCAAGGTGGCGCATTTGGTTAGTTTTTATGAAGGATCAGATTGGCTTCTGTCTTTGTGCACCAAGTGTCGTCGCTTTTGTGCGCTGTGACGAACCCAAATGCAAAGACCCCGTGCCGTTGGGCTGCAAAGGCGTTTAATCCAGTAAATGGCCTACCATGACCAGTCACATTTTTGGAAAAACACATGCCATCTCAAATATTAATGATCGTCACCTCCAATGCTCGGCTTGGTGACACCGATAAATTAACGGGTTTTTGGGCAGAAGAACTTGCCCTGCCTTACTACGCTTTGGTCGATGCCGGTGCTCACGTTGTGCTGGCCTCACCAATGGGTGGCCCGATTCCTTTGGATCCCGGCAGCGTCAAGCCCAAAGGTGAAAATGAGGCAATCGTCGAACGCTTTTTAGCCGATACCGAACTCGCCGCTTTGATGCAAACAACGGCCAAAGTCGCTGATCTAGACGGCGCAAAGTTTGACGCGATATTCTTGCCTGGCGGCCATGGCGCCATGTGGGACTTACCCACCGATGTTGGTGTCACCCGGGCTGTCGAAGCCGCCTATCATGCCAAGAAATTGATCGCCTCCGTTTGCCACGGCGCGGCGGGACTGGTCACCGCCAAGCGCCCTGATGGTCAATCCATCGTCAAAGATTTGCGTGTTAGCGCTTTCACAGACGCCGAGGAAATTGAGGTAGGCTTGGACAGCGTCGTGCCATTTATGCTTGAAACGAGATTGCGTGAGCTTGGGGGTCATTTCGAAGGCGCCGCCAACTGGGCACCGTTCGCTATCCGTGATGGGCAGCTTATCACCGGGCAAAACCCCCAGTCTTC
>CALBEY010000060.1 GCA_937888805.1 uncultured Burkholderiaceae bacterium
TCGACACGACGAGCATTTCGACTCGATTGGGCTCGTTCGCGGTAACGTTGGTCGGTGAATCGCCCTGGATTTGGAGGAGGCTTCATTTCCTGAGAGAATGTAGTCATGAAGAAATCATCGAAGTTTGCCCCAGAAGTCCGTGAACGTGCCGTGAGCATGGTGCGTATCTCTTCAATCCATCGATACCAAAGCCGCCGCCGGCAACTCCTTGTCGGGCTTGCTGGGGTAGCCGTATCGGTGCCCAATTGGTGTTCTGCTAGCCACTTCAGCGTGATCGATATGGTTGCGCTATCGGCCAAGCTCACTGGCAAATCACCCGAGCAATTCCTTGAAGCAACTGCTCAAAAGTTGCTAGATGCCTACGCGCAGCGAGGACTTGTCGATCGGCTCAAGGCCCTGCTGGTCAATCCTGCAGTCGATCCCGAGCTCGGTAGAGAAATTGTCGCAACATGGTATAGCGGTGTCATGATGACGCGCCATGGGCCTGAGGTCATGACTTACGACAAAGCACTTTTGTGGGACGTTGCAACCTTCTTACACCCATTGGGCAATTGTGGCGGACCTATCAATTACTGGTCGTTGCCACCCACATCTTGAGAGAATAGCCTTTGAAAGATACGGTCAGTGTCGAAGTTGTCGTTGTTGGTGCGGGCATATCAGGTGCACTGATGGCGTATCGATTAGCAAAAAGCGGTATTCAGGTTTTACTGCTCGAGGCCGGTCAGTCTATCGATCGTGCTCAAGCCGTCAACATGTTTCAAAACGCTGTTATCAAGGTGCCAGAGTCTGCCTACATGCAGACTGAACAGGCCATGTTTCCTCGCACAGATCAGCCAAACCAGTGGTATGTCCAAGCCGGTCCAGACGTATTTAAGAGTACGTATCTGAAGGTATTGGGCGGCACAACATGGCATTGGCTGGGTACTGCTATTCGGCTAATCCCAAGTGACTTTAAGACGCAGACACTATTTGGCCGCGGTGTCGATTGGCCCATCACGTATTCAGACCTAGAACCCTACTACACGCAAGCTGAGTATGAGCTTGGCGTGTCTGGACAGAGTGCGCAAGATCAAGGTTCGGCGCGCTCGCAGTCTTACCCGATGCCAGCAGTTGGGCAGTCCTACTGCGATCAAAAATTCGTCAATGCGCTAACGAATACTCGCTATCACGTGACGGCTACGCCCCAAGCGCGTAACACTGTGGTCAGAGATGGTCGCCCTCCGTGCTGTGGCAGTGGCAGCTGCATACCTGTCTGCCCTATTCAAGCGAAGTACGATGCCACTGTTCATATAAATAAAGCCGTTGCGGCAGGCGCGACGTTGCTGACTAAAGCGACAGCGGTGCAGTTGATTGTCGATAACAACCAAAACATTGAAGCGGTCCGATTCAAGCGTTGGGACAACACGCAGGGGCTGATTAAAGCAAAGCAAGTCATCTTGGCGTGTCATGCCATTGAAACACCTCGCCTGTTACTGGCGTCCCGATCGACACAACAGCCTAATGGCGTCGCAAACCGATCAGACCAGGTTGGTCGAAACCTGATGGATCATCCAGCCCAGCTTTCATGGGCACTGTCACATGAACCGGTTTATCCCTACCGAGGACCGTTATCGACTTCAGGCATTGAAAACGTTCGTGACGGCATGTTTCGCAAAGATCGAGCTGCATTTCGGATTGAAATTGGCAACGACGGTTGGGGATGGCCCACCGGAGGCCCGATATCAACCGCTCAAGACTTTGCACTTTCAGGATTGAGCGGCGATGCCTTAGATCAAGCTATTGCTGATCAAACGTCACGTCATATCCGCTTGGCATCATTGATGGAGCAATTGCCTGACCCAGAGAATCGTGTCTCATTAGACCCAGCAGCGCTCGACATGTATGGAATACCTCGGCCCAAACTTCACTATCGTGTTGACGAGTATGTGCAAAAAGGTCTGCAAGCTGCTCAGCTGACTCATTCGGAAATATTTAACCATCTTCAAGCAACTAAGGTTCAACACAAACGAGCGTTTCAAGGCGCTGGTCACATCATGGGAACAGCCCGCATGGGCAATGATGAAAAAACATCGGTTGTTGACCGTAACTTAGTTAGCCACGACCATAAAAATCTCATGATTATTGGATCAAGTGTATTCCCAACCGGTGGGACGGCTAACCCCACATTGACGATTGCCGCGTTAAGCCTGCGAGCCTCAGACTTTCTCATTCAAAAGCTAAAAAAACGGAACGCCTCGGGAGCCTAAGGTGTTGACGCCGACCGAAAATTGACCAGTTTTTAAGGGTTGTACCGACTGAAAATTGACCAGGGTGTTCAATCGACCTGCTTACTTATTAAGCAGGGAGCTGAGGTGATCACCATGGACATGTTGGGCAAGGTCAGGCGCATGAAGATGCGCGACAAATTATCAATCAGCGAGATCTCAAAGAGGACGGGTTTATCGCGTAAAACGTTAACTACGGCACACCGCTTCGGGCGTTGCCCTACGCAGTCTGCCAGTTAATAAAAAGGGACAACTAAAACCGTTAAACAGGTATAGTTATCCACAGTTGACTGCATTCAAGTCAACAAAAGCCCCTAGTCAATATTCAACCGGCACAGGTGGTCAGTATTCAACCGGCGCCAACA
>CALBEY010000061.1 GCA_937888805.1 uncultured Burkholderiaceae bacterium
CGTCCGACCGCACGACCCAACCCCAGAAAAGTTGCATAAATCCAGGCGCTTAAACGCATGAGCCAATTATCCATTCCAGAAGAAGTCGCCCGAAGGCGAACATTTGCCATCATCTCTCACCCGGATGCTGGTAAAACAACCCTGACTGAAAAAATCCTCCTTTTTGCGGGTGCGATCCAGATCGCCGGCAGTGTCAAGGCGCGTAAAGCGTCTCGGCACGCGGCCTCTGACTGGATGGAAATCGAAAAACAACGCGGTATTTCCGTGGCCTCTTCGGTGATGCAAATGGAATACAAGGATTGCGTCATTAACCTGCTTGACACGCCAGGCCACCAAGACTTCTCGGAAGACACGTATCGCGTGTTGACAGCGGTCGATGCGGCGCTCATGGTGATCGACGCGGCCAATGGTGTTGAGCCGCAAACGATCCGATTGTTAGAGGTTTGTCGGGCGCGAAACACCCCAATCATCACATTCATCAACAAACTTGATCGAGAGGTCCAACCCCCTTTGGATGTGTTGGCTGAAGTGGAGTCGCACTTGGGCATGGATGCCGTGCCATTTTCATGGCCGGTGGGCATGGGACGCTCGTTTGGTGGGGTTTTTGATATCCCCAACGATCGGATGCGCTTATTTAAGTCTGGCCAAGCCCGACGTGGCACCGATGCAGACGACTTCATTGATGGCTTAGACAACCCAGAGATTGCCAAGCGCTTTCCTGACACTTTTGCCCAAGCCCGCGAAGAAATTGCGTTGATCAAAGAGGCAGCGCCAGCGTTTGATCACCAAGCCTTTTTAGCGGGCCGCCAGACACCGGTATTTTTTGGGTCGGCGATTAACAACTTTGGTGTGCAAGAAGTGCTCGATGCCTTGGTACGTTATGCGCCACCGCCGGGCCCACGCCCAGCGGTTGAGCGTGAAGTTCAACCCGATGAGCCCAAGTTCACGGGTGTTGTTTTTAAAGTACAGGCCAACATGGACCCCGCCCACCGCGATCGCGTCGCTTTTGTACGGGTCAGCTCGGGTCGCTTTACCCGTGGGATGCGGCTGAAAGTCAGTCGCAGCAAAAAAGAAATCAGGCCCAATAACGTGGTGTCTTTTTTGTCACAGAGACGGGAGTTGGTCGATGAAGCGTTTGCCGGTGATGTGATCGGTATCCCTAACCACGGGGTGTTGCATTTAGGCGACGTACTGACCGAGTCCGAAACCCTGCACTTTAAGGGGTTGCCATTCTTTGCGCCCGAGCTGTTTCAGGCGGTCGAAGTCGCTGACCCCTTGCGCACCAAGCAATTGCGTATTGGTTTAACCCAACTCGGCGAGGAAGGGGCGATCCAAGTGTTTCGGCCAGTGGCAGCTGGCGGTGCGATGCTGCTTGGTGCCGTGGGTGCCCTGCAGTTTGAGGTCGTGGCACATCGCTTGCAAAGCGAATATGGGGTGGCGGCACGCATGATGCCTTCGCGCTTCACCTTGGCGCGCTGGGTGACATCGGATGACGCCAAAGTATTACGACAGTTTTTAGAGACCAACGCGGCACAGATTGCTTATGATGTGGTTGAGGCGGCCGCTTTTTTGGCCAGCTCCCCGGCCCAGTTGCGGGTTGTACAAGAGCGCTACCCATCGGTACAGTTTCACACCATGCGCGAGCACGGTGGTATGGTGTTTGAGTAAAACGCCTGCGGGCGAATGACAGGATTTTGAAGATCACAACATGTCTTGGCGCGTCTTAATCGGTTTTGTGGTGCTGGTGATGGCAGGTTCTGCCATGGGTGGCCTCGCCCTGGGCAATTGGTTGGTTGACCAATCGCCTGGCGTGTCAGCTGAGGCCAGAACCAACACGGGTCAGCGACCAGCAGTGGTGCTCGATAGCGCGGGTCGGCCGCTGTCCAATGTTGCACCCCAGCCGTTGATTGATGGTGGCATGGGCGTGCCGCCACTGCCGTTGGCCGCTGATTGGCAGGTTCAAGGTGTTTCTTTGTTTGATACGGTTCTTGATCCAATGGTGGTTTTGGCCCGAGGCGATCAGTCGTTTACGGTTTCAGACATGTTGAGTTCGGCGGGACAAGGCCTGGCGCAAGGCCCAAGTGATGTGGCAACCATTGACGTGACAGCGACTCAACCAGCGGCTCCCCCACCCCAAGCCGTGGCAACAGCGCCTTTGAAAGCGGTGCCCACACCAACTGACGCTGATTGGCGTGGGCAATTAAGCCAAGCCATCAACGCATGTAGCAGTGTGGGGTTCTTCTCGCGACCCAACTGCATTGAGCGAGCCCGTAAAAAGTTTTGTGAGCCCAACAAAGCTTGGGGGAAAGACGAGAATTGTCCCTCACCCAACAGCTGGTAGTCGCGCCAATTGGCAAAGAAATGAACGGGTTTTGACAATGCTCAAGACGTGATGCGTTGACCGTGTGCGTGTGATTTGCGCAAAGAAGCCGTTGGTATACGCATCAGTTCGCGATATTTGGCCACGGTGCGTCGAGCAATCGACACCCCTTCCCCATCAAGCAACTTGGCCAGTTGACCATCAGAAAGTGGCTTTAAGCGGTCTTCGCCATCAATGAGCGCTTTGATTCGCGTCTGCACTGCCGTCGATGAGGTGGCCTCACCACCTTCTGTGGCTAAGCCCGCCCCAAAAAACCGCTTTAACTCCAGTGTGCCAAAGGGGGTGAGCATGAACTTTTGGGTAGTGGCGCGAGAAACCGTTGATTCGTGTAGTCCGAGCTCACCAGCGATATCGCGTAATGTCAGGGGCCGCAAGGCACCCCAGCCCTCATCAAAAAACAGTTGCTGGTGCGTCACGATGGCCTGCGAGACCCGCAAGATGGTGTCAAAGCGTTGCGCCAAGTTACGAATTAACCATCGGGCCTGTTGCACTTGATCATGCAAGGCGGCGTATTCGCTGCCCCTGGGGCTGCCCAACGCTTGGGCATAAACGGTGTTGACCTTGAGCTTCGGCACAACCGCATCATTGAGTGTGGCTTGCCAGACCCCACGTTGTTTGCGTACCACCACGTCAGGTACCGCAAAATCAGCGGCGGGTCTGGTCCATTGGCTAGCCGGGCGCGGGTTCAGGTGCAAGATACAAGTGTGTGCTAATTGCAAAGTTTCGGTGGTGCAGTCAAGCAATTCTTTAAGGCGGTTCATGTTGCCCGAGGCGAGCACATCAAGGTGCTGCTCGCAAATGACTTGGGCAGCCTTGAGAATGACAGGGTCACGCAACGCTGGTAGACACTCAAAATCAGGCCGTTGCAGTTGTAAGCACAGGCTTTGCGCCAAGTCTCGCGCACCCACCCCGACCGGATCAAACGATTGCAACAAGGAAAGTGCGGCCTGTAACTCATCGAGCTCGACATCTAATGCTGGTTCGAGCATGGCTTGAATGTCTGCCAAGCTTGACTCTAAAAAGCCATCATCGTTTAAGTCTTCAATCAACAGGCCCACCAGCGCGGCATCTCGAGCACTGGCGCGGGTGGTGCCGAGTTGCCCAAGCAAATGCTCTCGTAAAGACTCTGTGGCTGCGCTTTCGGGTCGGTCACCGGTTTCATCGTCACGGTGGTGCTGACTGCCGCGAGCCATTTGCTCGGCCTGAGGGCGTGGCACATCTTGTGCCGCAATGGTTTGAACGGTGGGCTGCGCACCGGCTTCAGGCGAAGAAAGGTCGGTGACTTCACCCTCAAGCATGGGGTTTTCATCGAGTGCACGGGCCACCTCGGCCTCGAGGTCGAGCGAAGACAGTTGCAACAACTTGATGGATTGTTGCAAAGCAGGAGTCAGCGCCAAGTGCTGACCAAAACGAATTCCAATACTTTGCCGTGACATGCTTAAAATATCGCTTATGCCTAAAAATACTGACAGCCTAACCCCAGAGAGCGACGTTCGAGTCTTGAGCGCCGCACTTCGTAAACTTTGCCTCCCCAAATGGTTGTGGCGCTCTGGCATTGTTGCCGCCACAGTGTTTATTTGGATCTGGCTTGCAAAACAGATTATGACCTTCGGTAATCTGATTCGCTATGACGGCCTAGAGCCGCTAGGCGAACAGGTTGTGAGCTTTATGACGCGATTCAATCCATACCTCTGGATTGGCATCATCGTCATACTCTCACTCATTGTACTTTCTGTCTTGCGAACTTGGCTTAAGGCTAGTGTGCGGCAGGGGCGGGCATCGATTGTTTCGGTCTCCGTTGTGCAGGACCTGGCTCAAAACCTTTCAGTTGACGGCGTTGATGTTTTCAAATGGGTCTGGCTTCATGAAGAAGGGCCGGTGACTGTTGGTGATTTACGACGCGTACGTGATCAAATCCGCTCAGGCCGCGTTCGCAAGCTCGCCATGGCACGCGCCCAGCATCGCGCGCTTGAAGAGGCGATAGCGGCCAAACCCGCGCATCGAACAGAGCCACAGACAGAGCCAGTTACGCCAAATCCCGAGCCCAAGCGAGAGCCTGAATTAAAAGCAGCACCAGAGCGAACAGACGATGCAATACCAACGCTGACGTCAAAACATTAAGCACCAACGATGGCTTGCAAAAACCCCGGTTATGTGTTCTTCTTAATCCATGAACGGTGACAGAAAATTTACGAACAATGGCACAGCGACACCCGTCGCGGCGAGTTTTCGCGCCATTGATCTGCCAGCAAACACGCTCGGCCGTCTGTCCCTACTACTACCGATCGGTTGCCGGGCCTAGCGCCCTGTGGCTGTCCGGCAACCCACTTAGCCACACCCAAAGCCGCGAGAGTTTAGCGCGCGCGAGTCAGCACCGATAAAGATTAAACAAAAAATAGTGCCTTCAACAGAAGGCTTTAAGAGGTTAAAAATGCTTGCCAATCCATCGACAAAATACGTCCCATTTAAGCCCTTTGAGCGAGACTTCGCCGAGCGCACGTGGCCGAGTCAGCGCATCACTCACCCGCCCATTTGGATGAGCACAGACTTGCGCGACGGCAATCAATCACTGATTGAGCCCATGAGCATTGAGCGCAAGCTGCAGTTTTTTGAATTGCTCATCAAAATCGGGCTCAAAGAAATTGAGGTTGGTTTTCCATCGGCGTCACAAACCGACTTTGATTTTGTGCGCAAGCTGGTCGACGAAAACCGCATACCTGACGATGTCACCATCATCGCCTTGACGCAGGCGCGCCCAGAGTTGATTGAACGCACGGTCGAGTCCGCCGCGGGTGCTAAGAAAGCCATGATTCATCTCTATAACGCCTGTGCACCGGCCTTCAGAAAAATTGTCTTCAACATGTCTAAGCAAGAAGTCATGGCGGTCGCAGTCGAAGGCACACGCCACGTCATGGCGTGTATGCAAAAGCACCCACAGACCGATTGGTTTTACGAATACTCGCCTGAGGTGTTCAGCACCACTGAGCCAGAATTGGCTTTGGATGTGTGCAATGCCGTCACGGCTGTCTGGCAGCCCACGCCTGAGAAAAAAATCGTTTTCAACTTGCCTGCCACCATTGAGGCCACCACGCCCAATATGTATGCCGACCAAATTGAATTCATGCATAACAAGCTTGATAAGCGCGACAGCGTGGTGATAAGCGTGCACCCCCACAACGACCGCGGCACGGCGGTTGCGGCCGCAGAGCTGGCTTTGATGGCCGGCGCTGACCGCGTGGAAGGCTGCTTGTTCGGCAATGGAGAGCGCACCGGGAACGTTGATTTGGTGACCTTGGCTTTGAACTTGTACACACAAGGCATTCACCCTGGTTTGGACTTTTCAGATATTGACGAGGTGCGGCGCTGCGTTGAACATTGCAATCAGTTGCCCGTGCATCCCCGCCATCCCTACGTTGGCGATTTGGTTTTTACCGCCTTTTCGGGGTCTCACCAAGATGCCATCAAAAAAGGGTTTGCCGTTCAGAAACCAAACGCGGTTTGGGAAGTGCCTTACTTGCCGATTGACCCGGCTGATTTGGGGCGTAGTTACGATGCCGTGATTCGTGTCAACAGCCAGTCCGGTAAGGGTGGCGTGTCGTACTTGCTGGAACAAGAGCACGGCTTGGCATTGCCGCGCCGCTTGCAAATTGAATTCAGCCGTGCCATCCAACGGGTGACCGACGAGACGGGTAAAGAAGTCAGTGCGCGTGACGTCTACGGGATTTTTGAGCAAGAGTACTTGGCCAAGCAAACCCCTTGGAAGCTGATCAAGCACCGCATCACCGGTGAACCTGAAGCTGGTGAAGGCAAGCAGTTCAGCATCGAAGTCGAGTTTGATGTGGGCGGCATTCGTCAAGTGCTGACGGGTCAAGGCGATGGCGCTATTTCAGCGTTTGTGAACGCTTTGCACTTGCCCGTTCGCGTCATGGACTATCACGAACATGCGCTTGGCACGGGTACGGAGACCCAAGCGGCTTGCTACATTGAGGTCAAAATTGGTGATGCACCAACCGGCTTTGGGGTGGGGGTTGATCGTGACATCGTGACCGCATCGTTTAGAGCCGTGCTGTCATCGTTAAACCGGTACATTGAAACCCATGGCATGCCAGCGTCGACGGCAGCAAGCCCCGCCACAACGGTTTAATGCTGTCGGGGTATCCGTTCGATCAGCCAGCCAAGCGGGCGAGCTCACGCTCATCAAACCCGGCTTGGCGGCGCGCTTCCCAATTAAAAGGGCCGCGTAAAGTTGGGGCGTTGTATTGCTTGGCGAGTACCTCGTAGGTCTCAAAGGCATCAAGGGAGCGCGCTTGGCAAACGTAGCGGTACCAGCGATTGCCAATGGCCACGTGGCCAATTTCATCTCGCAAAATCACATCCAATATTTCGGCGCTGCGCGCATCACCGGCATTGGCCAATTTGTTTCGAATCGGTAGCGATGCGTCTAAACCACGGGCTTCTAAAGTTCTAGGCACCAGCGCCAAACGAGCCAGTAAATCATCGGCGGTTTTGGCGGCCATTTCCCACAAACCGTTGTGCGCCACAAAATCGCCATACGCATAATTCAGCTCATGTAGACGGTCACGCAGCAACCCAAAATGCATGGCCTCTTCTTTAGCCACAACGAGCCAATCATGATAAAAAGCCGTTGGCATGTTGGGGAATCGCCAAACAACATCGAGCGCCAAGTTAATCGCATTGAACTCAATGTGAGCCAGTGCATGCAACAGCACCGCCCGGCCTTCGGGCGTGGACATCTTGCGCAATTTAAGTGCTGTAGGACTCACCAGCTCCGGAAGCGCGGGACGACCGGGGCTGTGCGGCAGTGGGGGCGATTCAATGAGAGCGCGAGCGGTGTCAATGGGACTGGCCCCATCAATGGCGCCAACGAGTTGGCACTTTTGCGTCACATCGGCGCATAAGAGTGCTTCGAGTGCCGCAATACGTGCGTCTTTAAAAGCAAGCGTTTGGTGTGGCAACAGTGGTGTCATATGATTGAATATTCGATCTTGCTATTCGTAACCCACAGTAAAACACGTTTGGAATGCCCTCAACATGACGCCGCATAATGCCACCCCCACCGCCACCCCCACTTCCAACGAAGCCACCATACCGATGGCCGCCTTATTACCCGGGTTGGCTGGCCTCATCCCGTTCTGGATATTGGCTTTATCCGGCGTGCTGCCATTTGGCTTGCCACCGCTATTGGCGTTAATCGCTTTCATCACGTATGGCGCGGTGATTTTAAGCTTCGTGGGGGCGATCTGGTGGGGCTTGGCTGCGGCGGTGGGTCCCACAGCGCCCAAAGCCGCGATGTTCCTTTGGAGTGTCTTGCCAGCCTTAATTGGATGGATGGCCACGTTGGTGTCAGCCGACCTGGGGGTTTTGATATTGGCAGTGGGTTTTTTGTTGCAGTGGTCACTTGATGCGGGTTTGGTGACGCGCTACCCCGAGGTCATGCCACGCTGGGTGTTTAGACTCAGAACAATACTGACCGCTGGTGTGTTGATCGCCATGACAGTGGCCTGGTGGTACTTGGTGTGAGCACCATCAGGTTTTGACTGACCTGAATTATTTTTTGGCTTTCCGCGACTTCTTTGCTGGCAGCGCCAACATGGTGCCCCGGCAATTGTCAGCGCCACAGCGGCAGGCGTATTGCGACCGAAGGGTCTTGGTAATTTTGCCTGCCATGACCAAGCCATAGTCATAATTCAACTCTTCACCACGGGCGATATCGCGTTTGGCTACGATATAAACCCGTTTGCCGCCTTTGCCCTCTTCGCTATCGCAGTTGGGGTCGCAGGCGTGATTGATCCAACGGGCATCATTGCCATTGTCATTGCCATCGATGACTTTGCCCGAGCTCACCACAAAAAAGAACGTGTGAAAGGGATCATCTGGGTTGGCGGGGTGACGTCGGTCGGCCTCTTTGTGGCTGATACGGGCGCCGTCATACTCGATAACGCGCGTGCGAGCGGGAATCTTGCGCCGAGCGAACACACCCGAACCATGCACGGGCGATTGTTTAACGGTGTGCCAAACGATGGGTGTTGTCGGTTTCTTACGCATGGGTGCTTATTTGGTTTTTGGTTTGATGCCAAAGCAATGGCTCGATTCGGGAAACGAGCCAGCACGGACATCGTCGGCGTAACGCTCAACGGCTTTTTTAACATCACCGGCCAAGTCAGCATAACGTTTAACAAATCGGGGCACTTGTGCACCATTAAGACCCAACATGTCTTCAGTGACTAAAATCTGGCCATCGCAGGCTGCCGACGCGCCAATGCCAATGGTCGGAATGTTGATCTCTGCGGTGATCTGAGCCGCAACCTGCTCGGCAACACCTTCAAGCACCACACCAAAGGCACCCGCTTGGGCAACAGCCATGGCATCGCGTTTGACTTGAGCAGCGGTTTCGTCATCAAGGCCTTGAGCCTTGTAGCCACCCATGGTGTTGACGTGTTGGGGCATCAGACCCACGTGTGCGAGCACCGGAATGCCTCGCTGTACCAAAAAAGCAATGGTTGGTGCCATGACCTCACCACCTTCGAGCTTGACCGCATCAGCACCACCTTGTGCGAGCAAAAAAGCCGCACTTTCAAAGGCTTGTTCGGGGCTGCGTTGATAACTACCAAATGGCATATCAGCGATCACACAAGCGTGTTTGGTGCCGCGCACAACCGCAGCGGTGTGGGCAGCAACTTGTTCAACGGTGAACGACAGCGTGTTGGGTAGCCCATAGGCCACCATGGCTGTCGAATCCCCAATCAAAATGAAATCAAGGTACTCGTCAAGCAAGCTCGCAAACACACTGCTGTGTGCTGTTAGCGAGGCAATTTTGCGTTGCCCCTTACAAGCCCGAAGCTGAGGGACGGTGGTGCGTTTAACGGTTTGATGAATGCTCACGAATTGATCCAGATAAAACCAAACAGGAACAGGCAAATGAGAACGGCGGATTTCTCACGTACCTGTTGTTTAATCAGTGCCAGCCGTCTTGGCCGCTTTCTTGGCGACTTTTTTGACAGCTTTCTTAACAGCCTTCTTAGCCGCCTTTTTGGCGGCCTTCTTAGGGGTCGCTGCGGTTTTAGAGGCCGCCTTGGTGGCTTTTTTAGCCGCTGCCTTGTTAGCTACCTTACCCGCCCTCGGGGTTTTTGCTTCGAACTCAAACCCAACTTTACCGCCCTCACCAACCGACAAATAGGCCTTGAATTTTCGGTTGGTTCGGCTTGAAATAAAGTTTTCCAGCAAATCGGTTTTACCGCTGGCTAACAGTTTGGCCACTTGCTCGGCGCTGATCTCTTGCTGCAAGATCACTTTACCCGTGCGGAAGTCGCAGGTCTTTTCTGGGCCGACAGATTTTTCGCAGACAAAATGCATGCCGTGCTCAAAAACCCGAGATTTGCATTTGGGGCAAGCACCGATGGGCGTTAAGGCCGAGAAGTCGACGGGCTCGGTGTCCTCTTCTTCGCGTTGACCAAAATCAAAGGCCAAACGATGGTCGCCATCAATGCGCAAAATCGCCGCAAAAGGACGGCCGAGTTTGCTGATGAAGCCCTGTAAGGGACCGAGCTCGCGGTCTTTTAACAAGGTCTCGACTTCGCTCGGCTCAAACGTGCGTCCACCGGGGTGCTTGCCTATAGAAAAATCGCAGGCGGTGCAGGCGTAGCGACGATAGTTCTCTTTGACCACGGCCCCACACTTGGGGCAATGGGTATGTAGCGTGACGTAATCACCGGGCACGGTGTCGCGCTCGTATTCTTTGGCTCGCTTGACGATGACTTGTGTCATCTGCGCGATCTCTTGCATGAACGCTTCGCGGGCGAGCTGGCCTTGTTCGATTTGTTTGAGCTTGTGCTCCCACTCACCGGTCAGTTCTGGCGAGGTCAGTTCTTTGACGTCCAAGCCTTTGAGCAGAGTCATGAGCTGGCGTGTTTTGGCGGTTGGCACCAAATCACGGGCCTCGCGGCGTAAGTAGCTTTCGTTTAACAAGCCCTCAATCACCGAGGCACGTGTGGCGGGTGTGCCCAGACCACGCTCAGACATGGCTTCACGTAACTCGCCATCATCAATGAGCTTGCCGGCTCCTTCCATGGCTGAAAGGAGTGTGGCTTCGGTGTAGCGTGGTGGCGGCTTGGTGACCAAGGCTTTACTGGCAATGTCTTCAGTGCGCACTTTTTCATCGGGCGAGACGGGTACCAGCATGGCGTCGTCTTCTTGCGTTTCGCGACCATAAACGGCCAACCAACCGGGCGAGACCAGCACTTTGCCATCCGTGCGAAACAGATACTGTTGTACTGTCGTGATGCGGGTCGTGACCCGATATTCAGCCGCTGGAAAGAAAATCGCCAAAAAGCGTTTGACGACCAAGTCATAGAGCTTGGCTTCCGCTTCGCTTAAATCCTTAGGCACCTGTAGCGTGGGGATGATGGCAAAGTGATCAGAAACTTTTTTGTTATCAAACACGCGCTTGTTGGGTCGGACCCAGCCTTCAGCCACAACTTTTTTGGCGTGAACAGCCAATCCCTTGACGACATTGCTGTCACCGAGCGCTAACGCCGCCATGGTTTCTTTGACCGTCGCCACGTAGTCTTCAGGCAAATGGCGAGAATCTGTTCTGGGGTAGGTCAAGGCTTTGTGGCGCTCGTACAAAGACTGCGCCAAAGACAGTGTGGCCTTGGCTGAAAAACCAAATCGTCCGTTGGCTTCACGCTGCAACGACGTTAAGTCAAAGAGTTGGGGCGAGAGCTGGCTGCTGGGTTTGGCTTCTTCGCTGACAGCGCCGACTTGATCGCGGCACGCCGCTTCAATGGTTTTGGCGGCGGCGGCACTCCAGAGCCGGCTGTCGCGCCGCTCTGGATCGGTGGGGTCTTTTTTGAAGGCAGGGTCGAACCAACGGCCTTGGTATAAACCAGCGGCGGCGACAAAGGTGGCGTGAACCTCCCAATAGTCGCGTGACACAAAGTCGCGAATTTTGGCTTCACGGTCAGCCACGATCGTGAGAGTCGGTGTTTGCACGCGGCCCACGGTGGTTTTAAAGAAACCGCCATCTTTACTGTTAAAGGCGGTCATGGCGCGGGTGCCGTTGATGCCCACCAGCCAGTCGGCTTCTGCCCTAGAGCGTGCCGCCTCTTCAAGCGGCTTTAGCGCCTCGTCAGGGCGCAAGTGTTTGAAAGCCTCACAGATGGCGTCACGCGTCATGGATTGCAGCCACAGACGCTGTACGGGCTTGTGCGTGCCGGCGTATTGCTCGATGTAACGGAAGATCAGCTCACCCTCGCGGCCGGCGTCACACGCATTGATCAAACTGCTGACGTCTTTGCGCTTGATCAGCTTGACCAGCATCTTGAGCCTTTCAGCTGATCGTTTGTCCGAGGGATTCAGGCCAAAGGCTGGCGGTATGACAGGCAAATGCGCAAAGCTCCATTTGCCTTTGACCGGATCGTTGGGGGCGATCAGGCTCAACAAGTGACCCACACTTGAAGAGAGCACGTACTGATCGTTTTCAAAATAATCACCTTCGCGGGTAAAGCCGCCCAAGGCACGGGAGATGTCCAGGGCTACCGAAGGTTTCTCAGCAATAATTAGTACTTTTGTCATTCCATTCCTGAATCGCAGATCGCGACGTTAGCGGCGATCATACGGGCGGAGTTCACTAAGGCGCAAGTCAGACGGGTTTAAAGCGACCAGCCCACTGCTTAACGGCTTGCTCATAAAACTGCGCTGGCGTGCTTGCTTGAACATCGTAAAACCCCAAATGACGCCACGCGGCTTGCAAAATAGGCATGGGATCTTCGGTGTTTATGGCGAGCGCACCATTTTGTTTGGATAACTTTACACCGTTGTCGTCAATCACCAATGGGACGTGCATCACGCTAGGGGTGTCTAGCCCTAAAACGTGGGCAAGCCATTGCTGTCTGGCGGTGCTTGTCAGCAGGTCTTGACCCCTCACAATATGGGTGATGCCTTGGGCGGCATCATCGAGCACCACAGCCAATTGATAAGCCCAATGCCCATCGGCACGTCGCAGCACAAAGTCGCCCACCTGTTGATGTACGTTTTGCGACTGGGGGCCGCACCAACGGTCCACGAATGATAGGTCACCATCGTCAACACGCACGCGCCATGATTTCGCTGTTCTGCCTGGCGCCAAGCCCTGACGACAAGTCCCGGGGTAAGGCCTCTCGCCTTCTGGGAAGGCACCATGACGGCTTAAAACCGAATCCGCGATTTCACGTCGGCTGCAGCCACAGGGGTAGAGTCGGTTTTGTGTTTGTAAGCTATCAAAAGCGGCTTGATAGTTTTGAAGGCGGGCCGACTGGTAGATCACCTCACCATCCCAGGACATACCCAAGGCTAGAAGTTGCTGCAAGATCATTTGGTCAGCGCCTTGAACCATGCGTTCGGTATCAAGGTCTTCCATACGGACACGCCACAGCCCATTAGCAGCCCTGGCATCCAAAAAACTGGCCAGGGCCACCACAACAGAACCGGCATGCAGGGGCCCGGTTGGGCTGGGGGCAAATCGTCCGACGTACTGCACGCCTGGTCAGTGGCAGCGTTGCTCGCCGTCGGGCCGCAGCAGTTCTTCAAGAATCAAGTGGTCGACTTCGGCTTCTTGGCTCCACAAAACCATCAAAGCAATCACCTTGATGCGTTCTAGCGAAATCGGCTCGCTTTCGCAGGCCATGGCGCGCTCAATCACAATTTCGCGCAGCGGTGCTGGCAAAACATCGCTGTTTTCTAAGAAAGTGATAAATCCGATGGCGTCTGCACCAAGCTTACGTTGCTCGATGTCTGCGTAAAATCGCGTGCCGTTGGCATCGTGGTGGGCCAAGTCAACGCAATGCTCAGTGACTTCTGCCAGCCCCAATAGCCAGCCTAAGGCATCATCGATGTCGTCGTGCTCAAAGCCAGCCGCCACCAGCCGTTTGGCCAATACATCGGCTGTCGGGCATGCTTGGGGCGTGTAGTAGTGCTTAAACAGGTAAACCAAAACATCAAACATGGTACGCCCCCCTGTCGTTGAACTGCCATCCAAACCAAACATTACCACGAGCACAAGTCTTGTTGCACAAAACCACTTTCGCTGTGACGGTCACACAACAAGTGACAGGATCCGACCAATCAGAGACGACTTAGCCCACCCAGCCAAACGATAGCCCCGCTTTGTAAAACATGTAGGCTGCCAAACCAAATAACAAAAAAGCAAAAATTCGTTTAAGGGTATTGACCGGTAACTTGTGGGCCACTTTGGCCCCGATGGGCGCGGTCACAACACTAAAAATCACTAACACCAAAAGCGCTGGCCAGTAAATATAACCAAACATCCCCGCCGGCAAATCCTGTACTGACCAGCCAGACCAGACGTAGCCGACGGTGTTCGCCAAAGCAATCGGAAAGCCCAATGCTGCCGAGGTGGCCACCGCATGATGCAAGGCAACGTTACACCACAGCATAAAAGGAACCGACACAAAACCACCGCCGGCACCCACCAAGCCCGATAAAAAACCGATGCCAGCACCCGCGGCAGTGGTGCCAACGGTGCCGGGCATTTGACGGCTGGGTTTGGGTTTGCGATTGATCAGCATCTGCACGGCCGAATAACCCACAAAAACGGCAAAAAACAGCGCCAACCAACCGGTCTTAAGCGCGGCAAAGACAGCGCCGCCGGCCAGCAAACCGCCCACCACAATGCCTGGTGAAAACCGAATCACCAAGTCCCAGCGCACGGCGCGCTTTTGGTGGTGGGCGCGCACGCTAGACATTGATGTGAACAAAATCGACGCCATCGAGGTGGCAATGGCCGCATGCACAACCAATTCGAGCGGCAAGCCCTGAAGGGTTAAAAGCGCCGTTAAAAAGGGCACGAGCAGCATGCCCCCACCGATACCCAAAAGGCCAGCAGCAAAGCCAGCCACGCAGCCAAGGACAGCGTAGGCAAGAATAAAAAGGGGATCCATGGATTATCTAGCCGCGTTAATCAGAGAGGCCTTGATTATAACGACGCGACGTGGGTCACTTGCGCCAGAACCCAGAGGAGAAGAGAACCAACACAGTAAAGAGCTCAAGTCGACCAATCATCATCGCAAAAGACAGCACCCAGATTTGAAAATCATTCATGCTGAAATAATTGTCTGCTGGCCCCACTTGGCCCAAGCCCGGTCCGATGTTGTTGATGCAAGCCAAGACCGCCGTAAAAGCGGTGGTGGCGTCAGCCCCGCTGAGAAGCATCAAAGCGGTCATCACGGCAATCGAAAAGCCGTACAACAACATGAAGGCAAGCACGGATGCCAGTACTTTGGCTGGGATCAGTCGGCCCTTGAGCAAGACGGGAGTGATGGCGTGAGGGTGCAAGATGCCAACCATCTCTTGGCGGGTTTGTTTGACGAGCATCATGGCTCGAATCATCTTGATGCCCCCGCCGGTGGAGCCCGAGCTGGTGCAAAACATGCCCAGCATGATCATGGTCAGAGGGGCAATCAACGGCCACGCACCAAAATCGGTGTTGGCAAAGCCCGCCGTGGTGGCAATCGAGACGGTATTGAACATGGCGTAACGCACTGAGGTCAGCAGATCGGGATAAACATCCATGATCCACAAATAAACGCCAATTAAGGCGCCCATGCTCAAAACGATAAGGACAAAAGGAATGGCCTCAGGGCAGCGCTGGTAGGCTTTAAGACTACCCACGCGAAAAGCGTTGAAGTGAGTGGCAAAATTAATACCAGACAGCAGCATGAAAACAATACAGATGGCTTCGATTAACGGCGAATCAAAATACCCAAAACTGGCATCGTGGGTCGAAAAACCACCCAAGGCAACCGTTGAGGCCATGTGACACCAGGCGTCAAACCACGTCATGCCGGCCGCACGATACGCCAAAAAGCAGGCCATCGACAGTCCAAAGTAAATCGCATAGAGTGCTTTAGCAGTGCTGGCAATCCGAGGCGTGAGCTTTTCTTCTTTCATCGGCCCTGGTGTTTCGGCACGAAACAACTGGTGCCCACCCACACCGAGTAGCGGCAAAATCGCCACGGCCAGCACAATGATGCCCATGCCACCGACCCAGTGCATGGTCACGCGCCATAAGTTAATGGTGGGTGCCAAGGCATCAAGATTGGTCAGCAGTGTGCCGCCGCTGGCGGTCAGGCCCGACATCGATTCAAAGTAGGCGTCAGTAAAGCTCAGTGGCTGACCCGTGCCATTAAAATAAAGCAGCAACGGTATGGTGCCTAGAATGGGCAGAAAG
Organism: uncultured Burkholderiaceae bacterium; assembly: GCA_937888805.1. Classification (GTDB taxonomy): domain Bacteria; phylum Pseudomonadota; class Gammaproteobacteria; order Burkholderiales; family Burkholderiaceae_B; genus Algicoccus. The sequence continues at coordinate 15,627 of CALBEY010000061.1, forward strand.
GCCCAAACAGAGGTGACCAATAAAAAACCATCGCGTGGGCGCAACTCAGCACGAAATCGTAAGGTGCCCAGCCAAAGTCCGCCGCCCAAAGCCAAGGCGATGATAAAGGCGTGAATAAACAGCATCAACTGACCATCGTCCAAAATAATAGACCAGACGATGGGCACGAAGAGGGTCATGGCAAATAAGGCCATGGTGAAACCCAGCACGTGAACGACAGCCAGAATTCGGTTCATGATGCTTAGAAAAAAGAGGCCGAAACTTGAAACAGTTTCTCGACCTTGGCGATTTGAGTGCGCGATGAGACAAACACGATGACGTGGTCGTCAGGTTCGATGACAGCGTTTTGATCGGTGATGATGATTTCCTCACCACGGACCAAGGCGCCAATGGTGGCCCCTTTGGGGAGGTCCAACGCATTGATGGGCCGTCCAATGGCCTTGGAGGATTTTCGATCGCCATGGGCGACGAGTTCCAGTACTTCGGCCAGACCACCACGTAACCGGTGGGCTGCCACGATATCGCCTCGTCGCACGTAACGCAACAACTCGCTCATGGTGGCTTGTGCTGGCGACACAGCGATATCAATGTGACTGCCTTGCATCAGCTCACCGTAAGCCTGGCGATTAATCAGCGCAATCACTCGGCGTGCACCCATGCGTTTGGCCAGCAACGAAGACATGATGTTGTCCTCGTCTTCGCTGGTCAGTGCCAGCCACGTGTCCATGTCCTCAATGCCTTCGCGTTGCAACAACGACTCATCAGTGCCATTGCCATGCAACACCAGGACATTATCAGGCAGGGTGCTGGCTAGCAGTTCACAGCGCTCAAGACTTTGTTCGATGATGCGCACGTTATAGCCGTTTTCGCCGAGTGTTTTTGCCAACCGTGCCCCAATGTTGCCACCACCGGCAATCATTAGGCGCCGCACGGTCGGGGCAGACTTGTGCATTTGGTGCACGGCCTGGTGCGCCGAGCGTGTGTCAGCGATCAATAGCAAATTATCACCCGGGCGCAGAATGGTTTCGGGCGACACGGCGATGGTTTGACCGAGTCGCATGATGTCCACCACACGGGCGTTGACGTCTGGACTCATGGCGCGCAAATCTTTGAGGGCATGGTTGGCCATGGAGCCACCAATATCAACCCGCATGGTGATCACACTGACGCGCCCACTGGCCATCTCAACGACTTGCAGTGCCTCGGGGAATTCGATCAGCTTTTGTAAATAGGCGGTGACGCTGCCCTCGGGGCTTATCAAAGCATCAACCGCAAAGCCATCTTCTCCAAGTAGCTCGGCAATGCCAGGTAGCTCAGAGGAGCGAATGCGCGCAATTCGGCGTGGCACATTAAAGAGTGTCCGGGCGATTTTGCAAGCCACCAAGTTCACCGCATCACTGGCGGCACAGGCAATCAACATGTCAGCATCTTCGGCACCAGCGCGGCGCAAAGCGGAGACTTGCGTGCCGTCACCCACCACGCCGCGCAAGTCAAATCGCTCTTGCAAGTCAGCCAGTCGGCTGGGGTCGTCGTCAATGACCGTGATGTCGTTGTGTTCAGACACCAGGTTTTCGGCCACGCTTGTGCCCACCCGGCCTGCACCAACAATCAGGATTTTCATGAGCCTCGCTTACGCGATTCAATGCCCAGTTGCTTGAGCTTGCGGTAAAGGTGCGTGCGCTCGAGTCCGGTGCGTTCTGAAACACGCGTCATGCTGTGATTTTCGCGAACCAAGTGATACTCAAAATAGACGCGCTCAAAAGCATCACGCGCATCCCGCAGCGGTTGATCCAAAGAAATATCACCGGACACCCCAGCGGGGGCGGGTGCTGGTGATATTTCGTTCGTGATGGGGGTAGGCGAACCCATGCCAGCGGTTGCTGGCTGACTTGAGGTCGTGGGCTCGCGAGCACCACCATTGGCATTGATCGGCTTGGTGCGGTTTAGGCCATTGGAAATCGTTTTAAGCAAACGCTGTAGCGTGATGGGCTTTTCTAAGAAATCAATCGCACCGATACGGGTGGCCTCAACAGCGGTGTCGATCGTGGCGTGCCCGCTCATCATGATCACGGGCATGTCAAGCAAGCCCTGTGAACCCCACTCGCGCAGCAAGGTCACACCATCGGTGTCAGGCATCCAGATATCAAGCAACACAAGATCAGGGCGCATGCGTTGCCTAGCGGCACGCGCTTGCGCGGCGTTTTCAGCCAGCTCAACCGTGTGCCCTTCGTCGTACAAGATTTCGAAGAGCAATTCACGGATGCCGATCTCGTCGTCAACCACCAGGATTCGAGCCATATTATTTGTTCAACCTATTGCGTTTCATTATTATCGTCCGCTTGTGCGTCGCCGTCCACCGTACTGGGATCGGGCACCAAAAGAATAGTAATGCGTGCGCCACCCGTACGGCGGTTAGAAATGTCGATATAACCGCCGTGCTCTTCAATAATTTTACGAACAATCGCCAGACCTAAGCCGGTACCTTGTGCTTTCGTGGTCACGTAGGGTTCAAAGGCCCGTTGCAGTAATTGCGCAGAAAAGCCTGGCCCGTTGTCTGTCACGGTCAGTCGAACGGCAGGTTGGTCGGCTTGCGTACCAACGCTGGCAGCGATGGTTTCTGTTGACACGGTGATGACGCCATCGCCTTTGAATTCGACCAAAGCGTCGCGTGCGTTGGCCAAAAGATTGTGCACCACTTGGCGCAATTGCGTGGTGTCGCCTTGAATGTCGGGCAAGCCAGATTCAAGCACCGCTTCAAAGCGAACCGGACCCGATTCGTGGGCCGAGCCCTCAACAGGGTCCCAACCATAAAGCGTCAACACGTCTTCGACCAAAGTATTGAGATCGACGCGACCAAAGACCAGTGGCGGTTTGCGCGCGTATTCGCGAAACTCTTCAACCATGTGTTTCAGTGAGCTGACTTGGTTCACGATCGTGTTCGTTGAACGCTCAAGTAAGGCGGCATCCTTAGCATCTAACTTGTCCATGAGCTTCATGGCCAAGCGTTCGGCGGACAGTTGAATGGGCGTGAGTGGATTTTTAATTTCATGGGCCATGCGACGGGCCACTTCGGCCCATGCGACGCTTCGGTTGGCAGAAATCACATCGCTAATGTCATCAAATACCACCACATAACCGTTGCCTCGCCCTTCGGCGCTCAGGTGTGTGCCACGGGCCAGCAAGGTGAGTGTTTGAGTGCCCTCTGGCATGTCGGGTCGCGGTAAGGTCACCTCAAACTGCTCTTGCCAGTGCAAACGCTCAGAATCTGCAGCCGCATGGTGCGAGAAACCGCGTCTGAGCGTGTTTGCCAGCGCCAACAAGCCATCAATCGTTTCAAGGGGTCGCCCTTTGACACCCCGAAGGTCAGCGCCAAGCATGGATTGGGCCCCTTGGTTAAACAGGACCACGCGGAATTGTTCATCAAACACCAGCACGCCAGCCGATAGGTTTGCCAAGATACCTTCGGTGAAAAGCTTAGACTGCTCGATTTGCTTGCGGTTCAAATCCACCAAGCGGCGTGCCTCTTCGAGTTGTCGAGTCATGTCGTTAAAAGAGCGGGTGAGTTGACCGACCTCATCGTTTTGTGGCGGTTCAGGCAGCGGTCTAAAATCACCCACGCTCACGGCCTGGGTACCAGAAGCCAGCGCCAGCAGGGGTTGCACCAAACGGCGCGACAAAAACAAGGCCACGGCCATGGCCGCAAAGACGGCCAGCAGCAGCGCCAATGTCAGTGTGACCACAAATAATTGGCGCAAGCCTTGGCGTGAGAGCGCCAATTCTTGATAGTCGCGATAGCCCACGCGGACTTCTTCAGCATTTGACACAATGGACTCAGGCACAGGTTTCATGAGTTGTAACCAACGCACTTCTGACGTTGCCATGGGTGAGGCCAGACTCAATGAGTTACCGAGCGGCACGATGACCCGCAATATCAACCCCGAGGGGTCTGTGTTTAGCGCATTCGGGACAACGTTTTCAGCGGCGGCGTAGCTGCCAGAGACCCGCAGTTGATTCAAGACACTGACCGGTGGCCCTTGGGGCAGCAATTGCCCGAGTTGATCGGTAACAAAGGCTATCGGTCGCCCAGAACTTGTTAGGACCATGGCTTCAGACACACCCGTGATTTCTCGAACGCGACTGAGTAAACCCCTGAGTTCGCTGTCATTGCCGGCGGCATCTGAGAGCGCCGGAATCATGGCGCGCGCACGGGTATCAAGCTCGTTGAGCTGGGCATCGAGCGCGGCTCGACCGAGCGCGAGTCCGGCGTCCAGTGCCGTGTCAACGCGAACGTTAAACCACGATTCAATAGAGCGCGACATGAACTGAATCGAAACGGTATAAATCAGGGCGCCGGGCAACACACCAATCAAGGCAAAGGCGATGGCAAAGCGGCTCGTGAGTCTGGCACCGAACTTGCCTCGGCGTAGCCGTCGCGCCAGCTTGATTATCAGCCCTAATACCCAAGCCGCTAAGCCTAACGCCAATGCAAAATTTAAGTACACCAATAGCTCGTGGAACTGAGCCAAGCGAGAGGCGCTGCCGGTTGACCAAGCCAATAGAATAAAGAGTGCCAGACCAAGCACGACCCCAAGGACGATTAAAAATTGGTTGCGCCGCTTCATGAGGTGCTCGCGGTTGGGCGACGGATCATGAATTCAAAGGATTTCCAAGAACTACTGAGCGCCCAATCATTTCGATTGGCTGGATCCAGTTGTAACGGTCGAGCCAGTTGAGAGGTGTCTAGGCGAATCCTGACTCGGCCCTCGTAAGTGGTGTCGGGGTTGAAGCGGTCACTTAAGGCCACAGGCCAGTTTCGCACTCGACGCAGTGCGGCAAGCACCTGCTCAAAACTTGAAAACGTCACTGACAAATCACCCGTGCTGATGTGCCATTGCTGTGTCAGGTTGTTAAACGACAGGCGTCGGATCAAGCGGCTGTCGACCAAATCTTTGTCAAACCACCACCATCGTGGTTGGTTGATTTGAACCTCAATAGAAAAAAACAAAGGCAAACCCCGATTCAGCGCTTGGCGCATGGTGTTGTTAAGCGATAACTCGGTGTCGATGCCCATGGACAATTGACCGTCGATCACCAACGGCTCGATACGCAAAACGGCTGCCTGAGCATCTGACGAAGGTTGGGCGCTAGCGGCAGCCCCAAACCCAAACCAGATAAGAAGCGCAGCCAGCCACAAGCCTGCGCGATGCCAGCGCTCAGACTCGAGATTGAACCGGTGGGTCACAAACATCATCATGAGCACATTATGGAACAAATTAATGCAGTCGCGGCGCTCGGGTTCACACCGCCACCCGTTCAAATAAGCCGTAAAAAAAACCGTCTTGTCCGGGCTCATCACCCAAGCTTGCTTTGGGTAATAAATGGCCTGGTGCGGGAAGTCGCCGCGCATCGGCATGTCGACTTAAAAAGTTCACGGCTTGTTGCTCGCCTTCCTGTAGAAACACCGAGCAGGTCACCATCAGTAGGCGGCCACCGGGTGCCAAGGTTTGCCACAGGGCATCGAGTATTTTGACTTGCCCAGTGACCGTGCTTGGGAGGTCAGCCACGCGTCTGAGCCAGGCGATATCAGGGTGGCGTCGAACCACGCCTGAGGCGGTGCATGGCAAGTCCGCCAAAATGGCGTCAAAGGGTTTGCCATCCCACCATTGCTCGAGGTTGCGCGCATCCACCGCTTTGAGCGTGACACCAGAATGGATCAGGCGCAGACGACTTAATGTGTCGCCAACACGGAGCAACCGATCTGGGTCTTGATCCAAGGCGGTCAGGGTAATGGGAGCGAGTTCAAGTAAATGGGCGGTTTTGCCACCCGGTGCGGCGCAGGCATCGAGCACCCGCTCGCCAGACTTAGGCGCCAAGAGTGTGGCGGCACGCTGCGCGCCCAAATCCTGAACGGACCACCAGCCTTCGGTGTAACCGGGCAGTTGATCGACGGAGCCGGTCTGTGTGACCGCGATGGCTGCATCGCCCAAGTGAACCGCCGTAACCCCAGCGTCGCTAAATTGCTGCAGCACTTCAGCGACATCAGTCAAACGCGTATTCACCCGCAATACCAACCTTGGGGTAAAGCAACTCACTGCCAAAATGGACTGCCAGTCATGGGGGTAGTCGGCCTGTAGCTGCCTTTGCCACCAAAGCGGGTAGCCCCAGCGGGCGACGGGGTCGGTTTTGATGTTTTCGATGAACTGGCGGTGCTCGCGTTGAAAGCGCCGCAAAATGGCGTTCAGTAAGCCGGGTAAAACCGGCTTGGCTCGGCCCTCGCGGGCGGCGTCCACGGCTTGTGTCACTAACGTATGGGGGGTGTAGCGCGGTGCGTCGGTGCTGCTAGATTCAGGGGCAACAGCCACATCAAGTAATAACAAAGACAGCGCAATGAGGCTGTCGACCCAAGGCTGACCCGTTGGTTTTTTTAATGTCATGGCCCGCCAAGCGCGTGCTCGACCCCAGTGGCGCATGGCGTACATCGACACGGCTTGAACCGCCGAGCGATTGGCTGAGGGCACCTTACTTAAGGCTTCGGTTAACGAACGGCCGCTCTCAACCGCTGCCAAGCAGCGTGAGGCCAGCAACAGGGTTAAAGACAGTGGCGAGGTGGAAGCTTGTGCAAAAGCCTTGATTAACGGCATAAGACCGATTGTAGAAGCATCCGGCGCGGTAAACTGAATCTTCTTTACTTTTTCTAGAACAGGCGGTCATGTCAGCACCAAAAGTCGGTTTTGTGAGTCTGGGCTGTCCCAAGGCATTGGTTGATTCAGAGCGCATTCTTACGCAGTTGCGTACTGAGGGATACGATATCGTGCCCAATTACGACGGTGCCGATGTGGTGGTGGTCAACACTTGCGGCTTTATTGACAGCGCCAAGGCGGAATCACTGGATGCGATTGGTGAAGCGCTCGCAGAAAACGGTCGCGTGATCGTCACGGGTTGTTTGGGTGTGCAAGAGGATGTGATTCGCAGCATTCACCCGGGGGTGTTGGCCGTGACCGGTCCACAGCAATACGAACAGGTGGTTCGAGCGGTTCACGAGGCTGCACCGCCGTCGCTTGAGCACAACCCCTATGTCGACTTGGTGCCACCGCAAGGCATCAAACTCACCCCCCGGCACTACGCCTACCTCAAAATTTCCGAAGGCTGTAACCACCGTTGCAGCTTTTGCATCATCCCTTCCATGCGAGGCGACTTGGTGAGCCGCCCGATTGGTGACGTCTTAGACGAAGCTGAGCGCTTGGTCAAAGCTGGTGTAAAAGAGCTTTTGGTGGTCTCACAAGATACCAGTGCCTACGGGGTTGATGTTAAGTACCGAACGGGGTTTTGGCAGGGACGCCCGGTTAAAACACGCATGACCGAACTGTGCGAAGCCTTGGGTGAGTTAGGGGTGTGGGTACGCTTGCATTACGTCTATCCCTACCCGCACGTTGACGAAGTGATTCCGTTGATGGCCCAAGGTCGCCTCTTGCCCTACCTCGATATTCCGTTTCAGCATGCCAGCCCCAAGGTACTGAAGCTGATGAAACGCCCGGCCTTTGAAGACAAGACGTTGGCACGCATCAAGGCATGGCGTGAGATCTGCCCTGAACTCACGATTCGGTCGACCTTTATCGTTGGGTTTCCCGGTGAAACCGAAGAAGATTTTGAGTACCTGCTGAACTGGATGACCGAGGCACAGCTGGACATGGTGGGTTGCTTCCAGTATTCGGCCGTTGAAGGCGCGATCGCCAATGCCCTGCCTAATCCGGTGCCTGAAGATGTCAAGCAATCCCGCTGGGATCGCTTCATGGCTCATCAGCAAGCCATCTCGCAAGCGCGCTTGGCACTAAAAGTCGGTCAAACCATGGACGTGTTGATCGACGAAGTCGACGAAGACGGGGCCATTGGTCGTTCGTTCGCCAATGCGCCAGAAATCGACGGCAATGTGTTTGTGGACAGTGACAAGCCACTCACACCGGGTCAACTGGTCCGTGTCACGGTCACCGATGCCGATGAGTATGACTTGTACGCCACGGTGGTGGAGGACTGAAACTCGGTAAAATCGCCAAGCTTAGCGATTGTTATTGACTATCAATAATTTATTATCAATCAATTGTACAAATATCTACATTAGGGGGAAGATGATTCAAAGCATATGAAAAGGGCTCGACCATGACCAAGTTCATCCAAACAAATGCCTTCACCCTGAAGAAAACAGTTTCTTACTACTTCACCCACATCACGGTTGCCGTGCTGGTTGCCTATGCCGTCACTGGCCATTGGCTCGTTTCCATCACACTAAGCCTGCTCGAGCCTTCTGTCCAAACAGTCGTCTACTTCTTCCATGAGCGGTTTTGGTCTCGAACGAAACGCAAAAAAACGCCAGCGCTCGCCAGTGTTACGCCGTAATGGGTCAGTACTCAAGTGCGTGTGAGATGGTAGCCCAACCCGTTCGATCCCTGCATTACACTGGCTAGACACGCTTATTCATAAAGGTGAACCATGAATGATCACCCTAATTTGCCGACTGGTGAATGCCAAGTCACTGCTAGCGATACGGTGGCTGCGTTACTGGCACTAAAAGCCGTGATGGTCTGGCAAGATCGCCCGTTTATTTACACCACTGGCTGGGCAAGCCCTGTCTACGTGGACTGCCGAAAAATAATGTCGCACCCCAGTAGCCGTCGTCTGCTGATGGACCATGCGGCTGATTTGCTGAAAAGTCGCCTGAAAGACAAAATCAATGTCATCGCAGGCACCGAAAGCGCGGGCATACCCTTTGCCAGCTGGTTAGCCGATCGTCTGGACTTACCCATGGTCTATGTCCGTAAAAAAGCCGTGGGCTGGGGGGTTAACGCGCAAGTTGAGGGCGACTTGCCGAGTCACGCGCAGTGCTTGGTGGTTGATGACTTAACCACTGACGGTCTCACCAAAATTGCCACAGCCAACGCCTTACGCCGGGCGGGCGCATCGGTTAACGATATTTTTGTGGTTTTTAATTACGACATTTATCCCCAAAGTCGACAAGCCTTTGAGGCGCACGGCATGACCCTGCACGCCTTAGCGACTTGGCAAGACGTTTTTGCGCAAACCAAGGCGCAGGACTATTTCACTGTCGAGCAAGCCAAAGAAATCAAATCATTTCTCGCTGACCCAATCGCTTGGTCGGCGCGCCATGGCGGGGCTGACAGATTAACGATGCCAAGTGAGCCAACAGCATGAACAGCGGTGTGCCTCATTTAAGCGCCGACGTGATCACAGCGGCCAAGCGCTTATTTGTTGAAATAGAGAAAGCCAGTAAAGATGGTTTGGGTGTAACGCGCCCGAGCTACGGCGATGGCGAGACCCGAGCCCTAGCTGTGATCGAAAGGGTTGCCAGAGAACAGGGTTTGCAATGTCAATACGACCGTGGCGCGAACTTATGGATTTCGCTGCCGGACAACCCTGCGGGACCTGCCACCGTCATTGGGTCGCACTTGGACTCTGTGCCGCAGGGTGGAAACTTCGACGGCTTGGCCGGGGTGGTGGCTGGGTTGATGGTGTTGATGCACTTTAAGACCACTGGGGTCGTGCCCACAAACCCCGTCAAGGTTCTGGCACTCAGGGGTGAGGAGAGCGCTTGGTTTGGAAAGGCCTACATGGGATCCCTTGCCTTGACAGGGCAACTCTCCGAGGTGGATTTGGTGCTCAAGCACCGGGAAACAGCACAAACCCTCGAATCCGCCATGCAACAACTCGGTGTTCCGATTGATGCGGTCAAAGCAGGTCAACCGTTGATTGATTTGAGTGCAATTGGCGCTTATCTCGAGTTACACATCGAACAAGGCCCCACGATGGTGGCTCGCCAATGGCCTGTTTCGCCTGTTACGGGTATTCGTGGCAATGTGCGTCATAACCACATCGTGTGTCAGGGCGAGACAGGACATTCGGGGGCGGTGCCGCGTTGGCTAAGAAAAGATGCGGTTTTGGCGGTTGCCGAGCTATTGTCGCGTCTTGATGAGCACTGGCGAGTGTTGCAGCAAATGGGCATGGACTTGGTCATGACCTGCGGTATCGTTAGCACCAACCCTCAAAGCCATGCGGTCTCTGTGATTCCGGGCGAAGTGGGTTTCAGTTTTGAGGTGCGTAGTCAAAGTGAACAGACACTAGAACAGTTTTATCAATTGATGCGTAACGAATGTGAGCAAATCGCCAGCAGCCGAGGGGTCACCTTTCATTTTGACCGCAAACTGTTTACCAAACCAGCCATCATGGATCCGATCTGGGTCGAGCGCCTGGCGCAAGCGTGTCAAGAGTTCGGTATTGAAACAGAGACCATGCCAAGCGGCGCAGGTCATGACGCCGCTGTTTTTTCTAACATCGGCATATCAAGTGGCATGTTGTTTATTCGAAATGATCACGGCTCACACAATCCCCACGAGGCCATGGAAATTGACGACTTTGTGCTGGGTGTCAACGTGCTGCAGCGGGCGCTATTTTTCTAGGATGGCCAGGCTCTATTTTGTCGTGAGACGTTACTCACGGCAGCATAAACACGGCCGTAAACGCGCGACTCATTGACTAACGCTTAAGGCTGGCGTGCTTTGTAAAAAGACGCTAACCGCTTGGCGTTTGCCGCCGGGTTTTTGTAGGGTCAGCAGTCTTAGCAAGCCCTTACTTGTGGCCACATCAATGCCCGTTGGTTCGCAGGCCACAACGGAACCGGGAATCATATCGGCAGAGCTTGGCAAAGCGGCGGCCTCCCAAATTTTGACTGGTTCGGGCACGCCTGGCAGGTTCGCGGTGGTGCCGGGAAACGGGTTGAATGCGCGTACGCGCCGTGCCAAGACTTCAGCGGGCTGTGTCCAGTCTAGGGCTGCCTCAGCTTTCAGCAGTTTGGCGGCGTAAGTCGCTTGACTGGTGTCTTGAGGGGTTGCCCGTAGGCGTTGCGCGGCCAAGTCGTCGAGGGCTTTGATGATCAAATCACCGCCCATGACAGCCAATCGATCGTGCAGGCTTTGAGCGGTTTCGTCGTCATGGATTGGCAGCGAATCAACCAACAGCATGTCGCCCGTGTCCAAACCGTCATCCATTTGCATGATGGTGATGCCAGTGGTGTTGTCGCCAGCTTCTATGGCGCGCTGAATGGGTGCTGCGCCCCGCCAACGCGGCAGGAGACTGCCGTGAATGTTCAAGCAACCAAAGCGGGGCAGTTCAAGGATCCATTTGGGCAGGATCAAGCCATAGGCTGCCACCACCAAAACATCCAGCCCCAGTGCCGTTAACTGAACCTGGGTGGCTTGCGCGTCATCGGCCCAGCGCCCGTCAAGACGCAAGCCTCGGGGCTGCAGCACCGGGATGTCGTGTTCTCGCGCAAAGGATTTAACGGGGCTGGCTGCCAACTGCATGCCGCGACCGGCAGCCCGATCGGGTTGGGTCAGCACCACAGCCATGTCGATGGGTTGTTCACCCGCTCGGCCGTGACGAATGAGGGCTTCTAGCGCATGGCGGGCAAATTCTGGCGTGCCAGCAAAACCTATTTTCATGGGGGAGCCTAAAAAATTCTCTAATGTCTTATTGTAAAGACGACCGCCTCATCAAAACACCACAAAAGCATCAGGGCGCCCACCAAGTGCGCAATGATACAAAGACAGCCAATGGGATTGGCAAAACTTCTGTGCGACTGCGATACTCTCGCTAAATAAACCCTAAACGGACGCGTCTTTTTTATGAACTCACTGCTGACGGAACTTTTTCTAATAATGGGTTGGTCGGCGCTGCCCGCATGGGCCGCTGTGTTAATCGCAAGCCTTAATGTGTTTCTGATTGTCATTTTGGCTTTTATTGCTCGATCCTTCGTACGACGTCTGCTCGGCGCCGTGCATCAGCGTTTGGTCAAGCGCACCAGTGACCTAGAAGAAACAAAACGCATCGACACGCTTGATCGCATCTTTAATCACATCGCTTCTGCCGTGATCACTATTTTGGCGATTATGTTCATCATGGACGAGTTTGGTGTGTCGATCGCGCCATTTTTGGCCGCTGCTGGTGTGGTTGGTATTGCGGTGAGTTTTGGGGCGCAAAGTTTGGTGAAGGACTATTTCACAGGCTTCGTGATGCTAATAGAAAATCAAATCCGACAAGGTGATTTTATTGAAGCGGGTGGCAAGTCGGGTGCTGTTGAAGAAGTCACGCTGCGTTATGTGCGTTTGCGTGATGGTGAGGGGGCGGTGCACTTTATACCCAATAGCCAGATCACCACGGTCACCAATCGCAGCCGTGAGTTTGCCTTTGCGGTGGTTGATGTTGCAGTGTCTTATGGCACCCCGCTTGATAAAGCGTTTGAAGTGATCAAGCTCACCGGTGATCGATTACAACTCGAATCTGATATGGCAGGCAAGTTTCTTGGCGAGACAGAGGTGCTCGGTGTTATTCAATTGGCTGATTCCGCTGTGACGGTGCGCATGCGTGTCAAAGTGCCCGCGCAAGAGCAGTGGTTTGTGAAGCGTCGTTTACTCTCGGCTGTTAAAGATGCGTTTGAAAAAATTCGACATTGAGATCCCATACCCTCAGCGCGTGGTGCACACGATTGCTGATAAATGAGTGGCACGCTTTTTACCGCCAGAAACACA
>CALBEY010000062.1 GCA_937888805.1 uncultured Burkholderiaceae bacterium
AAGCAAAAACCCCAGCGCGAACGCTAGGGTTTCAAAATTCAGTGGTGGCCCGGGGCGGAATCGAACCACCGACACAAGGATTTTCAATCCTCTGCTCTACCGACTGAGCTACCAGGCCATAATGAGACGGTGATAATACACCAAATTTACCTAACCGTTTTCGACAGTGGTGTGGAAATTAAGCGTCATAACGTCGTTGCGGTCACATTATTACAAAGTTGTTATTAATGAAGTGCTGCTTTAATACAGACCTCAACAGACCTTGTCAGGTGGTGTTTGCGAAATGAGAGGGGAATTGATTGAAAGACTTTGATCAGAACAGAACAGGACCATTACATGATGTGCGTGTCATCGACATGTCGCGTTTGGTGGCAGGTAATATGCTTTCCGTTTACTTGGCAGACTTTGGCGCCGATGTGATCAAAGTCGAACGTCCGGGCGTTGGTGACGACCTGAGACACTGGCGCGAGCAAGGCCACGATATCTACTGGAAAGTCTACGGGCGTAATAAGCGCTCGATGGTGCTGGATTTAAAGAGCGAGGCAGGTCTTGACGATTTCAAAGCCCTAATTGCTACCGCTCAAGTGTTGATTGAAAACTTTGTACCGGGCGGCCTTGAAAAAATGGGTCTGTCTCCCGAGATCCTATTGGCGATTAATCCGGCTTTGCTCGTGGTGCGGGTCTCAGGTTGGGGGCAAACCGGCCCCTACCGGGATAAACCCGGCTTTGGCACATTGGTTGAAGCCATGTCTGGATTTGCCCATCTGAACGGATTTGCCGACAAGCCACCAGCCTTACCGCCACTGGCCTTGGCCGACATGATCGCTGGTATTTATGGGGCAGCTGGCGTATTGACCGCGTTACGCGTCGCCGAAAAAACGGGCCAAGGACAGGTCATCGACTTGTCACTGTTCGAGCCAATTTTTTCTGTCATCTCTTCTGAAGCCGCTAAATATCAAGCCACAGGTACCGTTAGCATGAGAGCGGGCAACCAATCTTCTCACACCGCCCCACGCAACCTCTATCGCTGCCAAGACGAGTTCTACATTTCAATGTCCGGCTCGATGCAGGCCATGGCCATGCAGATCTTAGAGGCAATTGGCCGCCCGGAACTCAAACAAGACCCGCGTTTCATCGACAACGATGCGCGGGTAAAGAATCGCACAGCACTCGACAAGATTATTGCTGAGTTTGTCGGCGCTCGCACGCAAGCAGAAAACCTCGCTATCTTTGAAAAAGCTGGCGTCACCGCTGGTCCAGTATTCTCGGTGGCCGAGCTGATCGACCACCCCTATGTCTTGGGCCGCGAAGCGATTGTTAATCTACCAGACGAATCCCTAGGCCAAGTTCCCATGCACAACATCGTCCCGCGCCTGAGCCAGACGCCAGGTCAGTTCCGTCGCCCTGCACCCAAGCTAGGCGAACACACCATCGAAATTTTGAAAGAAATAGGCCGCAGCCCCACGACCATAGCTTGAGACGGCACAGTCGATTTTGACTGCTGGCGGCCCCTTCGGTTTGTTCGTTACCCTACCGACTAAGCGACCAGAGCACGGTAAGACAGAACGCAAACACCAACTTGGGATTGCAATTGGTGCGGCCATGAAGGGAATTGGGTGCGCGATTGCCGAGGGAGCCTTATAATGGTTTCATCTTCAATCAATGATGCGTCTTGTCTGCTAACGAGGCGCCTAAACCATGTCAGTCGGTGTTTACACACTCGGTTTAAATCATGTTTCGGCACCGGTATCGGTGCGCGAACAGATTTCCTTGTCTGAAGACCTGATCAAACCAGCGGTTCAGTCCCTGCGCTCGGCCTTTGGGGGAGCGGTTCACGAAGCCGCTGTGCTGTCGACCTGTAATCGGACAGAAATTTATTGTGCAGCCGATATTGAGGTGGTGAGCCAATTACCCAAGTGGTTGGCCGACTACAACCGTTTGGACCAAAACACGCTCCTGCCGCACATATACCTACACGACCAAGATCAAGCCGTGCGGCATGCCTTTCGGGTGGCGAGCGGCTTGGATTCAATGGTTTTGGGTGAGCCACAGATTTTGGGGCAGATGAAAGGCGCGGTTCGTGCAGCCGAAGAGGCCGGGTCGCTTGGGACGCTTTTACATCAGCTCTTTCAGCGCACGTTTTCTGTGGCCAAAGAGGTTCGAAGCACCACATCCATTGGTGAGCAGTCGGTTTCTTTGGCTGCCGCTGCTGTTCGATTATCTGAACGTGTGTTTGGTGACTTATCCCAAGCCCGAGTGTTGTTTATTGGCGCTGGTGAAATGATCGAGTTGTGTGCCACTCACTTTGCGGCTCGCCAGCCCAAGAAAATTGCTGTCGCCAATCGAACCATTGAGCGTGCTGATGTGTTGGCCAATCGATTCAATGCCAGCGCCATGCGATTGGCTGATCTTCCCGCGCAGCTTGCCTCTTTTGACATTATTGTTTCCTGTACGGCCAGTACCTTGCCCATACTGGGCTTAGGCATGGTTGAGCGTGCATCGCGCGAGCGTCGCCGTTTGCCAATGGTCATGGTGGATTTGGCCGTACCCCGTGATATTGAGCCTGAAGTGGGTCGCTTAGACGACGTTTACTTGTATTGCGTTGATGACCTCGGTGCGGTGGTTCAGTCGGGTGCACAAGCGCGTCAGTCAGCGGTTTTACAGGCTGAAGCGATCATTGACTCAAGGGTTCGGAGCTACATGCATTGGCTGCAATTGCGCTCAACCGTGCCAATCATTAAAGGTCTGCAGGAGGGTGCGCAAGAAATGCAGGGCCATGAGCTTGAGCGTGCCAAACGCGCCTTGGCCAAAGGCGAATCACCCGAAATGGTGATGGAACAACTCGCCCACGCCCTCACACAAAAATACCTGCACGGCACCTTGGCCGCTTTGCACCAAAGTGAGGAGGCTGAGCGTCAACAACTGCTGGGTTGGTTGCCGCGATTGTTTCCTTCACGCGACAGCCGTCGTTAGCGGCGCCAAGCCGGCCACTGGGCTAAGCGTCCTGCCTGACGACAGCCTCTTTTTTTCTCCTTCTCCCTTTTACAAACTGTCAGTGCCCAAACCCCATGAAATCTTCCATGCGTTCGCGTCTTGAGCAATTGCAACGGCGGCTTGAAGAGGTTGATGCCATTTTGTCGCAACCCGAAACCGCCAACGACATGAAGCAATTCCGGCAACTGTCGCGTGAGCGCTCAGAACTCGAGCCCGTGGTAACAGCATTTGCGAGCTACGTTCAAACGGAAACTGCCCTTAGTGAAGCCAAAGCGCTTGTCAGCGACCCTGACATGAAAGCCATGGCACTCGATGAAATTGACACCTGTCGCCGACAGATCGAAATCCTCGAAAGTGACCTGCAATTGCTGCTGTTGCCTAAGGATCCAGATGATTCACGCAGCGTTTTTCTTGAAATCAGAGCTGGCACTGGTGGCGATGAGAGTGCCCTTTTTAGTGGTGATCTTTTGCGCATGTACAGCCGCTTCGCCGAAAGACGGGGTTGGCGGGTTGAGCTGATGTCGGAAAATGAAGCAGAGGTTGGTGGCTACAAAGAAGTGATTGTGCGCATCGAAGGCGATGGCGTCTATGGTCGATTAAAGTTTGAATCGGGTGCGCATCGCGTGCAGCGTGTGCCAGAAACCGAGTCGCAAGGACGCATTCACACCTCCGCTTGCACCGTTGCCGTGATGCCAGAAGCTGACGAGCAGTCAGAAGTGAATATTCAGTCTTCAGACTTGCGCATCGACACCTACAGAGCCAGTGGTGCTGGTGGTCAGCACATCAACAAAACAGACTCAGCCGTACGGATCACGCACCTGCCCACAGGTATAGTGGTTGAGTGCCAAGATGATCGCTCGCAGCATCGCAACAGAGACAAAGCCATGCAAGTGCTCGCAGCACGCATCAAAGACGTACAGCTGCGTGAGCAACAAGACAAAGAGGCCGCGCAGCGTAAAAGCTTAGTGGGCTCTGGTGATCGTTCCGAGCGCATCCGCACCTACAACTTTCCGCAGGGACGAATCACCGATCATCGCATCAATCTCACTTTGTACAAGTTGCAAGCCATGATGGAAGGTGACCTTGACGAGCTCACGGGTACCCTGATTGCAGAGCACCAAGCCAATCAGCTTGCTGCCTTGGCTGATGTTGTCTGACCAGGCACTGACGGTCAAGGCATGTTGGGGGCGCAACGGTTTGTCGCGTCTTGAGTCTGGCCTGTTGCTGGCCCACGTGTTGGGAAAGCCGCGCGAATGGTTGTTGGCGCATGACGATCATGTGCTGTCCAGCGCAGAACTATCTGCGTTTCTCGCATTGGATAATCGCCGACGCCAAGGTGAACCCATGGCCTATCTTTTGGGCCAGCGCGAGTTTATGAGTCACTGCTTCACAGTAGGCCCAGACGTTTTGATTCCCAGGCCAGACACAGAATTATTGGTCGAAATGGCCTTGGTATCGATAGCGCACAAGGCGGCGCCCGCCGTGCTTGATTTAGGAACAGGCAGTGGCATTATTGCCATCAGCATTGCCAAGGCGCGACCCGACGCCCAAGTCACGGCGACTGATTGCAGTGCTCGGGCATTGGCGATCGCCCGAACCAATGCAAAGCGTCTGAACATCTCGGTCCAGATGTTGTTGGGGAAATGGTTTGATCCATTTCCAACCTCGCCCTTATTTGATTTGATTGTGTCTAATCCGCCATATATCCATCCCCAAGACCCTCACTTGGATCAAGGTGACTTGCGATTTGAGCCCCGAGTGGCGCTAACCGACGAGCAAGATGGCTTAAGCGCCTATCAAAGCATCATTTTTGAGGCGGCGAGCCGCCTCAAGCCTGGGGGTGAGATTTGGCTTGAGCACGGATTTGATCAAGCCCAAGCAGTCGTTCAATACCTGACGCAGGCTGGCTTTACGCAAATAAAAACCTCACAAGACCTAGCAGGCCATCCCAGAGTGTCAGGAGGTTCTTATAATAGTTGCAATTCCTAGTCGTTTTGTTGATTGTTCTGTTGATTGATTTTTTGAGGTAATTCACCATGTCAGATGTTCAGACGTTTATCAAAGACACCGTGTCAGACAACCCAGTCGTGTTGTTCATGAAGGGCACCGTGCAATTTCCGCAGTGCGGGTTTTCAGGCAGTGCCGTGCAGATCTTGCGCCAAAACGGAGTAACCAAGTTGGTTACCGTGAACGTGCTTGAAGATGACGAAGTGAGGCAAGGCATCAAGACTTATTCGCAATGGCCGACCATTCCCCAGCTTTATGTCAAAGGCGAATTCATCGGTGGCTCAGACATCATGAATGAAATGAACGCAAGCGGTGAGTTGAAAACATTGCTTGAGGAATCAGGCGCGACTTCGTGAGCTTGACGCGACGTTTGGTGATTGGGGTGACGGGTGCAACGGGCGCGGCCTACGCGGTCCGGTTGCTTGAACGCGCTCGCGCGCTGGCAGATGTTGAAATTCACTTGGTCATCTCCCCGGCGGGCGTACTCAACATCAAGCATGAGCTCGACCTCGATCGGGCGCAGGTGCACGCCCTGGCCCACCACGTCTACAACATTCGTGATGTCGGTGCGACGCTGGCCAGCGGTTCTTTTGCGACGGCCGGGATGATTGTGGTGCCTTGTTCGATGCGCACATTGGCGGCTGTGGCCCATGGGTTTTCTGATAACTTAATTACCCGAGCCGCCGATGTCACGCTCAAGGAACGTCGCCGCTTGGTGATGGCGGTGCGTGAGACGCCATTTAATTTGGCGCACCTCAAAAACATGACAGCAGTCACAGAAATGGGCGGCATTATTTTCCCGCCGCTACCCGCTTTCTACCATTTACCCAAAACCATTGATGAGGTTATCGACCATTCAGTGGTGCGAATGCTTGAACTGGTGGGTATTGATGTGTCTCGACCGAGCTGGCAGGGCTTGGGCATTCAGGCTGAAGCTTGAGTCCAACCCAAAACGGCTAAGCCGTGTGCGACAGACCGACTGTCATCCCACCGCATACGTATAGAATCTGACCCGTGATGAAGCCGGCCCGATCATCAATCAACGATGCCACGGCATGCGCAATGTCGTCAGGTGTTCCCATTCGTTTGACGGGAATCGTTTGAAGAATCTGCTTGGTTTTTGGGGAGTCTGGCGGATTGCCTGATAAAAACAAATCGGTTGCAATGGGACCTGGGCCAATGGCATTGACGGTCACGCCGTCGGCGGCCGCTTCCATCGCCCATGTTCTTGTCATGCCTAGCAATCCCGCTTTGGTTGCGCTGTAAGCGCTACGTAGTTCTTTGCCTATCGCCGCTCTACTCGCAATATTGATGATGCGTCCAAACTTGGCTTGGCGCATGCTCGGTAACAAAGACTGTGCCACCAAAATAGGTGCGCGCATGTTCAAGTTAATCACAGCTTGGAAATCTTCAAGTGTCGTGTCTTCAAGCGTGGCAGGGCGAATAAAGCCAGCGTTGTTGATAACCCTGAGCACATCACCTTGTTTGGCCAGCCGGTTAAGTACTGACTTGGCGTCATCGAGATCAAGCAAATCCACCGCGATGTGTTGTTCGCCTGTCATCAGCGTTTCGGGTTTGACGCGGTCAAGGTTAATCACCTGGTAGCCGTCTTCGGTGAGCCGTGCCGTGATTGCTCGACCAATTCCACCACTGCCACCGGTCACCAATACTTTTGCGTTTGCCATGGCTCTTAATTCCCCATTGTGCGTCAGTCTATCGTTGCGGTTGACGTTTTTCAGTTGTTATAAATCGTAGCGCAGAAGCGGGGTCAGCGTCGCGCCAAAGTGCTGCCATCGAAGTCAACGGCTGGCCTGGCGCTGTCGCAAAAAAGCAATCACAGACTGTGCGTCACCTTCGAAGTGGGGTTTGTTGACTTTCTGTTGTCGCTGATAAGCATACATAGGGTCGTAGTATTGCGTGAGCAGTGGTTCAACCCAGCGTCTATGCAAATCAAATCCGTCCCCACGCATTTGGGAATGCAAAGCATCATTTAAGTCACTGTTCAACGCATCGAATCGTGCCAAGCCAAGACGTTTGCGAAGGTTGTACAAACTTTTGGTGAGGTGAGCTTGATACTTAATACGCCCCTCATCTTGTCCGAAGGCTGCGACGTAGTCGTCGTGTAAGTCAATGATGTAGTCACGCAAGATACGCTCGACACGTTCTGCCAAGGGAGCGGTGACCCAGACCAAGGGACTGCTTTGGGTTTTGGTGCGCAAAACCAGCGGTATGGCACAACGCCCAACGAGGTTAGATTCATCTTCGATGGCCACATTTTGATAGCCTAAGTCGAGCAACTTGAGTAAATGTATCGAAAGTTGGTTTTCGAAATCAATCTGAGTCGGTTGTTGCTCAGCTCGCCCGCCAAAGCTTGAGCCTCGGTGCCGGGCCATGCCTTCTAGGTCTAGCTTGCCTTCAAGGGCGCGAATCACGTCGGTTTTGCCACAGCCAGTCAGTCCACCAACCACGGTGAAATCGGTTTGCGCCACATTGTTTTCGAAAGTGCTGATTAAGTATTGGCGCATGGCCTTGTAGCCGCCTAGTATCCGGGGGCAATTGATACCTGCCTCGGCGAGCCACTGTTGACTGATTTGTGAGCGCAGGCCGCCACGAAAGCAGTACAAGACACCATTAGGGTTAGCAGTGCTAAAGCGGAGCCATTGTTGCACTCTTAAGTCTTTGACTGCACCATTAACCAGTGAATGGCCCAAAGCAATCGCGGCGTTTTGACCTTTTTCTTTGTAAGCCAAACCAACCGCTTGCCGTTCATCATCATTCATTAAGGGTAAGTTGACGGCGTTTGGAAACGAACCTTGCGCAAACTCAATTGGCGCGCGAACGTCTAGCATTGGGGTGTCGGTGAGCAAGAGCGTTTTGTAGTCAGCGATCAGGTCGGAAGATTTCAAAGTTAGGTCACGCCAAAAAGAGCATCAACTGTGCATGGGTATTAGGTGGCAGGTGTTGTTTTTTGGGGGCGCCAACCGTAACCGGTAGACCTTTAAAAGGTCGCCCCTAAACACATGTAGATCAATCACTTGCTCAGCTTGGTAAGGCCTAAGGAGGGCACTGAGCGTGGCTTCACTGCCGCCGACTTTTAAGCCGTTGACCGCTACCAGTTGGTCGCCGGCCGATAAGCCTGCAATATGGCCTGGGCCATGTTCAAAGACTTGCCTGACCATCAAATCTGGACCGCTGGTTTTTGTGGTGAAGCCAAGGTCTGGTGTGTCGGTGTCAGATACCCATGACAATTCAACGCCTGAGCGTGCGAGTAGGTCAGCCAGCGGCACGTCGGCCACGCCTTGAACCCACTGCGTGAGTTCTAAGCTGACATCGACACCGGTGGCTTGCTTAACGAGAGCGGCAAGCTCGGTCTCACCAAGTCCCCGTGCTCGACCGCCATAAAAGCGCTTCCCAAAGCGTTGCCATAGTAATCGCATGACGTCATCGAGACTGCGGCGATTGACTGTTGCCAAGCGTATGATTAAGTCTAAGCCAAGCGCCACCAAGGCGCCTTTGGTGTAGTAACTGACAATAGCATTGGGTGCGTTTTCATCTTGCTTGTAGTATTTTGTCCAAGCATCGAAAGAGCTATGCGCAAGTGATTGTTTGTGTCGACCGCCACCGGCGTAAACAGACGCGATGGTTTTACCGAGTAGCTTCAAATACGCGGGCAGATCAATCACGCCGCTGCGCAACAGCATCAAATCATCGTAGTAAGAGGTGAAGCCCTCAAACACCCACAAAAGACGCGTGTGGTTTGGCACGAGCAAGTCGTAAGGTACAAAAGCCGCGGGTTTGATTCGTTTGACGTGCCAAGTGTGGAAATACTCGTGGCTGACCAAGCCCAGAAATTGGGTATAACCGGCTGGTGTTTCTTGATGCGCTTTGACGGGTAAGTCTTTGCGTGAGGTGACAAGTGCGGTTGAGGCCCGATGTTCTAGCCCACCGTAACCGTCTTTTGTAACTAATGTCATGAAAACATATTTTGAAGCACTGTCAACAAATGGTGCTTCTTTCTTGGCGGGCTCAAAAAGAGCCATTTGCGCTTCACAAATGCGTTTGGTGTCGCGAGCAATCCTTGCCAGATCAAGGCCAGGGGCGACACCCGTGAAAACCATTTCATGCAAAGCACCAAAAGCTTTGAATGTGATGACCGCTGGGGTGCCTAATTCAAAAGGGTGGTCGATAAGTGCGTCATAGTTGGGTGCGATATAGCTGCCAATGCTGTTCACAGTTCCCTTTGATCCCTGCTCTGGCGCCACAGGCATACTGGTGTAAGCCTTCCATTTGGTGGTGTGAGGAGGGGCTTGAATCTGTACTGTGCACGGCAAGTGCTGCAAACCCTCAGCCATTAAAAATACGCTTGTGCCATTAAAAAAAGCATGTGACTCGTCAACATGAGCCTCGCGCACGGACAAATCCCAAGCATAAATAACCATTTCGATGGTTAATGGACCGGTACACCCGTCAATGGCCCATTGATTGGTATTGATTTTTTGGGGCGTCATGACCGTTTTGCCGCACCAAGCCCGAATGGATTCGATGTGCCTAGAAAAGTCACGAATCAAGTAACTGCCGGGGATCCAAGCTGGTAGGCTGACAATTTGGCATCGGCGCGAAGGGCTCGGGATTTCCAGTTGAACTTTAAGGCGATGCCCGGCGGGATCAAACGGATAGACGCGGTAATGTAGAGTTTGTTTCATGATCCTGCTATCTTATGCGACAAACACGAGGAGAGACGAATGAGTGATGATTTGATTTTGCAACAGGTCCAGGGGCGTGTGGCCATTTTGACCTTGAACCGCCCCAAGGCACTGAATGCTTTAAATGATGCGCTGATGGACGAGCTTGGGCAAGCCTTGCTAAAGCTCGATGCTGATGATGACATCGGTGCAATCATTATCACGGGCAGTGAAAAAGCGTTTGCCGCTGGTGCTGACATTGCTGCGATGGCAAATTGGTCTCATATGGATGTGTTTAAGTCAGAGTACATCACACGCAACTGGGAAACGATGCTGCGGATTCGCAAGCCCATTATTGCCGCTGTTTCTGGGTATGCATTGGGTGGCGGTTGCGAGTTGGCGATGATGTGTGATTTTATTATTGCGTCTGACACGGCAAAGTTCGGTCAGCCGGAAATCAATTTGGGTATTGTGCCTGGTGCGGGGGGGACGCAGCGATTGCCTCGTGCGGTTGGCAAGTCCAAGGCAATGGATATGGTCCTAACGGGCAGGATGATGGACAGTGCAGAGGCTGAGCGCAGTGGCTTGGTATCACGTGTGGTGGCGGCCGATAAGCTGATGCAAGAAGCTATTGATGTGGCCACAGTGATAGCAAGCAGGTCTTTGCCTTCTGTCATGATGGCAAAAGAAGCGGTTAATCGCGCCTGGGATAGCCCACTGAGTGAAGGTTTACTGTTTGAAAGAAGAGCGTTTCATTCTCTTTTTGGTACCGATGATCAAAAAGAGGGCATGAAGGCCTTTTTAGAAAAGCGCCAGCCCGACTTCAAGCACCAATAGGAAGCAACGTTTTGCAACGCACTGAAAAAATGCGCTATAATTTCGTGGCTCTGCAATAAGTTACCGGTCAAATCATGGCCGGCCCAGACTCGTTTCGCCTTTTTATTGTTTTACTGGTTAGGTCATCACGCCGTCATCTTCGGTTGTTAAGGTTAATGTTGTGACTCAAACTTCAAAATTGTCAGAAAAACCAATTTTGTTGAGCGAGGATGACAAGAACAAACTGGCGATCAGGGGTCGGAAGGGTCTATTAATAATATTGTATTGGCAAGTGGTCTCAACCCTGACCGTTGCTTTATTTTTTTGGTTGTTTTCTGGTTTGGGGTCTGGATTAAGCGTTTTGGCAGGGGCAGGATGTTATTTGCTACCCAACTCGCTTCTCGTGGTCCGGTTGATTATTTTGACATACAGACCCCAAGGCGCGGGCGCGGGGTTTTTTCTTGTCGGTAACGGCATCAAGGTTTTGATCGCTGCTGGGCTGCTGTGGGTTTTGGCAGACGTAGGTGGTAGTCGTGTGGATTGGATCGCTGCATTATTTGGGCTGATCGCCGCACTCAAGGGATATTGGATAGGCTTGCTGCTGTCTGGCGGGCGACTTGGAAAAACGCTTTAGGGTCGGGATGCCTTTTAGGTGTCCCGTTTGTTTGATTGATTTGGTTGGCACTTTGTTCAGCTGAAATTTTTAAAGAAAGGATCTGCATGGCTGCCGCTGGTGACGTCTCCCCACAGTCGTACTACATCCAACACCATTTGGTGCATAACAATAACGTCGGCGGTAAACAATCGTTTATTGCCGACTTTAGTGTGATCAACTACGACTCGATGTTCTGGTCGTTGTTGATGGGGCTAATTGCTGTTTTTTTTATGTGGCGAGGCGCTCGGCACGCAACTGCCGGCGTGCCCGGCAAAATGCAGGCCGCAGTGGAGCTGTTAGTAGACTTGGTTGAGCAACAGGCGCGCAGCATTGTGCCAAATGAGGTGACTCGTCGGTTTGTGTCTCCCTTGGCGCTCACGGTTTTTCTTTGGATCGTGTTGATGAACGCGCTTGATTTGGTGCCTGTGGATTTGATGCCTTGGATCTGGAAAACATCAGGTCTCGGTGCTGAGCTCGGTGATCCACTGTATTATCACCGGATTTTACCGACAGCCGATCTGAACATTCCCATCGGGATGTCGATGGGTGTCTTGCTGTTAATGCTTTATTACGGCATAAAAATTAAGTCCCCTGGTGGTTTTGTTAAAGAGCTTTTTACGGCACCATTCCATGGGCATGGGGTAGTGGCAATCTTGCTGGCACCGGCCAACTTCTTTTTGAATTTGGTCGAGTATGCGGCGAAGTCGGTTTCCCTAGGTATGCGATTGTTTGGCAACATGTTTGCGGGTGAGTTGATATTCATGCTGGTGGCATTGTTGGGTGGCGCTTGGACGGGATTTAACGCGACCAGTTTGGCGCTCGGCTTTGGTCATATTCTGGCCGGTTCAGTATGGGCAATTTTTCATATCCTGATTGTTTTATTGCAGGGGTTTATCTTCATGATGTTGACGTTTGTTTATATCGGCCAGGCGCATGAAGGGCATTGATGAGCGGCCTGATCGTTGGGTTGTTTTAACAGCAGTTTTACCTTTTAACTTTTGTTTTTTAAGACACTAACCAAGGAGTTGTCATGACCAACGTCGCTTTCGTTGCTCTCGCTAGCGCTTTTATTATTGGTCTAGGTGCTTTAGGTGCTTGCATCGGTATTGGCATCATGGGTGGCAGGTATCTCGAGGCCGCGGCTCGTCAGCCTGAGTTGATGAACACACTTCAAACGAAGATGTTTTTGTTGGCCGGTTTGATTGATGCTGCGTTCCTGATCGGAGTCGGTATTGCGATGTTGTTCGCGTTTGCCAATCCTTTTGTTTAAAGCTTCACCATCGCACGTGGTGTTTACACCGCGTGCTTAATGCCTTGGTATTGGATTTTCCAAGGTTTTAGTCTTAAGACACGCGCTGCCAATAACGGCAGTTGCACAGGTGTAATAGGAAATCGACCGTGAATCTGAATGCGACACTGTTTTTTCAGATGATCGTTTTTTTTGTGTTGGGTTGGGTCACCATGAAGTATGTGTGGCCACCGCTCACTAAAGCGATCGAAGAGCGCCGGCAAAAAATTGCTGAGGGGCTTGCCGCTGCTGAAAAAAGCAAAACTGATCTTGCTCAAACTCAGGCCAAGGTTATTGCCATGCAGGAATCCGCCAAAGCTGAGCTTAATTTGCGCACGACTGAGGTTGAGAAGCAAGGTACGCTGATCATCGAACAAGCTCGTCAACAAGCCGAACTTGAGCGTACCCGCATTGTTGAGCAGGCCAAGCAAGAGGCTCTTCAAGAGGCGCAACGAATCCGAGACTCTTTGCGTAATGAAGTGGCTATCCTAGCCGTTCAGGGCGCCTCTCAGATTTTAAAGCGCGAAGTTGATGAGAAAGCGCATGCTGACTTGCTGCTGCAATTAAAAGCGCAACTGTGAAGGAATTAGGCTAATGGCTGAGAACTCCACCGTCGCGCGACCCTATGCTCAGGCCCTTTATTCGGCAGCTAAGGTTTCTTTGCCGGGTTTGCAAGTCACTGCTGACAACATCAAACTGTTGGCCGGTTTGCTTGAAATGCCCTATGCCCGTCAAGTGCTTGCGGATCCAAGATTGACGGATCAGCAACGATGTGATTTGGTAAAAGACGCGTTAAAAGGCGTGACTTTGGATGTGCATCTCACGAACCTAATCGCTTTACTGGTAGAAAACGATCGTTTGTTACTGATGCCCGAAATCGCCGAGCAATTTCAAACGCTCAAGGATCAGGGTGAGGGTGTTGCACAAGCAGAGATCGCCAGCGCATTCCCGTTATCCGATGAGCAGGTATCTGAATTAGTCAAGATGCTTGAATCCAAATTTAAATTAAAGCTCAAACCCCACGTGACCGTTAACCATTCCCTTATTGGGGGTGTGCGTGTTGTGGTTGGAGATTATGTACTTGATACGTCTGTGCAAGCGCAATTGAATCGCTTGCGTGATGCGCTAGTGGCATAAGGCCTACGAAAAGTTTTCAGGAGTCTGAACATGCAACTCAATCCGTCAGAGATTAGTGAACTATTAAAGAGTCGAATCGAAGGCCTAGGCACTTCTTCGGATGTCCGTACGCAAGGCACTGTGGTTTCCGTCACCGACGGTATTTGCCGTGTCCATGGTTTGTCCGATGTGATGCAAGGCGAAATGCTTGAGTTTCCCAACAGCGTTTTTGGCTTGGCTTTGAACCTTGAGCGTGACTCAGTCGGCGCTGTGATTTTGGGTGATTACACCCAAATTTCGGAAGGCGACACCGTCACGACGACAGGCCGTATTTTGGAAGTGCCTGTTGGCCCAGAAATGCTTGGCCGCGTGGTTAACGCCCTCGGCGTGCCAATTGATGGCCGTGGTCCAATTAACGCCAAAGAAACAGACATCATTGAGAAAGTCGCACCTGGCGTGATTGCTCGACAGTCGGTGTCACAACCATTACAAACGGGTTTAAAAGCCATTGACTCGATGGTGCCAATCGGTCGAGGGCAGCGTGAGCTGATCATTGGCGATCGCCAGACCGGTAAAACAGCCGTCGCGGTTGACGCCATCATCAATCAAAAGGGCAAAAACGTTAAGTGTGTTTATGTCGCCATTGGCCAAAAAGCATCGACCATCAATAACGTTGTTCGCAAGCTTGAAGAATTCGGTGCGCTTGAATACACCGTCGTTGTTGCTGCTGCGGCATCAGACAGTGCTGCCATGCAGTATTTGTCGGCTTACGCTGGCTGCACCATGGGGGAATACTTCCGCGACCGCGGTGAAGACGCCCTGATTGTTTATGATGACTTGACCAAGCAAGCCATTGCCTATCGTCAAGTGTCGTTGTTATTGCGTCGTCCGCCAGGTCGTGAAGCCTATCCTGGTGATGTGTTTTACCTGCACTCACGTTTGCTTGAGCGTGCTGCTCGCGTGAACACGGATTACGTGGAAAAGTTCACAAACGGCGCCGTGAAAGGCCAAACGGGTTCTTTAACGGCTTTGCCAATCATTGAGACACAAGCCGGTGACGTGTCTGCCTTTGTGCCAACCAACGTGATTTCAATCACAGACGGTCAGATCTTTTTGGAAACGGACCTCTTTAACGCGGGTGTTCGCCCTGCTATTAACGCGGGTATCTCAGTATCGCGAGTCGGTGGCGCCGCGCAAACAAAAATCATCAAAAAGCTCTCTGGTGGTATTCGTATCGACTTGGCGCAATACCGTGAACTGGCTGCTTTTGCGCAGTTCGCCTCTGACCTTGACGATGCGACGCGCCGTCAGCTCGAGCGCGGCAAGCGCGTGGTTGAGCTGCTCAAACAACCCCAGTACGCACCGTTGCAGGTATGGGAGCTGGGAGTGGTTCTTTTCACTGTGAACAATGGTTACCTCGACGATGTGCCCGTTGAGCAAGTGTTGCCTTTTGAAAAGCATCTCAAGGACTATCTGAAAAACAAACACGCCGGGTTCATTGAACGCGTAGAGACCAGCAAAGAGTTGTCTAAAGATGACGAAGCGGAGTTGGTTGTTGCATTACAAGCATTCAAGAAAAGCGGTACCTACTGAATATCCGGTTGATTTGAAATAACCGAACACCTGGGAACTGCAAATGGCAGGCATCAAGGAAATTCGAACCAAGATCAAGAGCGTGCAAAACACGCGCAAGATCACCAAAGCCATGGAAATGGTGGCGGCCTCAAAAATGCGTAAAGCGCAGGAGCGCATGCGCGCTGGTCGCCCGTATGCATTAAAAGTTAGGAACATTGCGGCACATTTGATGCAGGCTAACCCTGAATATAAACATCCTTATCTGTATGAGGCTGTTGAGCTAAAGTCAGCGGGCGTGGTTGTGGTGACAACCGACAAGGGGTTGTGTGGCGGTCTAAACACCAACATCATGCGCTTGGTTCTGAGTCATTTGACACAATTCAAAGCACAGGGCGTTGACGTGCAATTCACAGCCTTTGGTAACAAAGGTTTGGGCGTGCTTTCTCGCGTCGGCGCCAATGTGGTGACACAAGAAGTTGGTCTTGGCGATAAGCCTGAATTGGATCGGCTGATTGGTGCGATCAAGGTTCAATTGGATGATTTCGCGCAGGGCAAGATCAACGCTGTTTACCTGGCAACCACCCGGTTCGTGAACACCATGCGTCAAGAACCGGTCTTTTTCCGGTTGTTGCCTTTGCCCAGCAAGCTTAATGATCCCAACGCTGCTTTTGATCAGTCAGGCGACGATGAGCTCAGCCAAAGCCAATCTCAAAATGGTTGGGACTATATCTACGAACCGGATGCAAAAACGGTCATTGATGAACTTTTGCAACGCTATGTTGAAGGTGTGGTCTTCCAGGCTGTTGCCGAAAGTATGGCCTCTGAGCAATCTGCGCGGATGGTGGCCATGAAAGCCGCCTCTGATAATGCGAAAAAAGTCATTGGCGACCTCCAGCTTGTTTATAACAAGACTCGCCAGGCAGCTATTACGAAAGAAATCTCTGAAATCGTGGGGGGCGCAGCTGCGGTGTAAAAACCACGAGGCAGTTGACCTATCCGAACAACGCTATAAGTGACCGAGTAAGGAAATCAAATGAGCAACGGTACCATCGTTCAATGTATTGGCGCAGTAGTGGACATACAGTTTTCTAGAGACAGCATGCCGCACATTTACGAGGCGCTGACCTTGGCTGACGACAGCAGTCCTTTTGCAGAAAAAGGCTTGACGTTTGAAGTACAGCAGCAGCTTGGCGACGGCGTCGTGCGAACCATTGCGATGGGTTCGAGCGACGGGCTACGTCGTGGCATGGCCGTTGCAAAAACAGGTGCGCCGATCTCGGTGCCCGTTGGTGAAGCCACATTGGGTCGGATCATGGACGTTTTGGGTCGTCCGATTGATGATGCTGGTGAAATCCAGACATCAGAGCGTCGTGCGATCCACCAAGCAGCGCCCCGTTTTGACGAGTTGTCACCGTCGGTTGAGTT
Source organism: uncultured Burkholderiaceae bacterium (assembly GCA_937888805.1). Lineage (GTDB taxonomy): Bacteria > Pseudomonadota > Gammaproteobacteria > Burkholderiales > Burkholderiaceae_B > Algicoccus. Next base: position 16,559 of record CALBEY010000062.1, read on the forward strand.
GCTTGAGACAGGCATCAAGGTGATTGACTTGGTTTGCCCATTTGCAAAAGGCGGTAAAGTCGGTTTGTTCGGTGGTGCTGGTGTTGGCAAAACCGTGAACATGATGGAATTGATCAACAACATTGCTAAGCAGCACAGTGGCTTGTCAGTGTTTGCAGGTGTTGGCGAGCGTACCCGCGAAGGTAACGATTTCTATCACGAGATGGACGAATCGAAAGTGCTCGACAAAGTCGCGATGGTGTTCGGTCAGATGAATGAACCACCTGGCAACCGCTTGCGCGTTGCCCTGACTGGCTTGACCATGGCAGAAAAATTCCGTGACGAAGGCCGTGATATTTTGTTCTTCGTTGACAACATCTATCGCTATACCTTGGCTGGTACAGAAGTTTCCGCTCTCTTGGGTCGTATGCCATCAGCTGTGGGTTACCAGCCAACATTGGCCGAAGAGATGGGTGTGCTGCAAGAGCGTATTACCTCAACCAAAACAGGCTCGATCACATCGATTCAGGCCGTTTACGTGCCTGCCGATGACTTGACCGACCCATCACCTGCCACAACCTTCCAGCATTTGGATTCAACGGTTGTGTTGTCGCGAGATATTGCTGCTCTCGGTATCTATCCTGCGGTTGATCCACTGGATTCAACCAGCCGGCAGCTCGATCGCAATGTGGTCGGTGATGACCATTACAACGTGGCCCGTGGCGTTCAGCAAACATTGCAGCGTTACAAAGAATTGCGCGACATCATCGCTATTCTTGGCATGGATGAACTGTCGCCTGAAGATAAGCAAGCCGTGGCCCGTGCGCGTAAGATCCAACGATTCTTGTCACAGCCTTTCCACGTGGCTGAGGTCTTTACCGGTTCGCCAGGTAAGTATGTCACGCTTGCTGAGACTATCCGTGGCTTTAAGATGATTGTTGATGGTGAGTGTGATGCACTGCCAGAGCAGGCGTTTTATATGGTCGGCACGATCGACGAGGCGTTTGAGAAAGCCAAGACGATCCAATAAGGAAACGACATGAGCACGATCAAAGTTGATGTGGTTAGTGCCGAGCAGTCACTCTTTTCTGGTGAGGCAAAGTTCGTTGCCCTGCCTGGTGAGTCAGGTGAGCTGGGTGTGCTTCCCGGTCACACGCCGCTCATCACACGTGTGCGTCCAGGTACGGTAAAGATCGTTATGGCTGATGATTCGGAAGAGACAATCTTTGTGGCTGGTGGGTTGCTTGAGATTCAACCAAACCATGTGACTGTCCTTTCTGACACAGCTATTCGTGCCGCGGACCTCGATGAAGCCAAGGCCGAGCAAGCCCGTCGTCAAGCTGAAGAGACGCTACGCAATGCCAAGGATAGTGTGGATATCGCTGTTGTTCAGGCTGAACTCGAAATGTTGGCTGCTCAAGTGCAAGCAGCTCGTCGCTTACGCACGGTTGGTGGCGCGCACTAAGATTTATTGCCGCGGTTTACACGTTCACGGTTGCGTAAACTCCGAATGGTGTGAAAGCCCTCTGGCCTGTAGGCTTGAGGGCTTTTCATTTGGAGAATAGACATGCGACAGCATATTGATTTGGCCGTGTTAGAACTCGATGCCCACAAATCCTGGCTCGATGATTTTTTTGAAAGGGTGGCACCTAGCCTAGACAAAATGAAGTTGCATCGGTTGGCGTGGGAACGGTCAGGTGATCCGGCCATCGAACAGCCAAAAGCGCAGGCACAACCAGCCGTGCGCACAGATATTTTCTTGCGAACCCAAGTGCAATTGCGCCGTTATGATGCCTTGCTGTTGCCTGTTTCATTGGAAACACTGGGCTGGACGCGGCAAGCGCTAGCAGGCGTGCCACGCGGTCCCTCGGTGCCAATGCTGGGCATTGTGCACGAGCTTCGCTCTGCAGCGATCTTAGATTTGCTCGCCCTTGGTCTGTTTGATTTTGTGACAACCGTACCTTGCCCCCAAGCTTTTCGAGCAAGGGTGATCAACGCCGTTTCGAAAACGCCAAGACACTTGTCTTTGCGTGAAGCCGAGCAACAGGGCGGTCGTCCACGCCCGCTAGCGTCACCAACGTTGCGTCTGCTGATGCAGCAATCGAGTCAATCCCAGTTCACGAATTCTCTTGCCAATGACTCAAGATCAAAGGACCAAGATGCAATGATGCAAATGCGCTTGGCGCCATTATCGGTTCAACCGAAAGCCTCAATCCCAGGATTGGCTCAAGGCCTCAACACCAAAAAAACAAGCTGCGCTGGTTGCGCGGTACAAGTATCGGCTTTTGGTTGGCCAGATCAAGGGTTTGGTCCCACAAAGCAACGAATGGTTACGTTGTTTGAGCGACAGTATTTGAAAGCAGCGATGTTGCGGGCCAATGGCAATATCACCCTAGCGGCAAGCAAGTCACGCAAGAATCGGCGTGCATTTTGGGAGCTGTTACGTAAGCACGGCATGGCAACAGGATTCGCAATGAATGGCCAAGTGCCACTCGATAAATTGAGTCTTGACCCCACAGAGGTAAAATCATGGCTTGATGCAGAAAATCGGACCGATTCGTGAGCGCTGAACCTTTAAAAAACGATTTCTTCTTGCGCGCCCTTAAGCGTGAGCAGGTGCCTTACACCCCCCTTTGGCTGATGCGACAAGCGGGCCGTTACTTGCCTGAATATCAATCCACACGTGCGCGTGCGGGTTCATTCATGGGTTTGGCAACCGTGCCAGAAATGGCAACCGAAGTCACCTTGCAACCACTCGAGCGATTTGCGTTGGATGCGGCGATCTTGTTTTCTGACATTTTGACGGTGCCAGATGCCATGGGGCTTGGGCTCACGTTTGTGGCTGGTGAGGGCCCGAAATTTGCGCGTCCCTTGCAAGATGAAGCGGCAGTCAACGCACTAGAAGTGCCCGACATGCACAAGCTGCAATACGTTTTCGATGCGGTTCGGATGATTCGCCAAGCGCTGGGCGGTAAAGTACCTTTGATCGGGTTTGCGGGTAGCCCTTTTACCATTGGTTGCTATATGGTCGAGGGTCAGGGCAGTCGAGAGTACCGCTTGATTAAGACCATGATGTACGCGCGACCTGATTTGTTACACCGAATCTTAAGCATCAACGCGCAAGCCACAACGCAGTACTTGAATGCTCAGATCGATGCTGGCGCCCAAGCGGTTATGTTGTTCGACAGTTGGGGTGGGGTGCTACCCGATGGCAAGTTTCAAGCGTTTTCACTGGCCTACACCAAGCAAGTGGTGCAAGGTTTGAATCGCCAGGTTAACGGTGAAAAGATCCCAGTGATTACGTTTACCAAAGGCGGTGGCCATTGGTTAGAGCAAATTGCCAGTTGTGGGGCAGATGCGGTTGGGCTGGACTGGACGGTCGACCTCGCTGCTGCGCGTCGACGGGTGAATGATCAAGTGGCCTTCCAAGGCAACATGGATCCCATGGCACTTTTTGCAGGTGAGGCGGCCATTCGCGCTGAAGCCAGACGCTTATTAGATGCCTTCGGACCGGTTGGCCGCGGTGGCCATGTCTTTAACTTGGGTCATGGGATTTCCCAGTTCACGCCACCCGAAGCGGTCTCTGCCTTAGTTGATGAAGTTCGCACCTATAGCACACGGTTTCATGTCACATAGGGGACATATTGGTGCATGCAGCGTCATTTTCAGGAAAGGTTATGCACAAATACAGAGTACATCAGTACTTACCCTCGGTTAGTTGCTTTTGGATCTAAAAAAAAATACAAGCCAATGATTTATAAAGACTTATGTTAAAAATTGGTTGGTCATGCTATGGATTGATTTTGCTTGACACTCATCTTTTAATGCAAAACAGCTGGGTTTTCCCCAAAGTTATCCACAGACACAAATGTGCATCAGCAATAGTTCCCCACCATCAGTGTTTTAGGGCTTTCATCGAGAATCTACATTAACTTATGGCCAACGATGTGATGCCTGCGCTTACCGATTCCGCCCCACAAATCATGTATGTGCAAGTGGCGCTCGATGTGCCTTTAGAGGGGCCATTTGATTACGCTTGTGAGGCGCCAATCGCCATTGGAGCGCGAGTCATTGTGACCTTTGGTCGGCGGCGAATGGTTGGCGTGGTCGTCAGTAGCGATGCCAAGCCATCCGTTAGCCTCGATACCATTCGGTCTATTGAACGGGTACTCAGTGATTTGCTCCCGTTGCCTCAGAGCTGGGTGTCCCTCAGTCGATTCGCCGCTCATTATTATCAGAGACCACTCGGTGAAGTCATGTTGCCAGCCTTACCCGTGGCTTTGCGACGCCTGAGCCATTACGAGGGCAAACGATCGGGCGATGGGCCAGTCGCCAAGTGGCGAGCTCGCAGACAAAAACCGCAAAAGCCTATGACAGGCGAAGAGACGCTGCCTGAGCTCAACCGTGCCCAACTTGAGGCGGTCCAAGCGGTGGTCAACCAAAAGGGGTTTGGGGCGTTTTTGTTGCATGGCATCACGGGCAGTGGAAAAACCCAAGTCTATCTGTCAGCGGCGTCTGCTATTTTGGAGAGGGGTGGACGGGTTTTGTTTCTGGTGCCTGAGATCAATCTCACGCCTCAGTTTGCTGGTGCCTTGCAACGACGCTTGGGTCACGTGGTGCCGCCTCAAGGCGTGGCGATTATGCACAGCGGTTTGTCTGATAGTGAGCGACTAGATGCTTGGCTTAGAACGGTTGAAGGTGGTGTACAGATTGTTTTGGGAACGCGTCTGGCTGTGTTTGCGCCAATGCCCCGAATTGATTTGATTGTGGTTGACGAAGAGCATGACCCGTCCTACAAGCAACAAGAGGGATTGCGCTACTCAGCGCGAGACTTGGCCATTTGGCGGGCGCAACAGTCTGAGGCAACGATTGTTTTGGGCTCGGCCACACCAAGCCTTGAGTCTTGGCACAAAGCCAAACAAGGCCATTATCAGTTTTTGTCGTTGCCAGAGCGTGCAACCCAGGCGGCACTGCCAGAGGTACGTTTGATCGATACGCGTCGCTTGGTGCTTATAAATGGGTTGGCACCAGTTTTAATTCAAGCCATTGAGCAGACCTTGTCTAAGGGCCAGCAGGTTTTGATTTATTTGAATCGTCGCGGCTATGCCCCAGTGATGCATTGCACAAGCTGTGGTTGGGTTAGCTCATGTGAGCATTGCAGTGCTTTTTCTGTGCTGCACCGAAGTGGTGCTAATCGCCTTCGTTTGCATTGCCACCACTGTGGCTCACAGCGGCCAGCCCCTGCGGCTTGCCCATCTTGCGGTGATCAAGATTTGCAGCCCATGGGGCGTGGCACGCAACGCCTAGAGGAACATTTGGGTGAGCTCTTCCCTGCAGCGCGTTTGGCCCGAATCGATGCGGATAGCACGCGCCGTAAGGGCAGTGCACAAACTTTATTCGATAAGGTGCATGCTGGTGAAGTGGATATCCTGATTGGCACGCAGATGGTCTCAAAAGGTCACGACTTTGAAAATCTCGGACTTGTGGGGGTTTTGAATGCAGACGCCATGCTTTTTTCACAAGACTTTCGAGCGCCCGAGCGCCTGTTTGCACAACTGATGCAAGTTACCGGGCGCGCAGGCCGCCATGAGCAAGCCAACGCGACCGATGAGTCAGGTGCCCGAGCACTGGTATTGATACAAACAGGGTACCCTGAGCAGCCGGTGTACCAAGCGTTGCGTGCGCATAACTTTTCGGGTTTCGCGACGTCATTGTTAAAGGATCGTGAGGACACAGGCTTACCGCCTTTTGCTTTTCAGGCACTGTTGACTGCTGAAGCCAGTGAATTGCCGCAGGCTGTGGATTTTTTACAGTCAGCCAGAAACGAGGCGAATTCGTGGCTTGCGGCAAACGATTTGTCGCAGCAGGTCACACTCTATGATGCCGTTCCTTTGAGGGTGGTACGTGTGGCTAGTGTTTGTCGTGCACAGCTTTTGATTGAATCCGCCACGCGTGGCGATTTACACAAACTGTTGCGTGCATGGTTACCACGCTTGGGCACGCGACACGGTGCTGGGCGATTACGGTGGCAGATTGAAGTGGATCCTCTGGAGATATAGCCGCTGTGACAAAGAGCAAAAGCGCTGGGGCAACGGTTTGATAGAAGATGTCGCCATGGTGAACATGAACAATGCACAGCGTGAGGCTGTGCATTATCTTGACGGACCTAGCCTGGTGTTGGCGGGCGCAGGCTCGGGTAAAACGCGGGTTATCACCGGCAAAATCGCCTATCTCATTAAAACCTGTGGTTACTCAGCGCGCCAGATCGTGGCGGTTACTTTTACCAATAAGGCTGCTCTTGAAATGCAGTCGCGCCTGAGCCTGTTGCTAGACAAGCCACAAACGCGAGGATTGACGGTTTCAACCTTTCATTCGCTGGGCGTGCGGTTTTTGCGCGAAGAATTTGCGGCAGCCGGACTAAAACAGGGATTCTCAGTATTGGATTCGCAAGATTGCTTGGGGCTGATCCAATCGTTGATTGCCACCACCGATCGGGCGCGGTTGAAAGCCGTTCAGCAACGTATTTCACTTTGGAAAAATGCGCTTGTGATGCCTGATCAGGCGGCACACCTGGCTGAATCGGCTCAAGCCCTTGAGGCTGTTCACACATATCACAGCTATCAAGCGACGTTACGCGCTTATCAGTCGGTTGATTTTGATGATTTGATCTTGTTGCCTTGCCAAGTGCTGGCTGCCTGCGAGACGGTTCGACAGAAGTGGCAGCACCGTATCGGCTATCTGCTGGTTGATGAGTACCAAGACACCAATCAGTGTCAGTATCAGTTCTTGAAGTACCTTACTGGATCACGGGCGATGTTTACCGCTGTGGGTGATGATGACCAAGCCATTTACGGTTGGCGTGGCGCCACCGTTGAAAACCTAGCGCGGCTGCAACAGGACTTTCCTGATCTGCGTCTGATCAAGCTGGAACAAAATTATCGTTCGACCCAGCGAATTTTGGCGGCAGCCAATCAAGTGATTTCGTGTAACCCAAAACTGTTCGACAAGACCTTGTGGTCTGAACACGGCACAGGCGAGACCATTACGGTGACCCGCATGGATGGTGAACTGGCTGAGGCCCAGTCGGTTGCCATGCGTTTGTCGGCGGCCCGAGTAGAAAAGCAAGCCCAGTGGCGTGACTTTGCGGTGCTATATCGCAGCAATCAACAAGCGCGGGTTATGGAGCAAGCTTTGCGCGATTTGCGCATCCCTTACACCGTGTCGGGTGGACAAAGTTTTTTTGATAAATCAGAGGTCCGGGATGTGCTGGCCTATTTGCGACTCTTGTCTAATGATGCCGATGATCCAGCCTTCATCCGCGCCGCTACCACTCCGCGCCGTGGCATTGGCCAAGCCACCTTGCAGGCGATTGGTCAATACGCCTCGCAACGCCAGTTGAGTATGCGCCAAGCGGCCAGTGAACAGGGCATGGTGTCGGTTTTACCCGCACGCCAATTTGAGGCGCTTTCGGGGTTCATGACCTTCGTATCCCGTTTTGAAGCGAGGTCTGTTAAGCCGCCACATCAACAGCCGGTGGACCAACTGCTCGATGAGCTGATACAAGCCATCGGTTATGAAAACCACCTCTATGATGTCTCGAGCGATGATCGTGCGGCCCAATCTAAATGGCAAAACGTACTTGATTTACTGGAGTGGTTAAATGGGCGTGCCAAGGAATCCGACTGGAACTTAGAAACGTTGGTGCAGCACGTGTCCCTTGTGACCATGTTAGATCGCCAGACTGACGAGTCGCCAGACACGGTAACGCTGTCGACGTTGCACGCGGCAAAAGGGTTGGAATTTCCACATGTGTTTCTCATTGGTGTTGAAGAAGGCTTGCTGCCTCACCTGGGTCGCAACTCGGGCGAGGACGAGCCAAACGATGCGGCCATTGACGCGGCCCGAATCGAAGAAGAGCGTCGCTTGATGTATGTCGGTATTACACGTGCCCAACGCAGCTTGCACCTGACTTGGTGCGCGCGCCGACGACGTCAGCGCGAAGAGCGCGTTTGCGAGGTGTCTCGATTCGTGGCTGAAATGGGTTTAGAGCAAATCAAGCCTTCACACGATCCTGGAGAAAACATGACACCCAAAGCGCGTATCGACATGCTTAAAAGTATGTTGTCCAAAGGTTCACGGGCACGCTAAGTGCAGTAAAAAAATGGTGCTTGCAATCACAACACCCAATAAAAACTAAGCGTTGGTTTGATTGCGTAGCAAACGGATGGTATCGATTAACTCTGATGCGGTCAGGCCAATGGGACCGCCAAGCTGTTGCGTCAATGTTTGGGCAGCAGTGCCGTGCAACCAGACAGCGGCGGGTACCGCGATTGAAGCCTCAAATCCTTGGGCCAGTAGGCTACTGATCAGGCCCGTCAACACATCACCAGTCCCCCCTGTGGCCAACCCAACATTACCGCTAGGGTTGATCTGGCAACACCCTTCGGGATCGGACACCACGGTGCGATGACCTTTAAGAACCACCCACGCCTTAAAGCGTTCGGCCAATGTGCGAGCAGCCAACAGTCGGTCGTGTTGGATCACGTTGGTGGTGGTGTCTAAAAGGCGTGCGGCCTCGGCTGGGTGAGGGGTGAGCACAACGGTGCCAGAGCCCCAAATGGGTGACACTTCGCCGTAGGCCAAGGCATTGAGGGCATCAGCATCAACCACCATAGGGGCCTGGCCTCGAACCCTGAAGACCGTCTTTAACCACTGCGCAGCATCGCGGCCCAAGCCGCAACCCACGCCCCAAGCCTGAATATCGCCGGCCATGGCTAAAAGGCTATCGGCTTGACGCCACATCACTTCAGGCTGGATTGGGTCTAAGCCAAAATCCGGTGTTGACTGCGTAACACCCACGTAAACTTTGCCTGCGCCGGCCTTCAATGCGCTGCGAGCGGCAAGCATCACCGCACCAGTCATGCCTGTGGCGCCACCCAATAGTCCAACGCTACCAAAGGTTCCTTTATGGCCGGTCTCTGATCTTGGCTCAAACAATGCTTTGAATTGTGCTCGGCTGATGCGTTCTTGTGGAAGTGAGGACATGTTTGTCAGGCAGAATAGAATAAGTGATTGAGGAAAAAGGAAAGACAATGCATTCATTTAAAACAATCGGGGTTGTGGGCGTTGGTGCCATGGGTAAAGGCATTGTACAGATCGCTGCTCAGGCAGGCCTTACCGTTTTGATTCACGACCAGCAGCTATCAGCTCTGCATGCGGCCCGTGAGGCCTTAGAAAAAACATGGCAAGTCTTGGTCGCCAAGGGCAAGCTTACCGAGCTGGCGGCAGCGGGTGCACTCGGTCGCGTGCACATTGCCCAAACCCTCAGTGAATTAGCTGATTGCGACCTGGTGATTGAGGCCATTATTGAGCGACTTGATGCCAAACAGGCTTTGTTCCAAGCGCTTGAAGCCGTGGTGAGCCCCCAATGTGTTTTGGTTTCTAATACGTCATCGTTATCGATCACAGCCATCGCGTCAGCGTGTGCCACGCCAGAGCGTGTGGCGGGTTATCACTTTTTTAATCCCGTTCCTTTGATGAAGGTGGTGGAAGTGATTGACGGGCTTCGCAGCGATCCTGCTGTGGGTGATGCGTTGATGAGTTTGACGCAAACCCTAGGACACACTGCCGTGCGGGCCAAAGACATGCCTGGGTTTATCGTCAATCATGCGGGCCGCGGTTTGGGTACTGAGGGCTTGCGTACCGTGCAAGAGGGTGTGACCTGTTTTGAGGGGGTTGATGCCATCATGCGAGAGCAGTGTGGCTTTCGCATGGGGCCTTTTGAGCTGATGGATTTAACCGGGGTTGATGTGTCTCACCCAGTGATGGAATCGATCTATCACCAGTTCTATGAAGAGCCTCGTTTCCGTCCTTCGCCAATCACCGCACAAAGGGTAGCGGGTGGCTTGTTTGGCCGAAAAGTGGGCGTGGGTTTTTATGAATACCCTGATGGCAAAAAACGTGAGTCCCCCTTGACGGAGATTCCGACCCCAGACCATTTGCCGCCCGTGTGGGTGAGCCCAACCCACGCGCAAGGCCATGCGATGGCCGTGCAGTTGTTCAAAGCGCTTGGCGTAACGATTCAAACCGGCAGTCATCCTGACGCCGAGAGTCTGATTGTGGTGACGCCTTATGGGCAAGACATATCCACGGCAGTATCGCAACAAGGCTTAGACGCGGCACGCACTGTCGGGGTTGATACATTTGGGACGATCTTGCCAGCCAAGCGCCGAACCTTGATGGTCAGCCCAGCCACAACGCCGAAGTGGCGCGATGCGGCACACGCCTTGTTGGCTCGAGATCAAGTCGGTGTGACTGTGATTCAGGACTCACCAGGGTTTGTGGCGCAGCGTGTCTTGGCAACGATTGTGAATGTCGCCTGTGAGATTGCCCAACAACAAATTGCATCGCCTGCTGATATTGATCGCGCCGTGAGCCTTGGGTTGAACTACCCCGCGGGTCCCTTGGCTTTGGGTGACACCTTGGGTGCCAAGCAAATTTTAGAGATTCTAACGAATATGCAGGCTGTTACGGGGGACCCTCGTTACCGTCCCAGCTTGTGGTTGCAGCGTCGGGTGCAACTCGGGCTGTCATTGCTACAGCCAGCAGCAACCGCCTAAAAAAAGGCCCCTCACGCGCGAGGGGCCTTTTTCAATCAATCCATCCAATAAATCAATCCCATCACTTCAACTGTCCTACCATGTAGTGAACAGCATCGCTGATGTCTTTATCACTCGCTGCAGCTAGACCACCACGTGCCGGCATGACGCCTTTGCCTTTGATGGCGTTGGCAACCATGCTGTCCATGCCCCTGGACATAGCGGGACCCCAAGCGGTTTTGTCGCCAAATTTGGGAGCACCAGCAACGCCCACGGCGTGACAGGCCATGCAGGCTTGCTTGTAAATTTGCTCGCCCTTGACCATGTCAGCGGGGCCGTCGGAGACGGGCTCGCTTTGGACTGCTGCGACAGCGACAACAACGGGTGTCGCAGCAACGACCATTGGGGCAACTGGGGCACCACCTTCAGTGATCTCGATTTTGGCCACGGGTGCGATGCGAAGCGCTGTTGCTTCAGCGCCCAAGGTGTCAGAGCCAGCAGACGTCTTGGTACCAGAAGTCACCCAGCTAACCAATAAAATGATGACCACAACTGGAATGATGAATGACAGCACTATCGTCACGATCAATTGCTTGGGGGTTTTGATCAAGGTGCCATGCGCCTCGACGTTCCCTTCAGTATGATCTCCATGGTGTGATTCGCTTGAATTGCTCATAACGTAACCCTATGTTGCAGTAACCAAAAAAGTGATCGAATTATAGCGGCAATGTGAAAGATGGGGCCATGCAACCAAGACGCTGATGGGGGTGTAGAGGTATACTGCGGTGCTTGGCGCCCGTAGTTCAATGGATAGAATAAGAGTTTCCGAAGCTCTCGATACAGGTTCGATTCCTGTCGGGCGCGCCAAGTTGTTGCTACAGCGCTGGCATATTCACCAAAAATTTCTCAAATGGTCTATTTCGGTGCTTTCAATGCCTCGTTAAAGCGCGTGACGTACTCTTCAAACGATACGCCAGTTTCTGACTCTAGCGCCTTTTGGGCTGCCAGTGAATCATCCCTGAGTTTGGTGCCCGTGGCTCGTTCAGCGGCTGTCAATCCGGCCTCGGACAAGCGGCGCGTGTGTTGCAAGGACAGATTTAGGCCAAATTCGTGAAAGCTCGAATACTGGCTTTTGAGAGCATCCAACACGCGTGCCGATGGCGTGGTTTCAGGGTCAATAATTTTGACGTGTTGGGCTTGGACGGCGGTGACGTAACCATCATCGCCGGTTTGCTTGGCCAAGAGTCCTGCACAAGCTTGTACTTGATCCAACACCTGTGTGGCCCATTGTGCCAATGGCACGGGAACACCAGACTGTCCGAGCAGTAGGCCAGGCTTACGGCCCTGGCGGACAGCGGTTTGAAAATTGTTGGCACTTTCTAGGCAAAACCCGTCTTCGCCAAAGGTGGGACTGTTTTCAAGGGCGCAAAACAATAAAAAAGCATCCATGAAACGAGCGGTTTCGGCGCTGATTCCGCAGGGTTCGAAGGGATCAATATCCAAGCACCGGACCTCAACGTATTGAATTCCTCGCTCGGCCAGTGCGGTAATGGGTCGTTCGCCTCGAGCGGTGGTGTGCTTGGGTCGTATGGTTGAGTAATATTCGTTTTCAATTTGCAGCAGGTTGCAATTCAACTGCGTCCATTGCCCGTCCTTATGCGTCCCGATGGCCTCATAGGCGGGCCATGGCGTGGTTACAGCGTCGTAGAGGCGCGATAAAAAAGTGGTTAGGTCGTTGTAACAAGGCTTTAAGGTCGACTGTGCTTTGTTTTGATAACCAAAGTCACTCATTCGTAGGCTGGTGGCCCATGGTAAAAATAGGGTTTGATCATCAAGTACTTGCAAGTCATGCTCACGATCGCCAATAAAGTCGCGAGACACCGCTGGCGAGGCGCCAAATAGGTACATCAGCAACCAGCTGTGCCTTACAAAGTTGCGAATCAGGCTGACATAGCCCGCGGACTGCCGCGTTTGTGGCGTGTCTCCGGGCAGGTCAAGCTTTTCCCAAAAATCAGCAGCAAAAGAGAAGTTGTAATGCAGCCCAGCGATACATTGCATGGCTTTGCCATAGCGTGCATCCAGCCCGCGTCGATAAACATGCTTGAGCATGCCACTGTTTGACGTTCCGTACCAAGCGATTGGAATATCTGCCTCGGGTGGCAGGGTGGCGGGCATGGAATGATTCCAAATAGCCTCTTGACTGAGACTATCAACGGCCAAGCGATGCACCCAGTCTAGGGCCTGTATCAGGGAGTCCACATCGCGATGGGTATCGGTAATGAGTTCGAGTAGCCCCTCCGAGTAATCGGTCGTGATGTGGGGGTGGGTGAGTGCCGAGCCCAAAGCGATGGGGTGAGGCGTCATTGACAGGCGCCCATGGCGGTCCACGCGTAAGCCCTCTTTCTCAATGCCGCGCAGAGATTGGGTCAACAAGTTGGGATATTGTTGTAGAAGCGTTAATCGCTTTTGTAGCAAGGTGGTCAACCGAACGTCCTGAGTTGTCATTAAAATGATTATTAGTGCGCCCGATTGTACGTGAATGGTTCGCTTGTTAGCGCAAGAATCATTTCCAGGTTTTTGAAAAAGGAAACCCGCTTGTTATCGAATTTACGGCACCAACGACGTCTTTTAGGTGGTCTTATTCTTTTGTTTTTGGTTGGCGTTTTGTCGGCGTGTTACCCCAAATACAATTGGCGCGAATTGCCAGTGGTCGATGGACTCGCCGTGGCTGCGTTTCCGGCACGGGTCGACACCGCGCAGCGCGAGATCATGCTTAATGACATGAAACTCACCTTTGAGCTGACAAGCGCGACAATCGACAAAACAGTCTTTTCAGTCGGCTACAGCCAGTTGCCCACAGAAAGTACGCCCTCGCAACGCCAAGAGGCCCAGCGTGCAATGATCACATCGTTAGCCAGTGCCATGGGCCAACCTGTGCCTGTCGAGGCTTTTGCCGGAGAGGCATTCGTTTTGGCGTCGCCCAACGCACAAACGCCGCTGGTCATGCACGCCAGAGTGGTGTTGTATTACGACGTGGTAATACGCCAAATTGCGGCTGGCCCGATCGGTGAACTAACCCCAGAGATTGCACAAGAGTTTATGCGGTCGTTCAAAATACGCTAGTCGGTCGCAACAGCCCCATGTAAATGGCTTGTGCCACGCAGGCTTGTCTGCCGTAAACATTTAGTTTTTTACTGGCATTGCGCAGATGAAAATTGACCGTGCTTTCGCTCAAGCCCAAAATGGTGGCTGTTTCCCAGCTTGTTTTGCCGCGAGACACCCAGGCCAGACACTCCAACTCACGCCTGGATAAAGGTGTTTTAATCATTTTTTGTAACCTCTTGTGACAATTGCTTGACTTAGGGGCGATAGTTTGAAGCTTTATGACAGTTTTGTTAATGCGCATAATCCCTGAGTTTTTTTTAGGAAATGAATTTTGAGCGTTCTTTTTGCGGCTTACTTCAGTACCATCGCGCGGTTGTTGCCCATGATCGTTTGCGGTTTGGCTGGGTTTGTGTGGGGCAAGCGAGGCGCGGCTTATCCAACAGCGTTTGTGTCAACGCTGGTGACTTACTTAGCGATTCCAGCGCTGGTGTTTCATACCCTGATGACCACGCCCTTGGAAGCCGATGCTTTGGTACTGATTTTGGGGGCGTCTACAGCTGCATTGCTGTCGGCGGCTGTCTTGGTTGCCGGTCTTTTGTGGTTGTTTCGCCTGCCTGTTGCGGCGCTTGGTCAGACCGCCTGGATGCCCAATGCCGGCAATTTGGGTTTGCCCATGGCAACGCTGGTTTTTGGTGCGGAAGGGTTGACCGTTGCGATCGCTTTTTTTGCGGTGTCGTCTTTTTTGAGCTTCACCTTGGGTTTGCGTTGGCTGACGGGCTCGTCAGGCAAAGTTTCACGCCAACCTGTGGTTTGGGCGACACTGTTGGCTGTTGGCGCGCGCGCTGTGGAGATTGAGTCCCCAGTTTGGCTACTCGATAGTGCCCTCATGTTAGGTAGCCTGGCCGTGCCGTTGATGTTGCTCACGCTTGGGCATGCATTATCACAGCTGCCGCGCTCAGGATTGAAAGCAGGTACGCTCGTGGCCTTAGCGAGATTTATCAGTGGCGCATTGGTGGCGCTCGTTTTGCTTATCACCCCTGGCTTACCGCAGGCAATTGCTGCCCCTATCGCATTACAAATGGTGATGCCTTGTGCGGTCAACAGCTACCTTTTTGCTCGTCTGCATGGCTCTCAAGGTGATGCCTCAGCGGGTGGCGTGTTGCTCTCAACGCTCGCTTTTGTGGTGGTTGCGCCATTTCTGCTTTGGTTGATTGGTGCTACTTTAATACGTTAGCAGTGATACACTTTAGTGATGTTCTAGGCGCCGATTTGGCTGATCTGCTTGCGGGCGCCTCACAAATCCCGCTAAAGAGGTCCGTATGAGTGATTCGTTTCAAGCCCCAACGCCGGCGTCGACAAGTCCACCTGTGGCTATCGCAGTTGGCAGCGTGGGCTTGGTCCAAACGCAGTTCCATGATTTTGACCAGCCTTTGCCGCTTATGAGCGGCCAATCCTTACCGTCTTACACCTTAGCGGTTCATACCTATGGCCAGTTAAATGCCGATCGATCGAATGCGGTTTTGATTTGTCATGCATTGAATGCTTCGCATCACGTGGCCGGTCTATCGGCCGAAAACCCTGACGATTTGGGCTGGTGGGACAACATGGTGGGCCCGGGCAAGCCAGTGGACACAGACATATTCTTTGTCATAGGTGTCAATAACCTTGGGTCGTGTTTTGGATCCACCGGCCCGGCTTCCATCAACCCGGCGACCAACCGTCCGTGGGGTGCGGCATTTCCCGTGTTGACTGTTGAAGATTGGGTGATGGCGCAGGCCCGTTTGGCCGACAAGCTCGGTATCGAGCGATTTGCCGCTGTCATGGGTGGCTCTTTGGGCGGCATGCAAGCGTTGAGTTGGTCTATCGCTTGTCCCGATCGCGTGGCCAACTGCGTGGTGATTGCCAGTACGCCGCGACTGTCAGCACAAAACATCGCTTTTAACGAGGTGGCACGGCGCGCGATCATCACGGACCCCGAGTTTCATGGGGGTGATTACTATGCCCATGGCGTGGTCCCAAAGCGTGGTTTGGCGGTGGCACGCATGGTTGGTCACATCACCTACCTTTCAGACAGTGACATGGCAGAAAAATTTGGCCGCACGCAGCGTTCGCCCGCAGCCGACGGTGATTACCATTACGGCTTTGACGTTGAGTTCGAAGTCGAGTCTTATCTGCGTTATCAGGGTGAGAAATTTTCACGCTATTTTGATGCCAACACCTATCTGATTATCACGCGTGCCTTGGATTATTTCGACCCTGGCCGACAGACCAATGGCGATTTAACGCTGGCATTGGCAATGGCCAAAGCCAACTTTTTGTTGGTGTCGTTTTCGACCGATTGGCGATTCCCACCGCCCCGATCGCGAGAGATCGTGAAGGCGTTACTGAACAACGAGGCATCAGTCAGTTACGCCGAGATCGACGCGCCCCACGGTCACGATGCTTTTTTGCTGACTGATCCGAGATACCACTCTGTTGTTCGTTCTTATTTTGAACGGATCGCTCAGGGGCTCAATCATGACTGAGGCCATCGCAACGCCTGTGAGGCGTGATTTCCAGCGAATCGCAAGCTGGGTCGCCCCCCAAAGCCGAGTACTGGACTTGGGTTGTGGTGATGGCGCGTTACTGAGTTTTTTGCAGCAACAACGAAAGGTCAAGGGGATTGGTGTTGAAATCGACGACCAAAGGGTGATTGCTTGCGTGCAAAAGGGTGTGGACGTTGTCCAACAAAACCTTGAAGATGGGTTGGCCTTATTTGGTGATCAGCAATTTGATACCGTGGTCTTGTCTCAAACCTTACAATCTATGCATCACACCGAACACATCTTGCGTGAAATGGTGCGCGTGGGTCGCACCGGCGTGGTTTCGTTTCCTAATTTTGGTTACTTGCCGCACGGTTGGTCCATCCTCTGCGGACGGATGCCGGTCACCAAGCAAATGCCTTATGCCTGGTATAACACCCCCAATATTCATTTGTGCACGATCAAAGACTTCGAAGATTTGTGTGACAAGTTAAATTTGCACATCCTTGAGCGTGCGACTTTCAATCCAACGGCTGAGGTCAGTTGGCTACCGAACTGGCGTGCCACGTTGGCACTTTACCGATTCAGTGGCGCTTAATCGAGATACATCATGTTTACTAGTGTTTACTTTGGTCGCCGCGTGGCGCCCCTGTTGGCGTTGGGCTTTGCCAGTGGACTGCCGCTGGCCTTGACAGGGGGAACCCTGCAGGCCTGGGCGACTGTCGAAAACGTATCGCTGCAGGACATTGGTTTTCTGACGTTAGTCGGTACGGCCTACACCTTAAAATTTTTGTGGGCACCATTGGTCGATCGCTATGTGCCCCCCTTTTTGGGACGCCGTCGTGGTTGGATGGCGGTCACTCAAGTGCTGCTCGCCTTGGGCATGGTGGCCATGGGGCAGTTATCCCCAGCTGACTCTTTGGGTCCCTTGGCGATGTTGGCGGTATTGGTGGCGTTCTTTTCTGCCACCCAAGACATCGCCTTTGATGCCTATCGCACAGATGTTTTGCAAGCCAAAGAGCGTGGTGCGGGGGCGGCCTTGTCGGTGCTGGGCTACCGCTTGGCGATGTTGGTGTCTGGGGGGCTGGCGCTGATATTGGCCGATCAATGGCTGGGCTGGCAAAACATGTACTTGGCCATGGGGGCTTTGATGCTCTTAGGGGTGTTTGCCACTTTGGCTGCCCCCGAACCACAAAACCCCGGGCGTGCACCGGTTTCGCTGAGCGAAGCGGTGGTGGCGCCTTTGAAGGAATTTTTCTCACGCGACAAAGTTTGGCTTTTGCTTTTACTGATTGTGTTGTACAAGCTCGGCGATGCCTTTGCGGGCGCTTTGTCCACGACGTTCTTGATCCGAGGCGCCGGCTATACCGTCACTGAAGTGGGCACAATCAATAAGATCATGGGGTTGACGGCGACCATTGTCGGGGCGCTGGTTGGTGGTGGTTTGATGACCAAATTCGGCTTGTATCGATCCCTGATGTTTTTTGGCGTTTTGCAAGCCGTCTCGAACTTTGGTTATTGGTTGATTGCGATCAACCCACCCAACATTTACTTGATGGCAGCCGGCGTTGGGTTTGAGAACTTATGTGGCGGCATGGGTACGGCGGCCTTTGTTGCGCTTTTGATGGGTTTGTGTCAGCAGCAGTTTTCAGCGACGCAGTTTGCCCTGTTATCAGCACTTTCAGCAGTGGGTCGTACCTATTTGGCAGGCCCTTTGGCACCACCCTTGGTTGAAAGTTTGGAGTGGTCAGGGTTTTTTGTGGTGACAGTGGTGATTGCGCTGCCGGGGTTGTGGCTCCTGTGGCGTCGTCGCGCCGACATCGAAGCCATTGACGACGATGTCATCAGTCAAATGAGTGCGTCAACTAAATCGTGATGTCATAGTCGATTGACAGTGGCGCATGGTCTGAGAATCGTTGCGCTTTGTATATTTCGACATGCTGGGCCTTTTGCGCCACGCCTGGTGTGGCGATTTGGTAGTCAATGCGCCAACCGACATTGTTGGCCCAAGCTTGGCCTCGATTGCTCCACCAAGTGAACTGGTCTTCGCCTGGTTCTAGCGCGCGAAACACATCAACAAACCCGATCTCATCAAATACCTTGGTCAACCATTGCCTTTCCTCTGGCAGAAAGCCAGAGTTCTTACGGTTACCGCGCCAGTTTTTAAGGTCAATCTCTTTATGCGCAATATTCCAGTCGCCACAGATGATGAATTCATGGCCTGTTTCACGGTGGGTCTTCATGAGTGACTCAAGCCAAGGCGCAAACGTGTCTAAGCATTGCATTTTGATAGCTTGCCGTTCATCGCCGCTTGACCCTGACGGCAGGTAAGCACTGATAACGGTTAAGTTTGGCCAGCGCGCCGTGATGATTCGACCTTCATCATCAAAGAAAGGCATGCCCAAACCAGTGACAACCGACTCGGGGCTTTGGCGCACGTATAGACCGACGCCACTGTAGCCTTTCTTTTGTGCAAAATGAAAGTGGCCTTCGTAAGGCTCGGGGTCGGTGAGATCGCGGTCAAGATCGGCTTCGTGGGCTTTGATCTCTTGCAAACAGATGATGTCAGCCCCCTGCGCCTGCATCCATGGGTAAAGTCCTTTGCGAAACGCTGAGCGCAGGCCATTGACGTTCAGAGAGGTGACACGAAGCAAGGTGATCTCCACAAAAATGAGAAAATGAGATAATCAGAACAACCACTAAGCGGACACGAGACATGACAACTGACGTTAAAACAGCCCAGCCACCATCACTGGATCGCGCCGCATTCGTGAACTTCGCTCTCGACGAAGGCGTCTTGCGCTTCGGGCAGTTCCAAACCAAGTCGGGCCGATTGAGCCCGTACTTCTTTGACGCGGGCCTCTTTAATCATGGGGCAAGTTTGGCACGTCTGGGTGAATTTTACGCCGAGGCCCTGTTGGCGTCCGGTCAGCCCTTTGATATGCTGTTTGGGCCTGCCTACAAAGGCATTTCTTTAGCGGCCACAGCGTCTATGGCTTTGTCGGTTCGAGCCGAGTGTGCGGGACGACCCATCCCCTTTGCTTTTAATCGCAAAGAGGCCAAGGACCACGGCGAAGGCGGTTCTTTGGTCGGCGCACCGTTGGCTGGTCGGGTGGTGATCATTGATGATGTGATCACCGCTGGCACCTCAGTGCGAGAATCCGTGGATATTATCCGAGCGGCGGGTGCAGAGCCCGTGGCGGTGTTGATTGCGCTTGATCGCATGGAGCGTGCGGGTGCTGAGGGTGACTTGTCTGCCGGTTCGGCGGTGCAAGAAGTGGGTAAGCGTTACGGCTTACCCGTGATCACCATCGCCACACTCGAAGACATCATGGCTTTGATTAAAGGCCAATCCGCTTTCACCGACCATGCTGCAGCGATTCAGGCCTACCGCGACCGTTACGGCATTCTTTAAAGGCGGTTAAGTGGTCACTGACGCCTTATAGCCAGTTTCGTCCAATGCCTTAAGGGTTTCGATCAAGATCGCGGTGGCTTGCATGAAGTCGTCGGTGCTCATGTCTTCACCAGGGTGATGACTGCCGCTGGGATTACGGATGAACACAAAACCAAACGGAATCCCGGCGCTGTGAAAGGCGGCCGCATCATGCGAAGCGGGGCTCAGCAGATCGGGTGCCGCAATGCCCAAGGCTTTGGCGCTTTTGCGCAGCGCCTCAGAAAATGTTTCATCAGCTTGCGCCACGGGCGCCGCACTGCGAGGGCCAAGATCAATGTTGACACCCCGATTTTTTTCAACGGTTTTAACCATGGTCAAAAACTGTTGCTCAAGCCCATCTAAGAACGTTTGATCGTAGGCGCGCAGATCCAAACTAAAGCGAAACTCACCGGGCACAATGGTTAAACCGTGACGTTGGGAATTGGTGTGGAACTCCCCAACGGTGAAGGCCATGGGTTTGCCTTGGGCTTCGGCTGCTTGCCAGATGTTATCAAGTCCCACCAAAAGCTCGGCACCAGCCAAAGCGGCGTCTTTTCGAAACCGCCTAGGCAAACCCACGTGACCATATTCACCCACGATACGCGCTTGCGCATAGCGCACATTGCCGGGCACAGCGGTGCCTATGGCTACTGCAAAACCGTCAACCGCAAGTGACGGGGCTTGTTCAATGTGCACTTCTAAAAATGCTGCCACCCGCTCGGGTGTGAGCGACGGGCGCTTCTCGCGCACAGCTTGTACATCGCCACCGGCCGCTTCTAAGTGCTCGGCCAACGTGCGTTGTGTGTCTACCCGACGCTTATCCAAGGCCTCTGAACCCAACAGACCCAAAGCGCCTCGACTACCGATGTAGGAGTGTTGAAACCAATAGCTTTCTTCGGCACGGATACCCATGACCATCACGTCATGCTTGAGTTTCACCCCTTGCGCTTGCAGTGCTTTGATCGCCACCAACCCTGTGACAACACCCGCAGCCCCATCAAAATTGCCGCCTGCCGGTACTGAGTCAAGGTGTGAGCCAATCACGACCGCTGGTAACGTGCGATCCGTGCCTGGCAGCACCATGAAGGTGTTGCACAAATGGTCGGTCCAGACGTCTAAGCCCAGTGCTTTGGCGTGACGCGTCATCTGATCGTGCGCGATTTGTTCACCTGGCCCGTAAGTGTCACGACAAATGCCGCCGCTCGCTGGGTCAGACGTTTGCTCGCGCAAATCATCAAACAAGCGTTGGGCGTAAGACTTTAAATCGTCATTCATGGGGCGAGAGATTCCTTTGTCGTCAGGACTGTGTTTCTTTGATTTTTTGTGTGTTTTTCATTTTTTGATCAGCCAAAAAAACAACCTTAATTCTAGCAAGCTAATTTGTTTCGTTATGGTGAAGATTCTGGGTATCTTTAAATACCAGAAACACGGGCTTTGTGTCTTTCTGGTTTCAATCGACCCCGAGTCATTAGTGAGCGGTGAGTGCGCACTTCTCAAGAGGTACTATGTAGTTACACAAGCTTTTAGCGTCTTTTGTTGATTAAAGGATTAATCTCATGAAACTTCGCAAACTGGGTCAAGATGGACCAGCTGTTTCCCCAGTTGGTATTGGCGCAATGTCCTTTACCAACTTCTACGGGCCAACCAGTGAAGCGGCTAGCGTCGCTATTTTGGATGCGGCACTTGAAGCGGGGGTGACCCTCATCGACACGGCCAATGTGTATGGGGCAGGTTCTTCAGAGACGCTGATTGGGCAGTATCTCAAAGCCAACCCAGCGGCCAAGCAGGCTTTCAAAATCTGCACCAAAGCCGGCATTACTCGAAAGCCCGATGGCACTGGCAATTTTTTTGATAATTCGGCTAAGCATCTTGAAAGCGAGCTTGATAAAAGCCTTGGGCGTTTGGGTATCGAAGCGGTTGACCTGTTTTATATTCACCGCCGTGATCAGTCGATACCGGTTGAGGAAGTGGCTCATACCTTAGCTGGATTTGTGAAGGCCGGCAAAGTCAAAGCGATTGGTTTTTCAGAGATTGCACCGTCTACGCTCAGACGTGCCCATGCGGTGCATCCTGTGGCTGCCGTTCAGTCGGAATATTCCTTGTCGGCTCGGGCGCCTGAGTTGGGATTGACCCAAGCGTGCGCTGAGTTGGGCACATCACTGGTGGCATTTAGCCCAGTAGGCCGATCATTGTTGACTGACGAGCCACTGAGTTTTGAGGCGGCCCAACAGACACAGTTTTTGGTGAATAACCCTCGATTTTTAGAGCCCAATTACACCGCCAACATTAACGCTGTGGTGCCTTTTAGGCAACTGGCCAAAGAGTTGGAACTACCTGCTGCGGGCTTGGCGATTGCTTGGCTTTTGGCGCAAGGTGATCACATCATTCCTATTCCAGGGACTCGCTCAATCACTCATTTCAAGCAGTTACTTCAGGGTGCTAACCGCCAACTCACGACAGAAGAACTCGAGGCGATTAACCGCATCCTCCCTGTGGGCTGGACTCACGGTGATCGATATTCGCGCCAGCAATGGGATGGGCCAGAAGGGTATTGCTGAGATCAGCGACTCGCTGTCCTTAGGATGGCGTTTTTACAATTGTTCAACGGACACAGGAAATAGCGCGGCGGCATCGTCGGTCTGCATCACATGGTAGAGCACGAACTTATAGGCTTGACCGGTAGAAAGTTCTGGTGGGGTGAAAGGAAAGGCAATATTGCCCCCAGTGGACATCCGTCCCGCGAATCCTTGGTGCAATAAAAACTGTTTGAAGGTTTTGGTGACTGATAGTCCTAGTGCCTCGCTAGGTGCGATAACCTCAACGAGAATAAATATTTCACGCGGATGGTACATGGGCTCAACTGGGCTGACCGGTGATATACCGTCTAAGCCATACATGCGTGGGAAAATCTGGTAATTGCCTGGAACAAGTCCACGGGTGGTTTTTTCAACGATACCTAGCAGATCTCGAAGGTTTTCAATGAAACGGGGGTCAGCGGTGGCACACAATAAAACAGACCGGAAACCGATTGGCGCGCTGGCCTCTACTTTGATGGTGGTTTTGCGTGCAGGGGTCCAAGTCGCACCGTTGACCTTTGTGCGTCTTTCATCGACGGCCGTATAGGTGGCGTGACTGACGTCAAGCGAGCCATCGGGTTCGGTAAATGTCAGTGGGTCTGATTGTTCGTAGAGGCTATGTGCTGCCACGGACAATGGGGTGGCACTGCGATCTGGGTTCATGCTTTCAAGCACAAACCCGGTTTTGTCGAGTGTCGCTAACATGGCATCGCGCCCACCTGGTTCACAACAAATCGACGTGCATTCGATAATCTTTGCCATGTGCATGACATTGGCCATGTCAAATCCGATCACTTTTGGCAAAGCCGCAAAAATGGCGGTGTCGCAGGCGCGTCCCGCAATGATAATGTCTGGATCTTTGTCAAAGGCAGCCACAAAAGGCTCACAGCCCATTTGCCCGACGATGTGGGTGCATTGTTCAATATCTTGCGCTGTCACGTCTAGGCGGCCACCAAGCGGGGCAAGGTAACCAGCCGCTAGCGCGTTGATGACAGCTTTTGCCTCAATGTCAGCGCGGATCACTGCCAGCTTAAAACTCAGCTTGTCTTCGAGCGCAATGGAACGAACCATATCGATGGTTGCCTCAAGGTGCGCTGATGCGCCTGCGGTACCTGCTGTGCCGATAATGAGTGGGATATCATGCTGTCGAGCAGCTCTAATCACCAGTCGCAGATCACGGCGAGTCATGGCATCGCTCGTTGCCATGACGCCTGCCCCAAGGTAGTAGGGGCCAGGATCAATAGAGCCCATATCGCAACCAATAAAGTCTGGATGACGCTCAAGGCCAGCGTTGAAACTGTGTTCTGGAATGCCATAACCGAGTTGCCCTGAGGCCGCCAAGATACGCAAGGTTTCGGGCTGGCGCTTGATAAGCCGTTGAACACAGTTCATAGCATCAGACTCAGTAAAGGGGCGTGTTGCTGTGAGCCGTAAACATCGCCATCGCCAGGTGATCCAGAAACAATCAGGCGTGGCATGGAAATTTTGATGGCGTGTGCGGCAGGATAGTGAATCACCACCAATTCATCCGCTGGTCGGCCAAATACCGACGCAAGGGCTTGAGCGGTCAGGTTTGGTGATGCAACTGCCAACGCGAATAAATCCTTATTTTTGAACAGCAAATCAAAAGAGATGACTAACGGACCCGCATTCTTACTGCGTATCACCTTTGCAACATCGAACAAACGGTTCATGGCTGTCTGCCTTGTTAGGTGTGAATAAGCGGGCCCCTTAGCCGTTTAGCGTTAGAGTTTCTGAATCCCAACACTATTGATAACATCACCCCAGATTTTTATTTCGGTTTCAATGAATTTTTTGAAGTTCTCCGGCGTTGACGAAACGCTTAGTGCGGCTTGTGCGGCAAAGGTCTTTTGCACATCTGGCAGCTGGGAAATTTGCATGCAAGCGTTGCTGAGTTTTTTGATGATCTCAGGGTTCGTTCCACGCGGTGCAAACAGTCCGTTCCAAGAGGTGATCTCAAAATCAGACAAGCCTGCCTCAGCAAGGGTGGGCACATCAGGTAATAGCGTTAAACGCTGAGGGGCAGCCACCGCAAGCGCCCGTATCCGGCCACCTTGAATACTGGGAATGGCTGACAAGGCTGTTTTAAAGCCGAAGTCAGTCACGCCAGCGATCGTATCGTTTAATGCAGGGGCAGCACCTTTGTAAGGGATATGTTTTGTTTTGATGCCATTGCGCTGATTGAATATCTCACCTGCCAAATGGGGTGTGGTACCCACGCCGGAGGATGCGAAGTTCAATTTATCTGGATTGGCTTTGGCATAAGCGATGAGCTCTGCCACCGTATTGACGGGGAGCTTGGGATTGACCACAAGCACGGCAGGCGCGGCTGATAGCTGGGAGATCGGGATAAAATCAGCCAGTAGGTTGTAACCCGGCGAGGAGTAAAGACTCATGTTAATGACGTTGGCGATCGTGCCTAAAAAAAGTGTATAGCCATCGGGCGCGGCCTTAGCGGCATATGCCGCACCGATGTTTGATCCCCCGCCTGGTTTATTCTCAATGACGATGCTTTGCGACAAGATTGCCCCAAGCGACGGTGATATGGTTCTAGCCGTAACGTCGGTAGAACCGCCTGGACCAAATGCGACGACAATCTTTATGAGTCTGTCAGGGTAATTGGTCGCTTGGGCTTTTGCCGAGAAGACAGGTGCGACCAAACCAAGGCTAGAGACCAATCCTGTTTTTAACAATGTTCTGCGGTCCATCGTGTTACCTCCTAAAAAGGTGCTGCGTTGTGAACGGAAATCAATTGTTACTAAAATCCCAATGCGTGCTTAATACGTATCAAACATCGCTTGGATTGTCTTGGCGTCTGAGGTGATAGTTAACGCCATACTCAATAAAATACGTGCCTTTTGAGGCGTCAAATTGTCTCCCTGAAGGAATCCTAATTTGCGTACTTTTTCTGGGGCAAATACCCGACCTGAGCCGCCTCTTGACGAGAGTACCACGATGACACCAGCATCGACCGCTTCTTTCATCGCATCAGATTCTTGCGGTGATAGCAATCCAGGTGGGTAGGCCGCGCCAACAATGCCTTTGGCACCGGCTGCAATAAAAGCCCGCACCGCTGTGCCGTCACTACCAGCGTATGAATACGCGATGTCGACGCGCGGTGGCACTTCAATGTGGCGAATGTCGAATGGTGTATTAGGGGTGTGTTGTCTCGTATGCTGATGGTAGAAGACCACGCGGTCACCATCGACATGGCCGAGTGCACCGAAATCGGCTGATCGGAATGTCTGCAGGCGCCCGGTTGATGTTTTGGTGACATCACGTGCCGCATTGATTTCGTCATTGAGGCAGACGAGGACACCTTTTCCTCGCGCCTCTGGGCAGCTCGCAACACGTACCGCGTTGAATACATTCAGGCCAGCGTCACTTGAAAGGGCGCTTGCTGGGCGCTGCGAGCCTGTGATCACCACTGGAATATCCACTTTAAGAGCTAAGTTAAGCGCGTAAGCGGTCTCTTCAATGGTGGCGGTACCGTGCAAAATTGCCACACCAACCAAGTCTTGATGCTCAGCCACTAGCTTTTCTATTTCGACAACAAGACGACGCCAATGTTGATACTCCAGAGCAGTGGAGGGCAGCGTTTCGAAATTGACTGGGATGACGTCTGCGATGCTGTGGGCCTGTGGAAACTTGTCCAACATTTCTTCGGCAGTCAGTCGATGACCACTTGAGGTGTATTCAAATAGATCTAGCTCACCAAGTTGGCTGATGGAGGTGATCGTGCCACCTGTACTAATTAGTGCGATTTTGGGTTTCACAGAGGGATCCTTTGTCTATTTCGAATATCTTGTACTGACTTCTTTAAGTACGTAAGGCAATGACTCAACATCACAAAATTTCATGTCTAAATCAAAGAGATTGGCCTTGTGTGCCTGTGGGCTACGATCGCCACAAGCCTCGTCGACCACGATTGTTCTGAAATTATGAGAGAAGGCGTCGGCCGCGCCGGCTCTAACGCAACCAGAGGTTGAGATACCGCAAACCACCAGCGTGTCGACTTTGTCGTAACGAAGAAATGCCTCTAGCGGCGTGAGGAAAAAGCAAGACGGTTTGTTTTTAAAAACAACCCGATCTTGTTCGCGTGGTCCGTAGCGCTCTGGCCACTCGTCTGCCCGCGGGTCTAGTGCATATTGAAAGGCATCGGGGTTGGCCAGTTTGTAGTTCCAGGCGCCGCGATAAGTGGGGTGGCTACGGTCGTCACGACGGCTGTAATAAATCGGCAGGTCAAGTTCACGGAAAAGATCGGTCAACTGAACAATTGAGTCAACCACCGTTCCCATGTCGCGGCCACACATTGAGTAGGCCGGATCGACAAACATGTGAGTGGTGTCTATGTTTAGCAGCGCAACCCGTTCACCGAAACCGATGCGTTGTGCGAAGCCACCTTTTCGGTATGTCTCGAGTTCAACGTCAGGTACATAACCACGCCATTTTTCAAGTTTGTCCATAATTTTTCCTATGCGTTAATCGGTCTTACGTCTTTTCGGGTAAGCAAAGAGGTTGCTTTTAAACAGTGGTGCAGCCAATACTAATCGTGAATCTCAGCCAAGTTTCTTTCACGAAAAACGTTCTTCTAATGCTGTCCATTCTGGATAGTCGAATAAGTCCCAAAGGGCACGGTGATCGAGCATCTCGTCTTTAAAGCCATCAGTCGTGCCCGTTGCATGTAACGCAGCCAGCATGCGTGCGCCTTGAAACGCAAAAAGTCGGGTCAAAGAGTTTGGATAAATCGCAAGCGAGTATCCAAGGCTTTGTAATTCGGTGACATTAGCAAGGGGTGTTCTGCCCCCTTCAACCATGTTGGCCAAAGTGGGTGCCTTGAGCTGGCGGTTGATCTCGGCCATCTCTTCTTTTGTTTCAGGCGACTCAACAAAAAGCACATCGGCGCCAGCTTCTTGGTAGCGGGCAGCGCGCTCAATGGCCTCGTCTATACCGTGACTTGATCGGGCGTCTGTGCGAGCCACGACCACAAAATCTTCATCAACTCTCGCGTCTACGGCGGCTTTGATGCGGCCCACCATTTCGGCGATAGACACCAGTTTTCGTCCCGGTTCATGACCGCATTTTTTTGGCCACACTTGGTCTTCGATTTGAATGGCGCTAAGGCCAGCCCTTTCAAACTCTTGTACCGTGCGAATCACGTTAATGGGCCCACCGTAGCCAGTGTCGGCATCGCAGATTAGCGGTATATTCACACAGTCTGCAATCCGTCGGGCTCGGTCGATTACCTCAGAAAAAGAAATGACACCCATGTCGGGTGCCCCGATTGTGCTCATGGAAACCCCTGAGCCGGTAATGTATGCCGCTGAAAACCCGGCTTTGGCGACCAACTTTGCGCTCAAACAATCAAAGCAGCCAGGCGCCATCAAGAGCGTCTCTGCAGCCAAGGCTTCGCGCAAACGTTGATTTCTATCGGTGACAGCACGCAACCCGACTGGGTAATTCAAGTGTTTAGACATGTTGCGAAATCCTCAAGATGCGCTAGTTCAAATTTCTTATAGCAACGCAACAAGTGTTTGGCAACAGGATTGATTTGGTGTGTCAGTACTAAATATTTTGCATAGGTCAAAACTATTTATTGAATCTAAAAAGCATCGCTTAGCCCTGATGAGCAATTTGAAGGTATGCACGCGTAAGCTTACCGGTTCAGTAGACAGATCGTAAGTGTAGAGATCCGCCGTTAATTTCCCTCGGCATGTGCTGCACAAGCGCAAATGTTACTGATGTCTTCAGATACCAGATATGACCGTGTCGATTGCTGACACCAACATATCGGCCTGCGACTCCACATTAGCTAAAGGGCGCTTCAAGGCTTTTGCTGGCAACGGTGCCGCATAATGGGCAAGCGCGTGATAGCGGTTTCCTTTTACTGTAACGATAGGACACAAGGCGGTGGGTACCTTAATATGATCGTTTAATACCGCTAGCGGGATGGTCATTCGAGTGGCGAGCGCATCGAGCAGGTCGCTTTGAATGACGACTACATAAGGAATGCCATTAGCTGCGCTGTTGCTTGGATTGGTAAAAACGCCATACTATGCCATCGACGATTCACCAAGGACGCAGGTCGGCACCGGGAATGCCGCTTGTCTCGATCAGGGCGTTTTGCTCAGCAATCCAGTCACCGAATTCGCTTTCAAAGTGTCTTTTACGAGCCGCCCGACTGGCGTCGTCGTTGCTGGCTTGTAGTGCATGGTAATGCTCGGCTGACATGATGACGGTATCGAGATGACCTGCTTTCTCTACAAAAACAGGCTCACGTTTAGCGATGGCAGAAAGACTGCCGAATCGGTTTTTTGCTTCAGTGGCTGAGACTCGCACGGGAAACTCCAGTCGGTTTAGTGACAATCTTAGCCATTTCCCCAAAAAATTGAAGCGCTAAATGGCCCATCTGCGGTTGCAAGGGCGACGTAGCTAGGCACTATTTGGCTGGAGTGGCGTTAATTAATGGGGTAGAGCCCAACAATGGCTAGTAAGCCGTGGTGCCCGGGGCCGGAATCGAACCGGCACGCCTTGCGGCGGGGGATTTTGAGTCCCCTGCGTCTACCA
Source organism: uncultured Burkholderiaceae bacterium (assembly GCA_937888805.1). Classification (GTDB taxonomy): domain Bacteria; phylum Pseudomonadota; class Gammaproteobacteria; order Burkholderiales; family Burkholderiaceae_B; genus Algicoccus. Next base: position 45,360 of record CALBEY010000062.1, read on the forward strand.
ATTTCACCACCCGGGCACTTTCTCGATGAGGCTCATCTCATTTGGAAGGTGGATTATACGTGGAAATTTAAACCCAGTCTTTTTAGGGGTGGGTCGGGCTGTTTTGACGGGTGTTCTAAGTCTTGAAATCGGGCTGACAGCCCCCAATTAATAGCAGTAACAGCCTTTGCGCGGACCTTGGTTCTGCGGCTAGGCCATCCTTAGAATAAATAGTTTTAATCAAAAGGTGAGACGATGACAGAGGCGACCAAGCCATCTTCGGCACAAACGATGGGATTTCAGGCAGAAGTAAAGCAACTGCTACACCTGATGATCCACTCTCTTTATAGCAATAAAGAGATTTTTTTGCGGGAGCTGATTTCTAACGCCTCTGATGCGTGCGACAAATTACGGTTTAGGGCTTTGGACGAGCCAGCTTTGTTTGAGAACGACTCGGAATTAAAAGTACGGGTTGATTTCAACAAGGACGCGCGCACCATCACGATCTCGGACAACGGCATTGGCATGAGTAAAGAAGAAGCGATTGCCAACCTAGGCACGATCGCGCGGTCAGGGACCCGTGAGTTTTTCTCGAAATTGACGGGTGACAATCAAAAAGATGCACAGTTGATTGGCCAATTTGGCGTTGGGTTCTATTCGTCTTTTATCGTGGCCGATAAAGTTACGGTCTACAGTCGGCTAGCCGGACTCGCGCCTGAAGAAGGCGTCGAATGGAGCTCTGACGGCCAGGGCGAGTTTGCAATCGCCAACCGCTCCAAGGCGCAACGTGGCACAGAAATCGTCTTGCATTTGCGCGAAGGCGAAGACGACTTTCTGAGCAGTTGGAAGCTGCGCGAAGTCCTGCGACGCTACTCAGACCACATTTCCTTGCCTGTTGAAATGCCCAAAGAAGAGTGGGACAAAGACGCCTCAGAAATGAAACGCACTGGCGAGTGGGAGGCAGTCAACCAGGCCAGTGCGCTTTGGACCCGAAACAAAGCTGAGATCACCGATGAGCAATACATCGAGTTCTATAAACACGTCTCGCACGACTTCGAAGACCCACTGGCCTGGACACACAACCGTGTTGAAGGACGTAGCGAATACACGCAGCTGCTATATGTACCCAAGCGTGCACCCTTTGATCTTTACGACCGTGATGCCAAGCGCGGCGTCAAACTCTATGTCAAACGCGTCTTCATCATGGATGATGCCGAGCAGCTGTTACCCGCTTACTTGCGGTTTGTACGCGGCGTGATCGACTCGGCTGACTTGCCACTGAACGTGTCGCGCGAAATCCTGCAAGAAAGCCGCGATGTTCGCACCATCAGAGAAGGGTCGACCAAGCGTATTTTGAGTCTTTTGGAAGACATGGCTGAAAACAAGAAAGAGGATTACACCGCTTTCTGGCAAGCATTTGGACAAGTGTTGAAAGAGGGCACTGGTGAAGACGCGGGCAACAAAGAGCGTATCGCCAAGCTGTTGCGCTTCGCTTCCACCAAGGCTGAGACTGACGTTCAAGATGTGAGCCTAGCTGACTATGTGTCACGCATGAAAGAAGGGCAAGACAAGATCTACTACGTTACCGCTGAAAGCTACAAAGCCGCCTCAACAAGCCCGCATTTGGAGATTTTCCGTAAAAAGGGCATCGAAGTGCTGCTGCTTTGGGACCGGGTTGATGAATGGATGCTGTCTCATTTGAACGAATTTGACGGTAAATCTCTTGCCTCCGTGGCCAAAGGTGGCCTCGACTTGGCGGACCTGGCTGACGAAGAAGAAAAGAAAAAGCAGACTGAAGTCGCCGATGCCCTGAAGCCATTGGTTGGACGTTTGACCGAGGCACTGAAAGATCAGGTCAAAGAGGTTCGTGTCTCCACGCGCTTGGTGGATTCACCGGCTTGTGTGGTTGTTGATGAAAACGAAATGAGCCCGCATCTGCAACGCATGCTTCAATCGGCCGGTCAAGCAGCACCCACGGTCTTACCGATTTTGGAGATCAACCCAGAACATCCCTTGATTAGGCGTATCGAACAATCAACCGATGAGCAATTCGCCGATTGGTCCTCCGTGTTGTTGGATCAAGCCTTCTTGGCTGATGGTTCACAGCTCGCTGACCCGGTGGGGTTTGTGCAACGATTGAATGCTTTGCTGCTGAAAAACTAAGTTAGGTGGTTGGGTTGGTTGGGATGTTCGAGGGCGGGGCACTGTTAGCCGTCACGTCTTGCGTGTGCTCAGGTAGCGCTTGCTCGGACCAACCCGCATCTCTGGCGTAACCCGCCCAATCAAAACATCGCCCCGGGTCGGTTTTGCGCCCTGGGGCAATGTCGCTATGGCCGCGCACATGATTGAGCGGATAAAGCGACCGTAGTTCGAGTGTCAGGCTAAGGAGCTTGTCATATTGGGCAGCTGTGAAGGGCAGGTCATCAGTGCCCTCAAGCTCAATGCCAATTGAAAAGTCATTGCATGCCTGCCGACCGTCGAATACAGACACGCCCGCATGCCAGGCGCGATCATGGCAGGAGACAAACTGAGTCAGTTGACCGTGACGTTCAATTAAAAAGTGTGACGAGACTTCTAGTCCTCTCACATTTTCGAGCCAAGGGTGAACGGAAATATCGATTTGATTCAAAAACAAATCTGTAATCAAGCCTGTTCCAAATTCTCCGGGCGGCAAGCTAATGTTGTGAATGACTAACAGGTCAATCACGGTGCCTGGCGGTCGCGCGTTGTGGTTTGGTGACGGCGCACGAGCCATGCCCGGTAGGGTCAGCCAGCCATCAGTCATGTGACTCGTATTCACCGGGGTTGGTGCACGCCTTGCTTGGCGTGTTCAGGGCCACACCATAGGTGATCATCTTGTTCGAAGGCATCCGATCGCGGTATGAAAACCTGGCAGTGGGCGCAACGAACCATTTCTTCAGCCTCTGTAATGGCCTGGGGCCCACCTTTTTTTTGTAGTGGTTTGTTGCGTTGATTGGCGGCATAGTGCGTCAGCACCCGTGTCACCAGCAACACGCCTATGATGACTACCGCCCAGAATAAGAATTTACCCATGTTAGGTACGACTCAAAATGACTTCAATCACGAAACGGCTACCCGTGTAGGAAAGCACCACAAACACAAAGCCGACCAGAGTGTAGCGTAGCGCAATACGGCCTCGCCAACCACGTAATTGACGCCCAAGCAACAAGATACCGAAGGTTACCCAAGACAGAATTGTAAAAATGGTTTTGTGGTCAAAAGGCAGCCATCTGCCCGTACTGGCCAGAGAAATCAGTCCACCAGAGATGACCGCCAATGAGAGCGCGCCAAAGGCAATCCAGATGATGCGAAACAGCAACCGCTCTTGCACCAGCAGCGGGGGTTGGGCATCGAGCATGCGGCCAAATGCGCGGCGTAGCCCTGATGCTCGGTGGGCAGCCTCTCGAGGATGATGCAAGTGATGATCAAGTGCCGCCATTAAGAGGCTTTGCATGGCAGCGATGGTAATTAGGCCGTAAGCGCCAAGCGCCAACAATAAATGCCCTCGTAAGGCCGTTTCTGTTGCGCTGGTAATTAAGTGCGTGTCAGGAAATATCGCGGCTATGGCGCAAGTGACTCCAGCAATGGGCAATAGAATAAGTTGCAAACCATCGATTTTGACGACCAAGCTTTCCAGCCAGAACACAATGAGCCCCAGCCAAATCGCTGCGGAAAGCGCCAGTACCCAGCTCAGTTGCAGGTTTCCACCGGCTAAGATTTTGTCGTTTAAGGCAATTCCTTGGAACAAAAGTGCCATCAAGACACCCCAGCGGGTGAAGCGCCCAAGCAAATCCATGGGCTTTCCGGCCTGTAACGTCCCCCAAAGTAGGGTTGATAGACCAAGATAGACCAATGCAGCGATGGTGTGAAATACAATACCAGAAGCCATTGCGCTAGTTTAAGCGAAACCACACCCTCTTATTGGTAGACCTATGCTGGAAAACCTCACCCAACGACTCACCCGCGTTGTTAAAACCATTCGGGGACAGGCGCGGTTAACCGAAGCCAACACGCAAGACATGATGCGAGAGGTACGTTTGGCTTTGCTTGAGGCAGACGTGTCGTTGCCGGTGGTCAAAAGCTTTATCGAACGTGTGAAAGAAAAAGCACTCGGTGAGGAAGTGGTCGGCAGCTTAAGCCCAGGCCAGGCCCTTGTTGGCGTGGTTAACCGCGAGTTGACCGCTTTGATGGGGGGCGATTTGGGTGCCGAAGCGGGCGAGCTCTCATTGTCGGTGCAGCCCCCAGCGGTGATCTTGATGGCTGGCCTGCAAGGTGCGGGTAAAACCACCACCACGGGCAAATTGGCGCGCTGGTTAGCCCAAGGCGGTCATGTTCAAAATGGCCGCAAGACAGGTAAGAAAAAAGTTGCCGTGGTCAGTGCTGACGTTTATCGGCCAGCAGCCATTGAGCAGTTAAAAACCGTGGCCGCCCAAGCGGGTGTCGAATGGATTGCCTCAGATGTGACGCAAAAACCAGCTGATATTGCGCGTGCTGCCCTCGATCACGCCAAGCGACAGCACATTGACGTCCTGATCGTCGATACGGCTGGTCGTCTGGGTATCGACGAAGCCATGATGCAAGAAATACAGATGTTGCACACGCTATTGCAGCCTGTTGAGACCTTGTTTGTGGTTGACGCCATGCAAGGCCAAGATGCGGTCAACACCGCCCGTGCATTTGGTGAGTCATTGCCTTTAACTGGTGTGGTGTTAACCAAAATCGATGGTGATGCGCGGGGTGGTGCGGCTTTGTCGGTGCGCCACGTCACGGGTAAACCGCTTAAGTTCGTGGGGGTCTCAGAAAAGCTCGATGGCCTTGAGCCTTTTTATCCAGACCGTATGGCGCAGCGTGTGCTTGGTATGGGCGACATTGTCTCCTTGGTTGAGCAAGCCCATCAAAACATCGACATGGCCCAAGCCGAGAAGCTTGCAGGCAAGCTGAAGTCAGGCGATAAATTTGATTTGAACGACTTCAAAGAGCAGTTAAGCCAAGTCAAAAAAATGGGTGACATGAGCAGCCTCTTAGAAAAACTTCCTGGTGACCTGGCTGCCGCAGCTGGTCAGTTACAAGGCGGGCAGGCAGAAAAGCAGATGCGTCGCACCGAAGGCATCATCAATGCCATGACGCCGCTGGAGCGCACCAAGCCCGAGATTTTAAAAGCCTCACGCAAGCGTCGTATCGCCACTGGCGCTGGGGTACCGGTACAAGAAGTCAATCGGCTGCTCAAACAGTTTGAGCAGATGCAAGACATGATGAAGAAGATGAAAAAAGGCGGTATGTCCAAAATGCTCAAAGCCATGGGTGGCATGAAATCCCTGGGCAGCGGCTTGGGTCGGTTCAGGGGCTAAGAGCGGTTGCTGAATAAGCACGTATCACTAGCAGACCTGCTCTTGCTGGCCTTTTGCTTAGCGTTTCTTAAAAATCAGATCCCACACGCCGTGGCCGAGCCTTAGCCCACGGGACTCGAATTTGGTCAGAGGTCGATGATCTGGCCTAGGCACAAAACCTGCTGCGGTGTTTTCTAAAGCGGGCTCGTTTTGCAGCACATCCAGCATCTGGTGGGCATAGTGTTCCCAGTCAGTGGCACAATGAATATAAGCGCCACTGGCCAAGCGGCTGCACAAGAGCTGTAAGAATGGGGCTTGAATCAGACGCCGTTTGTGGTGCCGAGTTTTGGGCCAAGGGTCTGGAAAATAAATGTGGACCCCAGCCAGCGATTGCGGTGCAACCATGTTCTGCAACACCTCGACCGCATCGTGGGAAATGATACGAATGTTGCGCAATTCGTGCGACTGAATCCGCCCCAGCAAAGCCCCCACGCCCGAATTGAACACCTCAAGACCCAAAAAATTCTCATCTGGGCGGGCTTGCGCAATGGCGGCGGTCGTTTCACCCATCCCAAAACCAATCTCTAGAATCGTGGGTGCTTGGCGGCCAAACGTTTGGGCAAGATCCAATATTTCAGGGGTGTAATCCAACACCCAGCTAGAGCCCAAGGTTTCAAGCGCCAAGCGCTGACCTTGGGTGATGTGACTGCGCCGATGCACAAAGCTTTTGATGTGCAGACCTGTGGGCGGTGCAACTGAGTCGGCCAGTGTTTTGGCTTCTTTCATCAGATCCGTCATCAACCGCCACCCACTGCCACAACCACTTCGACGCGATCATCGGCCGCAAG
>CALBEY010000063.1 GCA_937888805.1 uncultured Burkholderiaceae bacterium
GTGATCGATCCGGTGACCTGGCAAGAGACGGCGCGCGTGGCGGTGGGTAAGGAACCCCATCACATTTACCTGTCGCCTGATGGTGGCTCGGTGTTGATTGGCAATGCGGCGGGTAATTCAATCACGTTCATGGATCCGAAGACGGGGCAGGTGCAGCGAACGCTTAATCGGATGATTGATCCGTATCATTTGCGCTTTTCGCCTGACATGCAGTGGTTTGTGACGGCAGCCAATCGGCTTGATCACATTGATATTTATCGCTGGCATGGGGTGGATGCGGCCGAACCACTGGAATTGGTCAAGCGTGTTCGGGCACCCAAGACGCCTAGTCATATTGCGATCGACAGTCAGAGCCAAGTGGCTTATGTGACGCTGCAAGACAGCAATGAGTTGATTGCGATTGATCTTTTGACGCAGACGCCTCGGTGGACGGTTTCTACGGGTGAGATGCCGGCTGACATTTACCTTACGCCGGACGACAAAACCTTGCTCGTTGGGTTGACGGGTGAGGATTCGGTGCAGGTGTTTGATGTCAGCGGTGAAGGTGCGGCGGTTGAGCGTTCTCGAATCGTGACGGGCAAGGGTGCTCATGCGTTTAGGGCTTTGGGTGATGGTCGGCAGATCTTCGTGAGCAATCGCACGGCTAATACCATTTCTAGGATTGATTTGGAAAGTCTGTCAGTGGTGGATTCGTTTGCGGCGCCTGGTGGTCCAGATTGCATGGATCTGATGGATGACGGCAAGACGCTGTTGGTGACGTCACGTTGGGCGGGACGCTTGACGGTGATTGATGTGACCACGGGCCAGATTGTGAAGCAGGTGCGGGTGGGCAAGTCACCGCACGGTGTGTGGACCTTGAATCATGCGCCGCGCCTCTAGGTTTACTTCGGTGGGGTTGGGCTGGGGCCGACATTGGGGTTCAGGCTTTAGGCTTTTTTGTGGGCTTGGCCTCGCTGTGACGATGACTGCTGGTTTAGCGCAGGCGCCAGCCTGTGATAAACCCGTGTACCTGACGTTTGACACCGGCCACATGGCGGTCACGCCATTGGTGGCCGACGTGCTCAAACGGCAGGAGATTGCGGTCACGTTTTTTCTGGCCAACGAGGCCACAAAAACTGGTGGTGGCAGTTTGGACGATGAGTGGCGGGCGCAGTGGCAGGCTTGGGCCAAGGAAGGCCATGCGTTTGGGTCACACACGTTTGATCATGTGTATTGGTTGGCGGATTTGCCTGATGGGCGGTTTCGAGTGCGCGCCAGTGCTGGCCCAGAAAAGGGTCGGGTTCGGGTGTTTACGGCCGAGCAGTATTGCGAGTCGTTGGATAAAGTGAATGCGCGGTTTGAGGCCATGACAGGGCAGACGCTGATGCCGCTGTTTCGGGCGGCTGGTGGTAAGACTTCACCTGCTTTGATTAAGGCGGCCCGTCAATGCGGTTATGAGCATGTTGGTTGGTCGCCGGCGGGGTTTTTGGGGGATGAGTTGCCAAGCGACCGTTTCCCGAACCAGCGCTTGCTTGAGCAAGCGCTGCGAAACATTCGCGCCGGTGATGTGATGGTTGCGCATTTGGGTATTTGGTCTCGCCAAGACCCCTGGGCGCCAGCGGTGTTAGAGCCTTTGATTGTTGGGCTGAAGGCCAAGGGTTTTTGTTTTAAGACCTTGGCTGATCATCCGGTGTTTGGTGTGGGGTTTGGTGCGGTGACCAGATGACCAAACGGGATTTGAATGCTTCTGTGGGTGCTCGTTGATGAATACGTTTTTAAGCGGTGGCGTTACTTGGGGTTTGGATCTCTTTGATTCGGCTCACCTGTGGCTTTTTGAGACGCTGGTGCAACCAGTGATGTTTGCGCTGGGTGCCAGTGTCTATTTGGAAGATGCGTTTGATGCCACGATGTGGTTGTTGATTGGTGCGCTTGAGTTGACGTTTTTGTTGGTGGTGATCGGTGCATTGCAACGCTGGCGGCCCGTGGAAGCAGTGACTGATCGTTTGGCGGTTCGGGTTGATGTGATTTACACGCTGATTCACCGGTTGGGTTTGTTTCGCTTGGGTCTATTTTTTGGGTTGTTGCCTATTATTGAATGGACCAAAGGCCTTTTGCATGTGCAGGGCTGGGTGGTGCCACCGGTCGATCAGGTGTGGCCAGGGGTGACTGATGTGGCTTGGGTCAGCCTGCTGATTTATTTGTTGGTGTTTGATTTGATGGACTATTGCTACCACCGGGCACAGCATCGCTTTGCGCGCTTTTGGGCGCTGCATGCTGTGCATCACAGTCAACGGCAAATGACGATGTGGAGTGATAACCGCAATCACTTGCTTGATGATGTGTTGCGTTCGTTGGTGATTGTGGTGGTTTCGTTTGTGTTGGGTGTGCCACCAGAGCAGTTTGTGATGGTGGTGGTGATCACACAGCTTTTAGAAAGCTTTTCGCACGCGAATGTTCGGATGTCGTTTGGTCGTTGGTTTGAGCGGGTGCTGGTGAGCCCCAAGTACCACCGCCATCACCATTACATTGGGGCCGATGCGGCGATTGGTGGTTACAACTTTGCCGTGCTGTTTCCGGTCTGGGATATTTTGTTTGGTACCGCTCGGTTTGATGGCCACTATGGCCCGACCGGCGTTCATGACCAAAGCCATGTGTCGGCGTACGGCCAAGGGTTCTGGGCGCAACAGCGCTTGGGGCTGTTGCGGTTTTTAGGGGTTCAGAAGGTTGTTTGAGGAAAACGCTATCGGCTTCGTGTCGCATTAAAGGCGGCAGCTACGACGTGCACCATGCTGGGGTGAAGTATCCCAAGCTTAGGAATTTGTCCGTGCGGCGCATGCGGTGGAACTGAAAAGTATTCGTCAATAAACGGTACCACCCAAAGTCTATTTAAATCGAACTTTGTGTCGTAACTTAATCCTGCGGTAGCGTACGCCACTGGATTTTTGAATTTAGCGATCAAAAATTCACCGCTATACAAACGATTGGTCTTTTGGCTCGTTCCGTATGCAACATTTACGAAGATCATGGCATCGTTGTCTTCTTTAACCGATATGATTAGTCCGGGTCTTGGTTTAGGCTTTGCACTTATGTTGTCTGGAAAATGGCACCACACAATTTCACCTGCTGACGGCTCTGGCCAACAGTGCATTACATATTTTCCAGTTCAAAAAGGCTACTACGCACCACACCACCTTTGGGTTTAGGAAGAGACTTTTCCAATTGACTCATCTGGGTCTTGGTTAACGGACCGTTATCTGCGTCGTATTGAGGCAAGAATTTTGTTGCCAGTTCGTGCAGTGCCAAGTGAATGACTTGTGTTTCACCAACGCCCAATACAGTAGCCAGGCGTTTTGTGGTCGCACGAGTCAGACCGCTAGAACTATCCTGTGGTCGGTATCGAAAAGCAATTTGCGCGATTGCAGGTTTCATTTTTAATTCCTTGATAACATATCAAAAAGATATCTAATATGTCGGTTTCTGTCAAGCCCAAATTGGCAGAATTCTAACGCCTGTTCTCCGTACTCGAGGAATCTGGTGGCGCTTTTTATCCACCTTCTGCGCTTACAAATTCAGCGTCAAACCAAAGGGCTCGGAAAAATATGTTTGTCGTGTCGCTTGTCTTTGTTACACGAGACGCGTGATTTGAGCAACAGACAGGCGCCCAGCTTTTTTACTTCTTACCCCTCACATTTTGCGTCTTGTTTCTAGTCCCCGCGCGTCAACTTTTTTGTCTCATGCCTACCTGACGCGTGAACCCATTCTGACAATCTCGCCAAGCTTGGCGTAGAAGGGTCCGGCTAGCCGACAGATGGGGTCAAGCGCCACGGAGTCGATCTTGTTGTTGTCGATCAAGTCGTCACGCACGTGAAAGGCAATCACTTCACCAACGTAGAACTCAGAACCAGCGGTACCGAAGGGAATCATGCGATCAAAGCGGCATTCCATCTGTACGGGTGCGTCTGCTAAGCGAGGCACGGCGATATATTCAGAGGGCACGGTTTTTAGGCCCAACAGTTCGATTTCACTGACCTCTGGTGGGTGATGATCGGCGCTGGCATGCAGGTCCTCGACTTGTGCAAAGTTTCCGATGTTAACTACAAATTCCTTGGTGTCGAGGATGTTTGTTGCGGTGTCTTTGCGGCCTCTTGCTTCTTGGCCGATGTTGATGCCAACCATGGGCGGTTTGTTAGAGACGCTGGTGAAGTAACTGAAGGGCGCAAGGTTAGAGATGCCTGTGGCAGACAAGGTGCTGACCCATGCAATCGGTCTTGGCACAACCACGGCGGTCATGAGTTTGTAGGCTTGTTTGGCGTCGAGATCACTGGCGTTAAGTTTCATGATTTGTTTTGTGTCGCTTTGGTTGACTTGTCGGTTGGTTATTTGAAACAGTGTCCTGAGCTTAACCAATAGTCGGCCTTGTTGGAACAAACCAATTAGTTGTGTGGACGCTATCAAAGACCGTTACAATAGCGTTAATGGGGCCGACCCGGATTCGACGTGGGTCGCGAAACAGAGTAGGGCATGCCGAGCACCAGTTCGCTCGTAAATCCACTGGAAAACCAATAAACGCCAACGACGAGCGTTTCGCTCTGGCCGCTTAAGCGGTGAGCCGCTGCA
>CALBEY010000064.1 GCA_937888805.1 uncultured Burkholderiaceae bacterium
CGACCAGCGCCCTCGATCCAAAGACCGAAGCCGCTGTGGTTCAAGCCTTTGAGCGTGCTCGTCAAGCACGAACGACGCTGGTGATTGCGCATCGTCTCTCGACGATCAAACGGGCTGATGTGGTGTTGGTGGTGGTTGATGGCAAGATTGTGCAAGCGGGGTCATTTGACGAATTACACGCCAAAGAGGGTTACTTTTCTGACATGTTGAAATCACAATTTGTTCTTGAGCCGAGGTCAGCATGAGTGGGTTTTCATCCCATTGGCTGGGCTTGCGCGAGCCAGTGGACCATGCCAGTCGCAGTGCATCGGTGCAGGCCGCCATGCTGGATTATTTGCGCCAGCGCCATGGCGCTGATTTGCCTGGCTTGCGCTTACTTGACTTGGGTTCTGGCAGCGGGTCAAACATGCGTGCACTTGTGCCTTTGTTTGGTGACAAGCAAGAGTGGACGCTCGTTGACCACGACCAAGCCCTGCTTGATGCATCACGCCAGTTGACAGCCCAATGGGCCGATGAAATCTTGTCCGAGCAATCCGATGGCTTGCAAGTGCGTAAGGCGGATAAAACTGTTTTGATCCGTTGGCTCAGGGCCGACTTAAACAAAGACATTGAGCGCGTTCTGCTTGAATCAAAGCCTGATATGGTGACAGCGGCAGCATTGTTTGATTTGATTTCCCCGGTTTGGATCGCACGATTTTGTGGTGCGCTCAAAACGCCTTTTTACACAGTACTCACTTATGACGGCCGTTCGGCTTGGCTTCCGACGCATGAGGCTGATGAGGATTTGTTGACAGCATTTCATGCACACCAGATGACTGATAAAGGTTTTGGGGCGGCTGCTGGTCCGCAGGCGGCCGCTGTCTTGGCACAATGTTTGCAAACTGAGCAGTTTACGGTGGTGCGTGGTGACAGTGCATGGCAATTAAGTTCGCAGCACCGGGCGTTGTTAGATCTGCTGCATCAGGGTATGGTCGAAGCTGTGGCGCAAACGGGGAGAGTCAGTGCCGCGCGATTGGCGCAATGGTCAGCGACTCGGATGCAAACAACCGATTGTTTGATTGGTCACGAGGACACGCTGGCGATACCGCCTGGGTGGTTGCCTAAAAACTGAACAAAGGGGGGCGTTGCGTCGTGAGACTTTTGATCAGAGCATGCGCTTGGTTCCTGGTTCTGTTGGCTTTGATGTTGGCCTTGTTGTTGGTGGTGCTTAACACGCCGCTCGGTCACGGTTTTTTGAAGCAAGCACTCAAGCATTGGGTGCACCCACACGTTGCGGTGAATGGCCCGATAGACCTTTCTATTTTGCCCACGCTCGCTCTCTCGGCTGATGATTTGGTGGTGCTTGATCCGAAAGACAAGCAGCCGTGGCTGAGCATTGGTCAGTTTCGTCTTGACCTTGGGTGGCAGGGCTTGCTAAGCGGGCAAGTAAGGGTTAAGGCGTCGCACCTAAGCGACGTCACCCTCTGGCGCACAGGCAGGCAATGGCAATCGCTGTTGATGCAAATGGGTGATCAAGGATTGTTGGGTGTAGGGACCTATCGGCAGCGCTGGCAGCAGCTTGGTGCGCTTGAGGGTGTGCGGTGGGAGTTACAGGTTGAGGCGTTTTTAATCGAGCAATTTAACGTGGTTCAGCGATCTCGCATCGATAGCGTTGTGGTTGAGCAACCCCTATTGAGTCTTGATCGATTGTTATTGAGCACCCGATTACAGGCTGATCCTGTGCCGGTCGGCGAAGTCACCTTGCAGGCCGAAGGACTAAAAGTAGCACCTGAGGCTTCAGAGTCATTTCACGCGGCGCTTGAGCAAGTGGGCCTTGCTGTTGACGGGGCGTGGGTGGTTGAGCGATTTCAAAGTCGGTGGCAACTGTCTGATGGCTTTGCCCGTGCGGATTCGCTCATGGCGGCGGGCGCTTGGGGTAACCTGACGGCAAGCGCTGGATCAGTGGACCTGAGAACAGGGCAGACGAATTTCCCGCTACGTCTTAAATTAAAGGGTGACCTGAGTTTGCAAACCCAAGGCGTTCAGATCCGAACGCGTCAATCAGACCTCTCGTTCGTGTTGTCAGGCCCGCTTAATAATCTTGGTATCGAATCGCCAATAGCGCCACCGAAAACGGTGCCAATACCTGTTTTGATTAATCGAAATTGAAAGGAATCCGATATGTCCTGCCACCCGATCGTTGACGCGCCAGCCGCTGAGCACCCAGAGGCTTTGGCCTATCACCACCGGTGGTTATTGGTGGATGATCAGTGTCAGCAACTTGAACGATCAAAGGCTACTGACTTGGCCAAGCTCTCTATTGATATTGCGCATGATTGCTTGGTCTTAAAAGCGCCTGGTATGTTGCGCTTGGACATCGTTTTGG
>CALBEY010000065.1 GCA_937888805.1 uncultured Burkholderiaceae bacterium
AAGTGCGCGGTAAGGTCACGCCACGTTGGCCCTGATACTTACCACCACGATCCCGATATGAGGTTTCACAAACCTGATCACCCTCAAAAAACAACATTTGAGCGCAGCCTTCGCCCGCATAAATTTTGGCGGGCAACGGTGTCGTGTTCGAGAACTCAAGTGTCACGTGGCCTTCCCATTCGGGTTCAAGGGGTGTGACGTTGACAATGATTCCGCAGCGAGCGTAAGTGCTTTTACCCAAACAAATCGTCAAAACGCTGCGTGGAATTCGGAAATATTCGACGGTGCGCGCCAACGCAAAAGAGTTTGGCGGGATGATGCAAACATCACCGTTGAAGTCGACAAACGATTTTTCGTCGAAAGCTTTTGGGTCAACAATTGTCGAATTGATGTTAGTGAAAATCTTAAACTCGTTAGCGCATCGTACGTCATAGCCGTAACTGCTGGTGCCATAACTCACAATACGGCCTTTCTCGCCCTCGCGCACCTGGCCAGGCTCAAAGGGCTCGATCATTCCTTTCGCGGCTTCGCGGCGTATCCAAGCGTCGCTCATTATGCTCATGGCTTTCGTTCCGATATAAAGGCAAAAATCGAATTTTACGCCCAAGGCCCGCACTTCACTCAAACGCGGGTCCCTGGAAACCCATATTGGCTTATTCGCGACGTTTTTCCACCACCACTTGGGGCATTTTGCTGCGCATGTCTTTGGGCAATGCCGCCACCAGACCAGACAAACGACCAGCGATCTCCCGATACAGGCCAGCTTCCGCAGAATCCGGATTGGCCACAATCGTTGGATGACCGGCATCGGCGTTTTCTCGAATAGCCAATGTCAAGGGCAAGCGTCCCAAACACGGCACAGAAAACTCTTCAGCCATGCGCTGGGCACCGCCTTGACCAAACAAATGCTCAATATGGCCGCACTCAGAGCAGACATGCACGGACATGTTTTCAATCACCCCCAAAACCGGCACCTCCACTTTTTCGAACATGCGCAAGCCCTTGCGCGCATCAAGCAAGGCGATATCCTGGGGCGTGGTCACGATCACTGCACCAGTCACTGGCACCCTTTGCGCAAGCGTCAATGCGATGTCGCCCGTGCCTGGGGGCATGTCCACAATCAGGTAATCAAGTTCACCCCAGTTGGTTTTTCGCAATAACTGTTCGAGCGCTTGTGTCACCATTGGGCCGCGCCAAATGGCTGGTGAGTCGGCATTGACCAGAAATCCGATAGAACTCGCTTTCAAACCATGACCAACCATAGGCTCCATGGTTTTGCCATCGGCGGAGTCTGGGCGACCAGAGACGTTGATCAACAAGGGCACGCTGGGACCGTAAATATCGGCATCCAGCACACCAACCAAAGCCCCTTCGTCACGCAACGCCAAGGCCAAATTGACCGCTGTGGTGCTTTTGCCCACGCCGCCCTTTCCCGAGGCCACCGCGATGATGTTTTTCACTCCAGGGACCCGGTCAACGCCAGCGCGCACGGCGTGGCTGGTAATTTTGGGGGCCACCGTGATTTTGGCGTCGCGCACGTCAAGAGCGTCAAGCGCCTGCACCAAGGGCGCCAAAATCATGGCTTTGCTTCGTCCGACAGGGTAACCCGGGGCGAATGTCAGGCTGACTTGGCCGGTTGCCGAATCAACGGCGAGCTCTTTGACGCTTTCCTTAAATGGCCGCCCTGAAAGAGGGTCGGTAGTTCTTTCAAGCAGGGCTTGGATCGTTTCAGGTGTAACAGTCATTGGTTATTCCGCTTTAAGGGGCGTAGAATCGAGACATGACCTTGATTCCAACCCGTTTTAGATTCTTCGTATGATAGATTTTATTGGTCGTATTTTTCGATTTTTGGCCTTGGCGCTTGTGGCGTTCATTGGTTTGGGAATGGCATTAATCTTTACATTCTCAACCATTATCGCCGTGGCCATTTTGTTTTTGGTGGCGCGTTTACGCGGCCAACGGTTCTCAGTGCAAGAGTACTGGACAAACCGAAAGGCTCAGCGCAAACCCATTTTTACCAAAGGGAACACGGTTTCAAATGAGCGGACTCGCGAGAACGTGACCGACGTCGAAGCCCGCGATATCCGCTAACGCCACTCAAAATTCACTGCTTATCTTAGGATCGCATACCTGTGCATTAAAATAGCCCGCTTAAGCTTTAGTCGGGAATCCTATGTCGCGCACGCTGTTTGTCACCACTGCCCTACCTTATGCCAATGGCTCGTTCCATATTGGCCACATCATGGAGTACATCCAAGCCGATATTTGGGTGCGCAGCATGCGAATGGCTGGGCACACCGTACATTTTGTTGGCGCTGACGACACCCACGGCGCGCCCATTATGCTCAAAGCTGAGTCTGAAGGCATCACGCCACAAGCCCTGGTGGCACGTTATGCCGCCGAACGGCCGACTTACCTCAATGGCTTTCACATCAAATTTGACCATTGGCACTCGACCGACTCGCCAGAAAACGTAGAGCTGTCGCAAGACATTTACAGAAAGCTCAAAGCTGCCAACCTGATCGAGACCCGATCCATCGAACAATTCTTTGACCCCGTCAAAGGCATGTTTTTACCGGACCGCTACATCAAAGGCGAGTGCCCCAAGTGTCACGCCAAGGATCAATACGGCGACGCTTGCGAAAAGTGCGGTGCGGTTTTCGCCCCAACTGATTTGATTGAACCGTACAGCACGCTCACAGGCGCCAAACCCGTTTTGAAATCGTCTGAACATTTCTTTTTTAAGCTCTCAGACGAACGATGTGTGGCATTTTTACGTGAGTGGACTGCCGGACTGAACACACGGGGGGTGCCTCGCTTACAAGCTGAAGTGCTTGCCAAAACCTTAGAGTGGCTTGGCGACAATGATGGCCCAGCCAAACTCGGGGACTGGGACATTTCTCGCGATGCGCCTTATTTTGGGATTGAAATTCCCGATGCGCCGGGCAAGTTTTTTTACGTTTGGCTTGATGCGCCGGTGGGTTATCTCGCCTCGCTGAAGGCCCACTGCCAGAAAATCGGTTTGAGTTACGACACTTTGCTCGATCCAGCCGGTGATACCGAGCAGATTCACTTCATTGGCAAAGATATTGTCTATTTTCACGCGCTCTTCTGGCCAGCCACATTACAGTTCTCTGGACGCAAAACCCCTGACCAACTCAATGTCCACGGTTTTATTACCGTCAACGGCGAGAAGATGTCAAAGAGTCGCGGAACCGGCATTTCACCCCTGCGCTATCTGGAACTGGGTATGGACGCCGAATGGCTGCGCTATTACATTGCCGCCAAGCTCAACAGCCGAGTCGAGGACATTGACTTCAACCCAGACGATTTCTTGGCTCGGGTTAATAGCGACTTGATTGGCAAATACATCAACATCGCCAGCCGCGC
>CALBEY010000066.1 GCA_937888805.1 uncultured Burkholderiaceae bacterium
GCCCTTGGTGTGCTGCGTGGTGCGATCCAAGAGGGCCGATTTGCCCCGGGTCAGCGTTTAATCGAAGCGGATTTAATGCAGACCTTCACGGTTACTCGTGGCCCACTGCGTGAGGCACTAAGACGTTTAGCGAGTGAGGGTGTGGTTGATATCGTACCGAACCGCGGTGCTATGGTTCGGATTTTTAATCGTCAAGAAATGATCGACTTATTTCGCATTCGAGAAGTGATTGAAGGCTTGGCAGCTCGCCAAGCGGCCGAGGCCATGGCTGATGAAAGGTGCCGGATTAAGTTTGAGGCGGCTTTAGAAAAAATGGATCGAGCGCGTTCTGTCTCAGCGGTGCCATTCAGTAAGGAAAATGTGATTTTTCATGAGTTAGTGCTGACTTATGCGCGAAATAAACAACTGACCGGTCTTATGCGACAGTTGCAGTTACCACTGGTGCGGTTTCA
The DNA here is from genome assembly GCA_937888805.1 of uncultured Burkholderiaceae bacterium. Taxonomy (GTDB): domain Bacteria; phylum Pseudomonadota; class Gammaproteobacteria; order Burkholderiales; family Burkholderiaceae_B; genus Algicoccus. The sequence goes on from CALBEY010000066.1 coordinate 453, forward strand.
AATTCGTGCTTCGATTGACGACGCTTATCGAGAAGCGTCGCGCCGTGAGCATCAGGCCGTGGTTCAGGCTGTATCCAAAGGCAATGCAGCACAGGCCGAAAGTTTGATGAGAAAGCACCTGCGACAAGCCGCAGATCGGGTGATTGCTCGGTTGTAAGAATGTAATAAGGGATCGCAACGTCTTGGTCTAGCAAGCCTCAAACCAAATGATTACACAAAACTGTTTACACTTTTGTTGTCAATCAGGTAGGATTAAGTCAGCAATTAACTTGATAGACAAGGCAACAAAGCCGTGCGGGGGCAAGTTGGTGACGAATGGCGCAGATATTAAGAAAGGCTGGTTAGCCGAAACAGTGCGGTCAGATCTTTCATGGCAAGTGCGATTGACGCCGGTCCAAGTCGAAGGGTTCAAGGCGGCCTTAAACCAAGCCCTGGCCCAAAATAAACCTTTCTTGCAAATGACGACAGCTGATTTCCCTTTGTCGGCAGACTGTTTGCAAGCGCTGTCATGTGCAAGAGCTCTCACGCAAGGGCCGTGGGGATTTTCCTTGGTTAAGGGCTTTCCTGTTCACCAATGGACTGAAGAAGAGACCCGACTGGCCTATTGGGGCATTGGGCTGCACCTCGGTGTGGCGCGACCGCAAAATATCAACAGTGATTATTTGACCGACGTGCGTGATTCGGGTGGTCAATATCATGTCAAAGGCGGGCGAGGTTACAACACCCGTGCGAAATTAGACTTTCATATTGACTCGGGTGACGTGGTGGGTCTGATGTGTCGACGCACAGCCAAACAGGGTGGTCAAAGCAAAATTACCAGCTCGAAGGCCATTTATCAGGCGGTTAAGCGCCTTGATCCTTCGCTTGTTTCAACGCTTTCTCAGCCGATTTGTTTCAGTTGGCAAGGGGCGATGGCGCGCGATGATGGCCCTTACTTTCACTGCCCAGTGGTTGATTTCAAGCAGGACTACTTCGCTTTCAGGTTTAACTTGAAAAATATTGTTGCCGCCCAGCGGGACTTTAAAGAGATTCCCCGTTTAAGCGAGGATCAGTTGCGAATGATTGACTTGTTGGAGTCGTTGTTTCCCGATCCCGCATACTGTTACTCGATGGCGTTAGAGCCAGGAGACTTGCAACTGGTGAATAACTATCACGTCATTCACTCTCGTACTGAGTTTGAGGATCACGAAGATCCAGACTTAAAACGTCATCTTATTCGCCTTTGGCTTTGTATCCCGAATTGTCCAGCCATACCTGATTCCTGGGCCGTACAGGCCAAGCAAACGACTGCCAACACGCTCAGAGGCGGGTTACGCGGAAGTCACGTGAGTGAGGCGTTTCTGGCCTTTGAACAACGACAAGCTAAATACCATGGCCTGGATGCCACCTACTATCGGGAGCACCAGCATTAGCGACAAGATTTTTGACAGGCTGACAATGCTTGGATGAATTAAAAAACTGCCGCCAATAGACGGCGTCCAGCAAAAGGGGATCGGATATGAGTAAAGCAAAGATATTACGCAATCAGTTGGCCGCAAGCGACATGCTAATCGCACCGGGTGCATATGACGCCATCGGGGCAAAGTTAATCGAGCAAGCTGGATTCCCACTGGTGTACATGACGGGTGCTGGCACCTCAGCCTCATTGGGATATCCCGATTATGGCCTTTTGACAATGAGCGAAATGGTAGAGAAGGCTGGCATCTTGGCGCGATCGGTTCAAGTGCCAGTTATTTGTGATGCCGATACTGGCTACGGCAATGAGTTGAATATGATCCGAACGGTGCGTGAATTTGAAAGCCGTGGCGTGGCTGGTATTCATATCGAAGACCAAGTGATGCCCAAGCGTTGTGGTCATTTGGATAATAAAGAGATTGAACCGCTCGAAAAATATGTCAGCAAATTGCGTGCGGCTGTTGATGCTCGCCAAGACCCTGATTTTTTAATCATTGCACGCACGGACAGCCGTGCCTCATTGGGATTTGAAGAGGCGATTCGACGTGGCAATGCAGCCTTAGAAGCGGGCGCTGACCTGATTTTTATTGAGGCACCACAGACAATGGAAGAAGTACAAGCAATCCCACGCCTGATTAACGGCCCTTGTTTGCTCAACGTGGTTCAAGGGGGGAAAACCCCTGAGATCAATCTAAAAGACGCGCAGAGCATGGGTTTTAAGGTTTCTATTTTGCCGGGCATTCTGTTGCGGGCAGCAGTCAATATTTTCGATCAAGTGTTGGACAGCGTTAAAAAAGAGCACACTGTGCCCGCCTTTTTGAACAACGCCACACCGCATCAAAATTTCCGCCGTTTTGGGGCAGATCAATGGGATGAGTTAAGGCGTTGTTACGCCAGTGAAAGCCAGTCTGCAGTCAAAGAAAATCAATGAAGTTCTTTTCGGAGTGTTGTCAACAATGACTAAATCAACAACCATTCTTCGCCAATTACTAGCAGGCAGCGAACCGATAAGAGCACCAGGCGTGGTCGACTGTATTGGCGCACGCATCGTTGCTAAAGAAGGATTTGAAGCCATTTATATGACGGGTGCTGGAACAACGGCATCGCGTTTGGGTTGGCCTGACGTCGGACTTTTGACCATGACGGAGATGGCAGACAACGCGCAAAGAATTGCCGAGGCCAGCGGTTTGCCCGTTGTTGCTGATGCAGATACGGGCTATGGCGGTCCTCTAAATGTGCAGCGCACGGTCCGTGCCTACGAAAGAGCCGGTGTGGCTGCCTTGCATATCGAGGATCAGTGTTGGCCCAAGCGATGTGGTCACCTTGATGGCAAGACCTTGATTCCGGTTGATGTCATGGTTTCTCACATAAGAGCAGCCTGTGACGCGCGCCACGACCAAGACTTCGTTGTGATCGCTCGTACAGACGCTATTGCGGTGGAAGGCTTTGAAGCGGCGCTCGAACGCGCAAAACGCTACGAAGAGGCAGGTGCTGATGTGCTCTTTGTTGAGGCACCACGAGACATGACACAGTTAGCAACAATCCCAAAGCACCTAAAGAAACCCTCGTTATTCAACATGGCGGCTAGCGGCAAAACTCCCTTTTTGAGTGTTGAGGAAATCAAGGCGCTTGGTTTTAAGTTGATCCTATATCCAAACTTCATGATGTTGGCAGCCATACCGGCTATGCACAAGGTTTTACAAGAACTTAAACGTACCGGTTCGGTGAAAGGGCTGGTTAATGAAGTGGCGAGTTTTCAGGACTTTTTTAATTTACTCGGTATGGATGATGTCAAGGCATTAGAGGAAAAGTACCTCACCAATGAAGAAAGTCGCGTGCGGTACTAGTTGTAAGCGCTAGTCGTTGGTAATTCAGTTTGTAGTGACATAAAAAACACAAGGAGGTCAGACAAATGGAACGTTTAAATTTTTCAACAAAATGGGTGCTTTCAATTGCCGCTTGCGGATTAACGGCGTTGGTAGCCGCTCCCGCTGCAGCCGAAAAATGGCCAACACAGAGGGATCGGATTGAGTTTACGGTGCCTTTTAATACCGGCGGTAGTGCTGATCGATTGGCTCGAGCACTTGCTGGCGCAATGAGCGAGGAGCTTAAAGTGCCCATTACGGTTTCGAATCGTCCGGGCGGCGCTGGAGCGGTTGGTGCGACTTTCTTTGCTAAGAAGCCGTCTTGCGACGGGTCTAGTTTTTTGGTGATGCAGGCGACACCGTTCTTAGCCAATGCTGTTATTTCAGGACGCGCCCCAGTCAAGTGGGAAGACTTTCATGTCATTAACACGCAGTGGGTTGATTACGCCATTGTGGCGGTACCTAAAGATAGTCCATTTAAGACACTTGATGATTTGTTCGATGCGATTGAAAAAGAAAAAGGTGGCGTAAGCTCCGCCACGATGAACGGTTCGGGCTCTTTTATGCAACAACTTGCGGTACTTGAAGTGATGAAGCTGCCTACCGATCAGGTCAGGTTCGTGCTTTATGATGGTGGTGGTCCAGTTAGGACATCTGTTGCAGGCGGCCAAACCGACTTCAGTTTTGTGGCTGCCACCGGCTCAGAGCCAATTCGCGATCGCATCCGGTCGATTGGGATTGTCAATGCCGAGGCGGTGACTGAGTGGGAAGGCGAATTGATTAACGATGTTCTCAAGCGTCGTTATAACGTTCAGTTGCCGATTTTTTCGAGTTACACGGTTTCAGTCTTCTCGCAGCCATGTTTTCCAAAAGAGCACCCCGAGCGTTATAAGACATTTGTTCAGGCTTACGAAAAAGTGATGAAGGATCCTGAGTTTCAAGCTGATCTTAAGGCCAAAAAGCTCGGTAATCTTTGGAACGGCCCAGATAAAAGTCGTCAGATCATTGATGAGGGTTACAACGGGTTGAACAATTACAGCTACTTACTGAAAAACCGGTAATCAGTCTTCATGGACCCAACTGGTGCGATTGTGCTCTTGTTGGGTCCATTGTTTTTTATGCGACTTGGCCACGTGATTGGTGATGGATCGAGACTGCTTAATGGGGGTGTTGATGAATAAGGCTTCAACAAAGATCAGTTCGGATTGGGGGCATATCGGTTTACTGGCGCTCTTCATTTTGGGAACACTGGTTTTCCTATATGACACGCTCTCTGAGTCCTTTCGACTAGAAAACGTGATTGTTATTTTGCCAGTGTCGGCGCTGGTCATTGTGCTTTGCTCAGTACAGGTTATTCGCCAAGTGTTGCGTACTAAATCGCAGAGAGGGGATGCTCTTGGGCCATCTTTGGATCACAAAAAAATAGAAGAACTTGCGGCTGAGATCGCACCCAAGCGTTGGATCGAGTCAGTAAGGATACCTGCCTTTATGGTTTTATTAGGGCTCTATATTTTAGGGCTTGTGTACGTCGCATTTGATTTTTCGACCTTCTTGTTTTTGTTTCTTGCGTTATGGCTGCAGGGTGAAAAACACTTGTTGTTTGGTGCGATTTACGCTGCTTTTCTAGCTTGGGCACTAACTTTAGGCTTGTCCTATATGGTGCCCTTTCCGTTTCCCACACTGTTTTTCTAGGAGGCGCTAAGTATGATCGACTTTGCCGCCCTTACTTCTGCGTTTGACATTTTGTTTGGGTCTTGGCAGCCATGGTTAGTCGTCCTGCCAGGTTTGATCATTGGTCTTATTTTCGGTGCGATTCCTGGGTTATCTATTCCTGTGGCGATGGCAGTTTTCCTGCCGCTAACGGTCTACTTGGATTTTTTGCCGGCAGTGCTTTTTTTGACTGCTATTTTTACTGGCGGTGGGTTTGGTAGCGGGATCCCTGCCATCTTAATGAATATTCCCGGTACAGCGTCAGCCGTGGGAACAGCTTTTGACGGCTATCCCATGTCTCAGCAAGGTAAGCACAGCTTGGCGTTGGGTATTGCGTTGACTTCCTCGACAGTGGGTTGCGCCGTCGGCTACATCATTTTGATGCTCTTTGTGAATTCGATGGCCGATGCTGTACTGAAGCTAGGCCCGACTGAAATGTTCCTGGTCGCGGCCTGGGGACTTACCTTGATTGCAGCCCTTGGTTCAAATGATTTTTCCAAGGGATTGATTGCGGGACTGATGGGCGTTTTGATTAGCGCCATTGGCATGAGCGGCACAGGCGAAGTGCGTGGCACGATGGGGGTTATCTATCTGTTGGATGGTGTGCCAGCAGTACCGGCTCTTATTGGTTTGTTTGCAGCCTCAGAATTGTTCCGATTGATCGGTCACAACTACATCGTGTCTGATGAGGAAAAACGAAAGATCTCTTTTCGGCAGATTCTAGCGGGTGTGCGGGCGACTTTTCGCTACCCCGGCACCTTGATTAGGGGTTCATTTATTGGTGTATTGATTGGTGCAATTCCTGGTGTTGGCGCTTCGGTTGCTAACTTGATCTCCTACTCTGCAGCTAAGCGCCGGTCAGATCACCCGGATAGGTTCGGAAAGGGTGAGCCGGGGGGGGTTGTGGCAGCAGAGTCGGCAAACAGCAGTTCCGAGGGCGGGTCAATGGCTACTTTGCTAGCGTTGGGTCTGCCGGGTGGTGCCGCCACGGCTGTGATGCTTAGTGCGTTTGAAATGCACAACATCACCGGTGGATCGCGATTTATGTCGGAAAACTTGGATATTGTTTACAGCATCATTTTGGGTAATTTTGCACAAGTCATCCTTCTTTTTGTCGTAGGACTCGGTTTTGTTTTTGTCGCGAGTTCGGTGGTTCGGGTGCCGCTTAATTACCTTATCCCAACTGTTTTTGTGTTGGCGATTTTCGGGTCATTTTCTTTAACGGGAAATATGGTTGGTCCAATAACTGTATTTGTTTTTTCATTAATTGGTTGGCTTATGCGGCGTTACGAATACCCGGTGGCGGCAATGGTAATTGGACTATTGCTTGGCAAGATGGCTGAAGGTGAGCTGATACGAAGTTATCAAATATCTGGCGGACAGATTTCTTTTTTGTTGCAGCGCCCCATAGCACTCGTGATTCTGGCCTTACTTGTGCTATCGATTGTTTTACCTATTATCAAAGGTCATCGTAAGAATCGAGTGGCACGCAAAGCCGCACTTTAGACTTGAATTTGGAGGCTCTTATGAGCAAGCCGACGACACTTTTTCAAAAGATTTGGAACGCCCATTTGATCGCTCAAGACAGTGACGGTCGTTCGCTGCTGCATGTGTCTAGACATCTAGCCCACGACGGTTCGTGGCATGCCTTCCGGTTTCTTAAGGCACGCAGCCTACCTGTTCGTCACCCCGATCAGTTGTTTGCAACCCCTGATCATGGGGTCTCGACCCTAAGTCATGATTTTGCAATGATCAAAGATCCCGATCAGATTCGGGTTGTCAAAGCGCTTGATGAAAACGCGCAAACGCATGGCTTCACATTATTTGGATTAAACGACGAGCGCCAAGGCATTATTCATGTCGTGGGACCTGAGCAAGGGATAACGCAACCGGGCCTTCTGATTGTCTGTGGGGATAGCCACACATCCACTCATGGTGCGCTTGGTGCGTTGAGCTTCGGCATCGGCGCCTCTGAAGTGTGTCATGTGCTCGCGACTCAAGCCATATGGCAGCGTAAGCCTAAAACCATGCGGGTAACTATTGAGGGAGAATTGGGGCCTGGGGTAAGTGCTAAAGACCTGATCTTAGCAATTATTGCCAAAATTGGTGCAAACGGGGCGACCGGTCATGTGATTGAATATGATGGCTCGACCATTCGAAACATGACCATGGAAGAGCGCTTAACCGTGTGCAATATGTCGATCGAAGCCGGCGCCAAAGCGGGGCTAATTGCGCCAGACCAAACCACCTTTGATTACCTAAAGGGTAAGCCTTACGCGCCAAAGGATCAGGATTGGCAGGTGGCCCTTGCCCATTGGAAGACGCTAAAAACAGATGAGGGGGCGGTATTTGATCATTCGGTGACAATTGACGCTAGCGCATTGCCACCGATGGTGACATGGGGCAATAGCCCTGAGGAGGCAATTGCTGTTACTGGTCACGTGCCTGATCCCAAATTGGCTGGCGATCTGACTCGAGAGCAATCGTTGCAAGCCACCTTAGACTATATGGGGCTTTCAGCGTTGCAACCAATCACTGACGCCAAGATTGATTTAGTATTTATTGGCTCTTGCACCAATGGTCGCTTAGAGGATCTTCAGGCTGCAGCGGAAATAGCCAAAAAAGGCAAGGCCGTTGTGCAGGCTATCGTCGTTCCTGGCTCCTCGCTGGTCAAGCAGCAGGCTGAAGCGCAAGGTTTAGACAAGATTTTTAAGGCTGCAGGCTTCGAGTGGCGCGAGTCAGGTTGTTCTATGTGCGTGGGTATGAACGGTGATCTGGCTGGTGAGGGTGTTCGAACCGCATCAACCACAAACCGTAATTTTCGCGGGCGACAAGGCATAAACAGTCGAACACATTTGATGAGTCCCGCGATGGCCGCCGCCGCTGCCTTGAAAGGGCATATTGTGGATGTGCGTGATTTGCTTAAAGGAGAGTCAGCATGAAACCCTTTACAACTCTGGTGGGAATTGCAGCCCCAATTGACGTCCCTAATGTGGATACCGATCAGCTTGCACCAGCTCGATTTTTGCGTAAGCCACGTGAAGACGGCTACCAAAAATTTTTGTTCCATGACCTACGTTTCAATCAAGACAGCAGTCAAAAACTTGATTTTATTTTAAATCAACCCAGCTACGCTCAAGCGGAAATCATGGTGGTAAATCGTAATTTTGGTGGAGGATCTAGCCGTGAGCAAGCAGTCTGGTGTTTGGTCGACTATGGTGTGCGTTGCATTATCGGGTCAAGCTTCGGTGATATTTTTTATAACAATGCGGTCAACCACGGCCTGCTGCTGATCAAAGAAAGTGAGCAGACCTGTCAGGCGCTGCGTGAGCAGTTACATGCGCAGCCAGGTGCGCAGATGAAGATCGATCTTGAGTCGCAACACTTCACTGATGTTTCAGGAACAACGCACGATTTTGAAATCGAAGAAAGTCGTAAAAAAAGACTTCTGCTCGGGCTCGATGAGATTGGATTGACGCTGCAATACACTGATCAGATGAGTGCATTTGAATCGACTTACAGAGCTGAGCGGCCTTGGTTGTTTGTGAGCCGGTGACCTTATCAGTGCTATCTATCTGGCTGAGAACAACATTGTGTGTTGAGCGGGTTTTTGGGCTTTCATGGTTTTTAAAACCTCGCCTCAAAGAGACTTATCGTGTCTACTAGCAGTTTAACAACCTTTACAAGTCAATTTGAGTTCAAGTATTGTCCATTTTTTGCGATAAATGTGTTAATGAAAAAGAGGAGCTTCTATGCCAAAGGTTGAATTGCTATCTGACGTCACAGGGTCTGTCTGGAAGGTTTTGAAATCGGTTGGTCAGACAGTTGATGCTGATGAGCCAATTTTATTGGTTGAGTCCATGAAAATGGAGATACCGCTTGTTTCAGAGAAGCCTGGGAAAATCATCTCAATTGCTGTCAGTGAGGGTGATGCTGTTACGGAAGGACAGGCGATTGTTGAAATTGAGATTTAATTTATTTTTCCATATATAGGAATTAAATTCCTATTATTGACCTTTGAAATCCTTGCGCACATAATAAATTTGTTCGTGACCTAATCCAAAGAGACACAGATCTCTTCATTTAAAACTACTCATGTGGGAGACAAACATGAAAACATTGATATCAGTGATTGCTGGTCTTGCGATGGTGGGATCGGTGCCGAGTTACGCGCAACAATCATGGAAACCAGGCCCTGTGGTTCAGTTTACTGTGCCAGCTGGACCTGGTGGTTCACTGGATATGGTGGCGCGGCAAATCCAGAAAATCGCCATTGAGAAAAAACTTGTTGAGTCCATGATTGTTCAAAATAAACCGGGTGGGGCTTTGGCTGTGGCGTTAAACGAGTTGGATAAGCAAGCAGGCAACGGCGATTATTTGATGACGTTGACCACCTCATTGATCAACAACAACATCACGGGATCACTGAAGGGCCGTACTTTTGATAAGTACACGCCGATATCCATTCTGTTTCAGGAGTATGTGGGCTTAATCGTTCATAAGGACTCTCCATTCAAGACAGCGAAAGATCTGGTTGATTTTATGAAAGAAAATCCAGATAAGCTAAACGTGGCATTGGCTTCTTCGCTAGGTAATCACATTCAAGTGGGTGCGGCTTTGCCACTGCAGATGGCGGGAGTTGATGTAAAAAAAGTTAATTTTGTGGCGTATAAGTCCTCTGCCGAGTCGATTGGTCAATTGCTCGGCAGACATGTTGACGTTGTTTCAGCAAGCACGCCGAACTTTCTTACCGCATTAAAAAATGACCAACTTCGTATTTTGGTGGTTGGATCTCCTAAGCGTTTAAGCGGTGATCTTTCCTTTATTCCAACTTGGAAGGAGGAGGGCATTGATGTTGTGACGACCTCGGTACAAGGCATTATCGCTCCCGCAAATCTAACGCAAGCGCAAATCGATTTTTGGGGTAAGGCACTGGCGCAAATCACCAACACGGCTGAATGGAAACAGTTTGTTGAGTTAAGAGGCTGGAATCCGGATTTTATTGGTCCAGATCGTGTCAATGCTGTGATGACTGAGGAAACCGCGCGCATCCAGGCCATTCTAGATACGCTTGGTCTTTCTAAAAATAAATAAATTTAGGGTGTGTTAGCCATGGGAAGAACCCGAGCCGCTGGTACGTTTGTGTCAGGAAAAGTTGGCAGCATTGAGGAAACTGATCCCTCACTGGTGCTGACTTTGGCTCGGGGGCTGGTCGTTTTGAACTGTTTTGACAAAAGGCGCATTGACTTAAGCAACAAGGAAATCGCCGAACTAACAGGTCTTTCCAAACCGACGGTTTCTCGGATTACTTTCACACTTGCAAAGTTTGGGTTTCTTCATTACTCCGATCGAATGCACCGATATTCCCTCGGATTGGCCGTGCTGGCAACGGCTCACCCTTTGCTTTCGCACATGAAAATTAAACAAATTGCACGACCGCTGATGCAACAAATGGCAAACGAAGTGGGTGGTGCTGTTTCGATTGGTATGCAATTTGGTACGCAGATGATTTATGTCGAAAGCTGCTCTCCAGCAGCTTCAGTCAACCCAGTGATGGCGGGCGTAGGTACTCAGATACCTATTTATAAAACCGCAATGGGCCGCGCCTATTTGGCGGGTTTGCCTGATGTGGTTCGACAGCAATTACTGGATTCGATTACGCCGGGCTGGGATCGTAAAGACAGTCTGTATCTAGCGCATATTCAGGAAGCGATAGAGCAGAAGAACAAGTGGGGATTTTGTTTGGCGACAGACAATCTTGTCAAAGACACGAGATCGGTCGGTGTGCCAATGCAAAGCCAGATTGATGATCATTACTACGCATTTAATTGTGGCGTCCCTGTATTTCGGCTCAAGCCAAATCAAATTCAGACGGAAATCGGTCCGCGACTACTCACTGTTGTGCGCGATGTGGAAATGGCACTTGGCACACATGAGTTAGACACCAATCGTCAATTTCGCTGACATTAAGGATACCGGCGTGCACAAATTACTTATTGCCAATAGGGGTGAAATAGCCTGCCGCATCGCTGTTACGGCCCGTAGGATGGGAATCCAGACAGTGGCCATTTTTTCACAAGTCGATCGTGATGCTAGGCATGTTCAGTTTTGTGATCAAGCAATTTTGGTGGAGCCGGAAACGACTCGATCTACGTACCTGAATATTGACGGGATTGTGAGAGCCGCACTTTCGGCTGGGGCAGATGCTATCCACCCGGGTTATGGTTTTTTGGCTGAAAACGCTCAGTTTTCAAAAGCCTGCAAAGATAACAACATTGTTTTTATTGGACCGAGCGCTGAGGCCATCGAGTTGATGGGTGACAAAGCCCGTGCCAAAGCGTTTGCTGCACTAGCCAAGATGCCAACGATTCCAGGCGTTGATGGCAAGAATTTAGCCGATGATATGTTGGGTGACTTGGCTCGAGAGATCGGTTATCCCGTGATGATCAAAGCCACCAAGGGTGGTGGTGGTCGAGGGTTACGAATTGTTCGCGAAGCTGCTGATTTTGCTGCCGCTCTGGGCTCATGTCGGCGTGAGGCACTCGCAGGGTTTGGCGATGATGCCTTGATGATTGAAAAATACCTCAGTGAGCCTCGGCATATTGAATTACAGATATTGTCTGATCAATTCGGTAATGTTATTCACTTTTTTGATCGGGATTGCTCAGTTCAGAGGCGTCATCAAAAAGTAATAGAAGAGGCTCCAGCCATCGCAGTGAGTGAACCGACAAGAGAGAAGATGGCGCATGCGGCAGTCGGATTGGTTAAAGCCATTGGTTATGTGGGTGTCGGCACGATTGAGTGCGTCCTGACACCCGACGGGAAATTCTATTTTCTTGAAATGAACACACGCTTGCAGGTTGAGCATGGCATTACTGAATTAATCACAGGTATCGATCTGGTTGAGTGGCAGTTACGCGTGGCAAGCGGTGAGCCCATTGACTTTACGCAGGGTGACTTGAGTGTCAAAGGACACAGCTTGGAGGCACGGATTTGTGCTGAACGGCCAAATAAGTCGTTCTTTCCTTCAGTAGGGACCATAGATGTCCTTGAGCTTCCCGAGCACATTGAGTTTGGGTTTGGTGATGTTCGAATTGACCGAGGGGTGAGCTGTGGTGACGCCATTACGCCACATTACGACTCAATGATTGCCAAAGTGATGGTGCATGCAGAGAGTCGTGAATTGGCTTGCGAAAAAATGAACCAAGCCTTGGCCGCGATTCAAATTTCAGGGGTTCAAACCAATCTCGAATTTTTAAAGAAAATTTTTATCAATAGTGCATTTAGATCAGGTGAGTTTCACACGGGATTCATCGAAGAAAACCTTCTAACACTTTTGGATCAAGCAAAGACTTCTTGATCTCCCCACGGGAGTTTGACACGATGGTGCTTCAAAATCATTCAGGTCCGGCTGACTCAAAGGCTCCGTTACACGACATCAAAGTTATCGAAATATGTTCGACCATTGCCGGTCCTGCATGCGCCCGACTTCTGGCGGATTTTGGCGCTGATGTGACAAAAATAGAACCTCTTGAGGGTGACGGTGTACGTCAAATGGGAAAACATGTTGACGACGTATCACTCTATGCGGCAACCATTCTCAGGGGGAAGAAATCTATCGCCTTGGACCTGAAGTCGACCGAGGGTCACGATATTGCGATGGCTTTAATTGAGCAGGCCGATATTCTTGTTGAAAACAATCGACCGGGTGTTTTGGAAAGATTAGGTTTTGATTATGAAACGCTATCCAAAAGAAACCCTGGGTTGGTTATGGTTCGAATTAGTGGTTACGGGCAAGATGGTCCTTATTCCGCACGCCCCGGCTACGGTGCCATTTGCGAGGCGGTCGGAGGTGTTCGCCACATGACGGGTGATCCAGATCGACCACCAGCACGTGTGGCGCTGGCCACCACTGACTACTTAACGTCAGTCTATGCCGCCTTTGGTGCAATGACGGCTCTTCACGAGCGGGCACGATCAGGCTTCGGTCAAGTCGTGGATGTCGCACTATACGAAGCGGCTTTTTCTCAAATGGAGCCTTATGTGCCTGCCTTTGAGAAACTGGGGTTTGTGCCTAAACGTGTCGGACCTAATTTGCCTACGATGGCGCCAAATAGCTTGTACCCAACAGCGGACAGCAGTTGGATGTTGATTGCAGCTAACAGCGACGTCATATTTGAGCGTTTGACTAAGGTCATGGGTCAACCGGATCTATTTACTGACCCACGCTTTTCTAGCATCCGTGCGCGCGGTCAGCCTAAAAATATGAAAGCCATTGATACGATTATTGGCCAATGGACATCAACGTTGACGCCTGTCGTTTTGGCAGAACGCCTAGTGTTAGCAGGCATTCCCTCTGCACCTGTATATACGATTGCTGATATCTATCAGGATGAGCACTTTGCCCAACGGGATATGTTGGTGAAAGTAGCGCACCCGATATTAGGGCACACAACACAGGCTGGTGTTGTTCCTAAGTTATCTCGCACACCTGGCAGTATTCGGCATACAGGCCCAGACTTGGGTCAGGACTCAAGACAAATTCTGTCTTCAATGGGGCTAGCTGACGCACAGATCGATGAGCTGATTGCTCGTCGTATTGTGCGGGCGCAGTGAGAAATTTACTTTTGGATGAGGGGATGTCACTTGACTAAAGCAATGGAACCAAACGAAAAGCCGCCGCTATCGGTGGATGGCGAGTGGGCACTAGAACTTGGCGAGTTACAGGCACGGCGTCAACAGGCCGCTGCAATGGGTGGCCCAGAGGCGCTGGCCAAACTAGAAGCACGTGGCATTTTGAACGCCAGACAAAGAATAGATGCTCTGCTCGATACAGGGACTTTTCGCGAGTTGGGTCGAATCACAGGTAAAGGACGCTACACAGCGGAGGGTTTTTTTGAGGGCCTATCGCCTGTTAATGCCATTATTGGCACAGGCAAGATTCAAGCCCGTAAAGTTGTTGTCTCTGCTGATGACTACACAATTAGAGCGGGGTCTTCTGAGGGAACCATTTCTGATAAGTGGATATATGCCGAGCGGCTCGCCCTTGATTTGAGGTTACCCATCATAAGGTTGGTCGACACGGCGGGGGGCAGTGTCAAACTTTTGGAGCAAAGCGGACATAGCAAAATCCCAGGCTATCCCAACTGGCCAGTCGTGGATTTGTTAAAAACGGTCCCGGTTGTGGGAGTAGCGCTTGGCGCCTGCGCTGGGCTCGGTGCAATCAAGGTGCTGATGTCTCATTTTTCAGTCATGGTTCGTGATCAAGCACAGGTTTTTGCGGCAGGACCACCTGTTGTAAAGCAAGCCTATGGGATCGACATACACAAAAATGACCTTGGTGGCTACAAGGTGCACCGACAAAGCGGTCTAGTGCATAACGAGGCTGAAAGTGAAGAGGATGCGTTTGCTCAAGTCAGGCGCTTCCTTTCGTATCTGCCACGCCATGCGGCTACCTTTGCCGAGCCGCTCTCAAATGCTGATCCGGTTGATCGGGCTGATGATTGGCTAAAAGATGCAATCCCTAGGGATCGTCGTAAAATTTTTGATCCACGGAAGATTTTGAAGTCTATCTTTGATGTGGACTCGATATTTGAAATTGGTCGCTACCATGGTGGTTCTTGCATCACGGCGCTTGGTCGGCTTAATGGCTATCCAGTGGGGATTCTTTGCAGCGATCCTAAAATTGCTGGTGGTGCGATGACGCTAACATCAGCTTGGAAAATGGAGCGTCATGTCAAACTTTGTGACACCTTTGGGTTACCCATAATCAATATGGTTGATCAGCCGGGCAACGCGACTGGACCAGAAGCTGAGCTGCGGGGGACGCTATTGGGAGCTGTTCGTGTTTTGAGTACGATCGAGGAAATTAAAGTCCCGTGGGTTTCCATCATTATGCGTCGTGCCTTTGGCATGGCGGGTGGCCTGCATTCACCGAAGTATTTTCCTCAATTACTACATCGGTTTGCCTGGCCTTCGGCACGATGGGGCTCGATCCCAATTGAGGGCGGTGTCGCGGCTGCTTATCGCCAAGAAATTGCAGACGCAGATGACTCGGACGCCACTCGTCAAGCAATTGAAGACTACTACCACCGTATTGCCTCTCCGTTCAGAACAGCTGAGCGATTTATGGTTCAAGACATTATTGATCCGCGCGAAACGCGCGCTGTTTTGTGTGACTGGGTGGAAGACGCTTGGGAAGCGATGGTTAGTCGTCGAAAATAGAGCGCTTAACCCTTTTGGTTGTCGAGATATGCCAAACGAAGGTGACCCGTTGTGGTCACCTTCAATCATCAAAGC
>CALBEY010000067.1 GCA_937888805.1 uncultured Burkholderiaceae bacterium
CAGGAGAAGGACCAACAGGAGAAGGACCAACAGGAGAAGGACCAACAGGAGAAGGGCCAAGGCTGGGTGTCAGCGCCGGTGCTGGTGCTGGTATGACCAGTGCCGTTTTGGGGGCGAAGACCAAGTCTCGCAACGCCAAACTGATACTGGGCACATAAGAAATGAGCATCAAGCAACTGATGATCACCAGCACAAACGGGATGAGGTGCTTGATGACTTTGTCTAACGACACGCGAGCCACGGTGCAGGCGGCAAACAAGTTCACCCCAAAAGGCGGGGTGATCATGCCAAGGGCTAGGTTGACCACCATGATGATGCCAAAATGGATGGGGTCAATACCAAAATACATGGCCACGGGTGTCAAGATTGGGGCCAGCACGATGATGGCCGCAGAGGTTTCGATGAACATGCCGATCAGAAATAGCGCACCGTTGACGCCAATCAGAAACAACGCCGGTGAACTGAGGACCACGGTTAACCATTGGCCGATTTGGTCTGGGATGCCAGCGCGTGTGATGATGAAGGCGAACAGACCCGCATTGGCGATGATGAACATGATGACGGCACTAGAAATCACGGACTTCTGCAGTGCCGTGACGACATCGCGCCAACCGAGTTCACGGTGAAAGGCGGCACCCACTAACAGCGCATAAAACACAGCAACAACCGACGCTTCAGTGGGCGTGAAGATGCCGCCGTAGATCCCCCCCAAAATGATGACGGGCATGAGCAGGGCCCAACCGGCTTTTCCCGTGGCGGCAAGAACCGACAAACGGCCTTCACCATCGTGCTTACCCCAGCCCTTGATGCGGCAGTAGACATGAACAAACACCATCAATGCCACGCCAATCAAAAGTCCAGGAACCACACCGGCAATAAAGAGTTCACCAATCGAGACCTCAGCGGCGACACCAAACAAAATCAGTGGAATAGACGGCGGAATAACCACGCCAAGTTCGGCCGAGGTGGCTTGAAGTGCCGCGGTGTAGGGTCTGGGGTAGCCGAGGCGAACCAAGGCTGGAATGAGAATGGCGCCAATGGCGAATGTGGTGGCCACTGAGGAGCCAGACACGGCGGCAAAAATCATGCATGTCAGCACGGTGGTCATGGGCAAACCGCCTTGCACACCACCCACCAAACTTTTGGCGAACGCCACCAAACGCCCAGAAATACCTCCTTTTTCCATCAAATTGCCAGCTAGGATAAAGAACGGAATCGCCGCTAACGGAAACTTATCGATGGCGCTAAACATCTCCTTGGGCGCCATGATCAATCGGTTGTTATCAAACACCGCCAAGCCCAGAACCGCCGCACCACCAATGGATACAGCAATCGACACGCTCAGTGCGAAGCCCAGCAACATCGTGATTATCAGGGTAATGGGCATGCAAATCCGTTACTTCAGTCGGTGAAGGTGTTCTCTGCGTTCATCAGAACCGGTGTCGGTGGGTCAAGGTAGTGTGCAACCACGGCCAACATGCCCAGGGCGGCGCCAAACGGTATTGCCGCATAAGCCCATGCCATAGAAATTTCGATACTGGCAAAGCTCTGAAATCGAACCCGCCAGGCCAGTGAGAGGCCAAACCATAAGATAGTTGCTAAAAAAGAGAAAGTCGCCAGCGCAATAAAAAGCCGCAGTGCATCATGCCAGCAGCCTTTAGCGATGCGAAGCATCAAGTCCACTGAGACGAGTGCGCCTTGACGAATCGCCACCACCATACCCAGCATCACACACCAAATCAGCAGGCGGCGCATCACTTCCTCGGTCCACACGGAGGGTTGCGACAAAATGAAACGGGTTGTCACCTGCCAGAGCCCCAAGCAACTGATGACGGCCAACAGTGTGGTGGCCACAGCAAAGGACAATCGGGTCAACCATCGATCAAGAGTAAGAATGAGTGAGCGCATCCAGCGTATATTAGTCTCTGCACATGCCATTTGCCTAAGGTGGTGTACCAGTCAGAAGGAAACCATTAGTCATGCGATCAGATTTTGCATTTCATCACCAGCACCGTGTGCGTTGGTCAGAATGCGACCCTCAGTGGGTGGTTTTTAATGGCCATTACTTGACCTTTTTCGACGTGGCCATTACCGAATACACCCGTGCTGTGGGCCTGCCCAGCGTGATGGCGCAGCAAAGTTCGGGTGCGCAGTACTTTGCGCGCAAAGCCACCATTGAATATCATGCACCAGCCAAGTACGACGATATGCTCGATATTTGTGTGCGCTTGGCGTCTCTCGGTCGCAGTAGCGTGCGTTTCGTGATTGAGGTGTATCGGGATCAGGCGCTTTTGACCACAGGGGAATTGATCTACGTCTATGTCGACACGGCTTTGGGGGCGAGTGTTGCTTTACCCGAGGCGCAGCGAGCCGCGATTTTGGCATTTGAGATCGTACCGGTAACAATCGGGGCATCGGGTGTGGACGGGCCTTCAGAGATAAAAACAAAAATTTAATGGTGAGTTATTGACATGAACATTCTTATCACCGGCGGTGCTGGTTTTTTAGGGTCAAAGCTGGCCAAAACCCTGTTGGAAATTGGGTCACTTTCGAATCGACCCATTGTGTCGTTGGTCCTGACCGATCGCGTTGAGCAGGGCGACCCAGCCATTAGTCGTGATCCGCGAGTCACAACGCACACGGGTGACTTGCTTGAAGCGTTGCCGGTTTTGTTTGACACGCCTTTTTATCCTTTTGATGTGGTGTTTCACTTGGCCTCAGCCGTATCGGGCGAGTGTGAGGCAGACTTTTCTCTGGGCTTACGCGCCAATCTGGCCACCACAGAGCATTTGTTGGAATACCTCAGGCGCCAAACTGAACAACATGGGGTAGTGACGCAATTGTTCTTTGCCAGTTCAGTGGCGGTCTTTGGTGGTGATTCAGGCGTGCCAATGCCAGCCGTCATCACGGACGGTACACTGGCTGTGCCGCAATCGAGCTATGGTATTCACAAATTTATTTGTGAGCAGTTAATTGCGGATTACACCCGCAAAGGTTTTATCGACGGGCGGGCGGCTCGACTCATGACCGTGTCTGTTCGCCTGGGTCGCCCCAATGGCGCGGCTTCTGGTTTTTTGTCTGGCATGATTCGAGAGCCTTTGGCAGGAGAACAGACCATCTGTCCCGTTCATCCCCAAACTCGCGTGGCCTTGGCTTCGCCAGAGAACACCATCAAAGGCATCTTGACGGTCATGCAAGCCTCACGAGAGAACTTGCAGGGGCGCACGGCCATCAACTTGCCGGCGCTGACCGTTAGCATTGCCCAAATGCGGCAAGCACTTATCGATATCGCAGGCACTGAAACGGCTGACCTAATACGGTTTGAGCCTGATGAGGCGATTGCCCGAATCGTGGGTGGTTGGCCCGCGCAGTTTGAATGCACGCGCGCTGCGGCCCTCGGTTTGAAGCCAGACGCATCGTATGACAGCGTGATTCAACAATACATTGATTCGTTGGCATGACATAGGCGAAGGCAGGGGTTTAAAGGATCGAAGAGCCCTGTGTCGTTGTCACCAAAACGTCACTGAAGTGTCATGGTCTTGTCAAAAGGGCTGGGCATGATAACGACTCATGAACGATCCTCACCCTGCAACACCAGCTCGCGCTCCTGCTCACTACCGGGCCATCTGGATTTCCGACGTGCACTTGGGTACAGCGGGATGCAAGGCGGAATTTTTGCTGGATTTTTTACGCTTCAATGAGTCTTGGGAGCTGTATCTGGTCGGTGACATCATTGACGGCTGGCAACTTAAAAAGAATTGGTACTGGAAGCAATCTCACAACGATGTGGTGCAAAAAGTGTTGCGCAAGTCTCGCAAGGGCACTCGCGTGACCTATGTGGCGGGTAATCACGATGAAGTCTTGCGTCAATTCATTGGCATGGCTTTTGGTGAAATCCGCATCGTTAACGAAACCACTCACCATTTACTCGATGGACGTAAGTTATGGGTCACCCATGGTGACTTTTTCGACGGGATCATTCAGCACGCCAAGTGGTTGGCGTATTTGGGCGATAGCCTCTACACACTGATACTCAAACTCAATGATGCGTATAACCGTACCCGTCACCGGCTGGGGATGTCTTACTGGTCTTTGTCGCAGTATTTGAAGCATCGTGTCAAAAACGCCGTGTCCTTTATCACCGAGTTTGAACAAGTTTTGGTCAATGAGGCGCGCCGCCGGGGGTTTGATGGCGTGGTTTGCGGACACATTCACAAAGCCGAAATTCGCATGATTGAGGACGTCCTGTATTGCAACGATGGCGATTGGGTAGAAAGCCTGTCGGCACTTGTTGAGACCCACGAAGGCGAGCTCAAATTGATCCATTGGCCTTATCGCGCCCAAGCCGGTGAAAAGGAAACTGAAGATGACCGTTCAACAGCCGATTCAAACCTTACTGCAAACCCCTTTGCCCAACAAAGTTAAGGCCCAAGCCATTAAAAAACTCTTGATCGTGACCGATGCCTGGAAGCCCCAAGTCAATGGGGTGGTGAGAACGCTTGGCAATACCCGCACCCACTTACAAGACTTGGGCATTGAGGTCGAGATGCTGACGCCGCAGGCATTTAAGACCTTGCCGTGTCCGAGTTACCCGGAAATACGCTTGTCATTGACCACCCGCGGGCGGGTGCAACAAATGATCGAAGCCATCAATCCTGATGCCTTGCATATCGCCACTGAAGGCCCATTGGGGTGGGCAGCTCGTGGTGCGGCGCTAAAGCGTGGTTGGGCGTTCACCACGGCTTACCACACGCGTTTTCCTGAATACGTTAATGCCCGCATTGGTGTTCCTTTAAGTTGGTCTTACGCACTGTTTAGGCGCTTTCACGCCGCGGCAAGTTCGGTGCTTGCCCCAACCCCAGCGATTGTTGAAGACCTACGCACGCGAGGGTTTCGCCACGTGGTGCATTGGACGCGGGGCGTGGATCATGCGATCTTTTACCCGCGGATTGAGCAAAAACCACCCAATAAAATGAATCCGATTTTTCTCTATGCCGGTCGATTGGCTATAGAAAAAAATGTTGAAGCGTTTTTACGCTTGGATTTGCCGGGTCAAAAATGGGTGGCTGGTGAAGGTCCCATGACGACTTCTTTGAAGAAAAAGTACCCCAATGCCAGGTACATTGGTGTGGTCTCACAAGATGAATTGGCTCATCTTTACAGCCAAGCTGACGTTTTTGTGTTTCCAAGTCTGACCGATACTTTTGGGTTGGTCATGGCAGAAGCCATGGCCTGCGGCTTACCGGTTGCCGCGTTCCCTGTCATGGGACCGATTGATGTGGTGGGGCAAAGCGGTGCTGGCGTTTTGGATGAGGACTTACGGGCAGCTTGCCTGGCTTGTCTTGATATTTCGCGCGATAAAGCCACCGCTCGCGCAAACCAGTTCACGTGGTCGGTGGCAACCGATCAGTTTTTCGCAGCACTCAAGCCCATGCGTGTACGAAGTGAGTCGTAGATCGGTTCGCCGCGCAAGAGGCTCGCGACCAAAGCGGCCATCACACTGGCAATCAGCAATGGAATCATGAGAGAAACCGTGCCACTCATCTCACAGATCAATAAGATACCCGTCACGGGAGCACGAACCACCGCGGTAAAAAAAGCCGCCATGCCAACCAGCGCGAAGGCGCTTGGGCTCAGCAAGTCAGTGGCGGGCATGATAACGTTGGCGCCTGAGGCAAACAACGCACCGGTTGCCGCCCCGACAAGCAATAGCGGTGCGAACAACCCGCCGGGTGTTCCCATCGAATAGGACAAAGGTCCCAGCACCCAACGCACCAGTAGCAACACCAATAACGCACTCATGCCCAGTTGGCCCGCCAAAATGGTGTTGACCTGCAACTCACCACCACCGACCCATTGCGGTTGCCAATAAGCCACCAGCCCAATCAATGCGCCAATGACGCCTGCTTTGACCACAGGAGAGACTTTGCGGGCGGTATTGTTAAAAAGATTCAAACCCAATAAGACACTCTTGTTATAAAGCACGCCCAAGCCACCGACCAAAGCCCCAAAAACGACGAATAGCATTAGATCAACCGTGCTGGTGGTTAAAAAATCGCTCACCAGAAATTCGACTTCATTACCAAAGTAGCTCCGGTAAACTGCCATGGCGGTGGCAATGGCAACCAAGGTTGTCAGCACGCGGCGCATGGTCGTGCGGTGCGCCACCTCTTCAATGACGAAGGCCGCGCCAGACAGCGGCGCGTTGAAAGCCACCGATAGGCCGCAACCGGCAACCGCGGTGTACAGCATCGATCGATCGCTCTGACTGAAGCCGAATAATCTGCCGCACTGTGTGCCGATAACAGCGGCCATTTGAATGGTTGGACCTTCGCGGCCAAGTGCCAAACCCGGGATCATGGCTAACAAACCGCCGAGGTATTTGATCGGCAGTACACGTAGTGGGGCTGGTTCGGCTTGTTCGCGCATAACCGCTTCAACGTGTTGCACGCCGCTGCCGGCGGCGCTTGGCGCGTAGGTGACCAACCAGCGAGCGATGGCCACACTCGTGGCAACGACCACCATGGCGGCAAGCCAGCCGGGCAGACCCAAAAAACCGTTTGTTTTCCAGTGCGCGAGCAGTGCCAAGAAACCAGCGCCGCCGTGTGTCAGCAGCCAGTGAAAACTGCCGCCAACCAAGCCCACCAAAACACCCGCCACCGCCGCCACTGCCAAAAGCGGAATAAGTGCACGCGTCATGCTGCCAAACGATTCGTCGTCTTGAGCGTTGCCCTGAGCCATTCACGATCCTCTGAAGTATTTGGTAATGCGATGACGAATCGTAACCGGTGCCGATTTGTTTGTGCAGAGCGCTGAAAAATCAGGGGTTTACGGCTAAGACCATGGTCGTGTCTCATGATTGGGCACGCGGGACTGTTTCACGGTGCTAATATTCACGCTTCTTGATCTGAAAACCGACACAAAAAAATGGTAGAGACAATGAACGTCAATGCGCCGGATTATGTCAAACACGAAGGTTTGAAGCGCTGGGTCGCTGAAATCGCCGCCAAGACCAAACCAAGACGCATCGTCTGGTGTGACGGCTCTGAGCAAGAGTACGCCGAACTGTGCGCTGAGATGGTGGCTGCGGGCACGCTCATTGCCTTAAACGCGGAAAAACGCCCGAATTCGTTTTTGGCTCGCTCGGCACCGGATGACGTGGCACGGGTCGAAGATCGAACCTTCATTTGTACCCCAAACCAGTCAGATGCCGGCCCGACCAACAATTGGATGGCGCCTGATGACATGCGTCAAACGCTAGACGGCTTATTTGACGGTTGTATGCAGGGCAGAACGCTTTATGTGGTTCCTTTTTCGATGGGGCCTTTGGGTTCTCCCATTGCTCAAATTGGCATTGAGCTCAGTGACTCCGCTTATGTTGCGGTCAACATGCGATTGATGACCCGCATGGGTCGTGCCGTCTACGACGTCCTTGGTGTTGACGGCGAGTTTGTGCCCTGTGTTCACACGGTTGGCGCCCCATTGGCTGTGGGTCAAGCTGACGTGGCATGGCCGTGCAACAGTACCAAGTACATTGTTCACTTTCCGCAAACGCGCGAGATTTGGTCTTACGGATCCGGGTATGGTGGCAATGCGCTGTTGGGCAAAAAATGCTTTGCCTTGCGAATTGCGTCGACGATGGGCCGGGCGGCGGCTGATCAGGCAGACTCACCAGGCTGGTTAGCCGAGCATATGCTGATCCTTGGGGTGCAAGCGCCTTGGGGCAAGAAGTACCATGTGGCTGCGGCTTTCCCATCGGCCTGTGGGAAAACAAATTTTGCGATGTTGATTCCACCGGCTGGCTTGTCTGACCAGGGCTGGAAAATAACCACCATTGGTGATGATATTGCTTGGATCAAACCCGACGCCAATGGTCGATTGCGCGCCATTAATCCGGAAGCCGGTTACTTCGGTGTCGCGCCCGGAACCAACGAGCAGTCAAACTTTAATTGCATGGCATCGCTTAAAGAGAACGTGATCTTCACCAATGTGGCGCTGACCGATGACGGTGACGTTTGGTGGGAAGGCATGACCAAAACACCACCGGCGCATTGCATTGACTGGCGTGGCAACGATTGGACGCCAGAAGTGGCAAAAAAGGACGGCATCAAGGCGGCCCATCCCAATGCTCGGTTCACCGTTAGCGCCATTCAAAACCCTGTTTTGGATGAAGCTTGGGATGACCCCGCTGGTGTTGAAATTGACGCCTTCATCTTTGGTGGTCGACGCTCATCGACGGTGCCACTGGTCACTGAGGCACGCAGTTGGGAAGAGGGTGTCTACATGGCAGCAACCATGGGATCAGAGACCACAGCGGCTGCCATGGGTAAGCAGGGTGTCGTTCGTCGTGATCCATTTGCCATGTTGCCTTTCTGTGGTTACAACATGTCCAATTACTTCTCTCATTGGCTACAGTTGGGTGCGCAGATTGAGGCCACTGGTGTGGCATTGCCGAAGATTTTCTGCGTCAATTGGTTTCGTACCGATGAGCAGGGCCGATTTGTTTGGCCAGGCTTCAGTGAAAACGCCCGCGTTCTGAAGTGGATGCTCGCGCGTATTGAAAACAATGCTGGCGGTATTGAGCACGTCTTTGGTGTGACGCCACGCTATGAGGACTTGGATTGGTCGGGATTGAATTTCTCTGAGGATTTGTTTAAGGCGATCACATCAATCGAGACAGATGCTTGGAAGCAGGAATTCAAGTTACATGACGAACTGTTTGAGACGCTTGCCGAAGGGTTGCCGCCAAATTTACTCAAAATTCGCGGTGAGCTAGAGGCCCGACTGGGATAATTGCACCCTCTTGAGGCCACAAAACCCATCATTTTGGTGGGTTTTTTTTTTAAAAAAATGTTGTTGGCGCGCATCGGTTGCGATCTTTGTCATTCGATGGCTTAATCTAAGCGTATTGGTTCAAAGACATTAAAACCCTATCCATTGCCCGAGGTGGCTCATGACGCTAGACGCGATTTCGCACCGTGCCCGTAATGCCAAAATTTTGGCGACCCTTGGGCCTGCTAGCACTGATCGAAAGATGATATTCGCACTGTTTAAGGCGGGCGTTGACGTATTTCGGTTCAATTTTAGTCATGGCACCCATGCGGATCACCAAGCCCGTTATGAGTTAGTGCGCGAAATTGAAAGTGAGGTTGGGCGTCCTGTCGGGATTTTGATGGATTTACAGGGACCAAAGCTCAGACTAGGCGCTATTGAGGGCGGCAAGATTGCCGTGACCACTGGGCAAAAGCTAGGGCTCGATCTTGACCCCACACCGGGTAATGCGGTGCGCTTGCCAATGCCGCACCCAGAAATTTTTGCAGCCATCAAGGCTGGCGACGATCTGCTTATCGATGATGGCAAGGTTCGATTGCGGGTTCTCCAGGCCAATGCGCATTCGGCCAAGGTCGAAGTGCTCAATGATGGCGTGTTGTCAGACCGAAAAGGCGTCAATGTCCCTGGCGCTATTTTGCCAATGTCTGCGTTGACAGACAAAGATCGGCAAGATTTGGAATTTGGCTTGTCGTTGGGTGTGGATTGGGTAGCGCTGTCGTTCGTGCAACGACCGGAAGACATTGAAGAGGTCAAGGCCATCGTGGCTGGTCGCGCTTGGACCATGGCCAAGCTCGAAAAGCCCGCTGCGATTGAATCACTCGAGGCCATCATTGCCGCCAGCGACGGCGTGATGGTGGCACGTGGTGATTTGGGTGTTGAGTGTGCGCCAGAAGATGTGCCAGTGATTCAAAAACGTATCATTCGTGCTTGCCGCGAGATCGGTAAGCCAGTGGTCGTGGCCACCCAAATGCTTGAATCGATGATTTCATCACCCGTACCCACGCGAGCCGAAGTCAGCGATGTTGCGGGTGCGATTTATGATGGGGCCGATGCGGTCATGTTGTCGGCTGAGTCAGCCACTGGGAGCTACCCGGTGGCGGCTGTCACCATGATGGATCGCATCCTGCGAGCCACAGAAAACGATCCCTTGCAGCGCTTGACGATGCAAGCGGTCCAGTCTTATCGAGACACGACCACTCAAGATGCCATTTCGGCGGCGATTCGAACCGTGGCTGAAACATTACCGGTGGCAGCAACCGTTGCTTTTACGTCTTCAGGGTCGAGTGCCCTCAGGGTGGCTCATGAGCGACCACGCACACCGATTTTGAGCTTAACGCCACACATCAGTGTGGCTCGACGCCTAACCTTGGTATGGGGCGTGCATTCAACGCAAGCGGCTGACGTGACCGATACGGACGAAATCGTGACCCACGCCACGGCAGCGGTTAAACGCCACGGCTTTGGTGAGCCGGGTCGGGCGGTTTTGGTGGCAGCTGGCACGCCATTTGGGGTGTCAGGCACGACCAATTTGCTGCGTATTGTTTGGTTGCAGTAAGTGATTGATACCGCGCGACATTTTCTAAGTTCTGTTTTTCTCGAGTACCTGTGCCACGAGTTGCGCTAGCGCCGAGGGTGCCAGTGCACCACTAACGCGTTGAATCGATTGGCCGTGATGAAAAACAATCAAGGTCGGGATTGAACGTATTTGGTGAGCAATGGCCACGCTTTGATGGGCTTCAGTGTCGACCTTGGCAAATACCATGTGGCCACCGTGTTGATTGGCAGCATTGGCAAAGGTGGGAGCAAACTGCAGGCAAGGCCCACACCATGGCGCCCAAAAGTCCACCATCACGGGTATGGCCTGGGCTTGAGCGTTGGTTGGCTTTTGAGTTAATTCGGATAAGGCGCTGGCATCCAATGACAGCACGCCTGCTAGCATGGGTTTGCCGCAAACACCACAAGCCGGTGATTCACCCAACCGATCAACCGGCAAGCGATTTTTTTTCTGACAGTGGGGACAGGCGACGATCATTTGAGGCTCCTGTTTTTAAATGGCACGTAATGTAGACGTCCTTTTGTTTAAGCGCGTGCTGATGATCTAACCAATATAAATTATTTATCGGCTGAAGCCAGCTGTCATGTTAGCTGCGCTGCGATTGACTCGCATTTTTGGCAAAAATGACAAAAATGTATTCTGGCATTGGTATGCTGTTGGTGCAAATGATCTGATTCCACTTTAACGGCGCATTGTTTTTAGGCATCAATTGACGAACGAAATGACACACCATCGCGCCTTCTTGGCGTTACTGATTGCGATCTCTTTGGCCTTCGTGTGGCTACTCACGCCTTTCATGGCTGCGATTTTTTGGGCAATCGTCATTGCTATTTTGTTTGCGCCGCTACAGCGACGCTTGTTGTTTCGCCTGCCGCGTTCTCCTAATTTGGCCAGCCTCATCATGTTATTGGTGATTGTTTTGATGGTCTTGTTACCCATGGGGTTTTTGGTGCAGTCGGTGGCCTCCGAGGTGATTGAACTTTATCAACTGGTTCAGGCTGGTCAATTTAATATTGGTGACCAGTTTGAACAGGTTTTTAATGCTTTGCCTGAGTTTGCTCGGCCGTGGTTAGAGCGCGCGGGTCTGGCCGATGTTGAGGCCATCAAGTCTTACGTGTCGCGGTTCGCTGCGCAAGCCGTACGTGTGGTGGGCAACCAAGCGATCAATGTGGGACAAAACACGTTCCTCTTTGTGTTAAGTCTGGCCATCATGCTGTATCTGTTGTTCTTTTTGCTTCGTGATGGCGCAAGCCTTTCGTCCCTAGTTAGAAGAGGGCTGCCTTTAACGGCCAATCAAAAAGAACAGTTTCTTGATAAGTTGGCGACCGTTGTGCGCGCCACGATCAAGGGCAACGTGGCCGTGGCGGCCGTTCAAGGTGCGCTCGGCGGCCTGATCTTCTGGATTTTGGACATACCGTCAGCGATCCTTTGGGGGACCCTGATGGCGATTTTGTCATTGTTGCCCGCGGTGGGGGCTAGCTTGGTCTGGGCGCCAGTGGCGATTTACTTTTTGGCGACAGGTGCGATCGGTGATGCCATCATATTGACGCTATTTGGTGTGCTGGTTATCGGGTTGGTTGATAATGTGTTGCGACCCATTTTGGTGGGTAAAGACACTCGCCTGCCAGATTATTTGGTGCTGATTTCTACGCTAGGAGGCTTGACGCTCTTTGGTCTTAGCGGATTCGTGGCAGGGCCCTTGATCGCTGCCTTGTTTATGGTGGCTTGGGATTTGTTCATGAATCTGAGAGAACAGCCCGCTGGCACTTCGGATCAAGTCGATGGGGCTGCAGGCGAAGCCAAACCTAACGATTGACGGGCTGCCATGACCGTCAAGGTACTTTCACATAGAAAAACAACAATGTCCGATGGCGCCATCACCTCCAATATCTCAAGTAAGGCCTCTGTTTGATCATCAGCACCAGTGAGTGCACCAACATGCACGGGTGCACCCCTTTCAAATACCGCACGAGGCACCAAATAGACCAATGCGTTAGGGTCAGGTGGTCCAACCAACAACAAAACCGTGAGCGTAAAGACGTCGTGGCTGGGTTCTGGGTTGGTGAGGTCGGTAACGGTCAGTTCTATTTCAACCAAGTCTGGTAATTCAGCGTTCAGCACCAAACGTGGCGTTAGTCCCTCAATCATGTTGTGCTTGTCTCAATCGTTGGCTGTTGGGTGGCTATTGGGTGGCTGTGGTGTTTAGGTTGGCGCCAAGGGCCTCGGTCAACGCTACCAGCAGCTGATTGAGTTCGGCTGTCATCAGCACAAAGTCGCCATCAAGTTTTTCTTCAGGCGTTGCAGCCGCTTGAGCATTTGATCTGTCCTGAAGGATGTCTAGCGCATTGACTCGTTTGCAATCGGCCGTGTCCGTGAGCACAAAACCAATGCGATCCTGCCAAGTGAGCGCTAAGCGTGTGCACTGGTAGCCCGCTTGAACATGACGGGTGATGGCGTCCTGACTCAGTTCATGACGGGTATATCGGATGACGGCGGCACTGTCGCTGGTTGATTGCCATTGGCTTTCTGGTTCAAGTGTGAAGCCATCGGGGGCTGTGCCAGCAATCATCCAGTTTGTCATCAGACCAGCCACCGAGTGCGACAGTTGCAAAGGCTCGACCGGATAAGGGTAGAGTGCTTTGCCCAAGGCTGACAACACTTCTTCGGCTTGCCCGCTCGAGGCGGCATCAACAACCAGCCATCGGTTGATGGGGTCGGCCCAAACATGAATATCGCGTGCGATCCGAAACGCGCGCGGCATCAGCTCATCGGTGACGGTTTGTTTGAGGTCTTTGATCTGCTTGCGCCCTGGTTTATAGCCTTGTTCGGCCTCCATGAGCAAGGCACGGGCTTTGGTTTCTTGGTTCACAACCGTTGCGGGTAGGAGTTTTTTCTCCAAGCGCAACGCCAGTAGGTACTGGCCCTGAACCGGTACCGCCAGTCTGTCGTCGTTTTCACGCGGGGCAACCCAGCCGAGCGCTGTCGCTGATAAATCGTCGCTGCTGGCAAAAGCATGCGATTTCAGTGTTTCACCGATGGTTTCGGCACGGTCAGCCCAATGGGGGGTCAGACGAAAAATTTTGAGATTTCTAAACCACATTGCGTAAAACACCTAGCCCGAAAGCAACATTGAATGGGACGACAGTGTAGCGCGCTCGCGCTTAGGCTCAGTGTCGTTAGTCTGAACAGTGGGGTGGTTTTGTCATGCCTTCAAAACAGGTATGCACCAGCAGGTCAACGATGTCAGCGTCACTGAAGGCGCCGCCATTCTTCAGAAAATCGGCCACAGGATCGCAAGAACGGGCGTAGATCGTGTACAGAATGACCTCGCCAGGCAACGCGGCTGAAAGGTCGCCTTTGCTTTGGGCCTGCGTGATCCAATCGCCGAGTTGCTCGGTCAGTGTCTCAAGCTGTCGCACGTAGGGTTCGTGGGAGAGCAACGTTTGTTGGATGCTTGAGCGCGTTGAGGGCAATGATGGCATCGTGCCGGTTAAGTGAATCGTCACCGCCCATCGAACCACTGATTTAAGCTTGTGCAGGGCCGACATGTGACTTGGTAGGGCTTGCGCCATCGCGACCGCCTCTTCTAAGAAACGCGTCATAGAGGCGGCAGCCAGACTGTCCTTTGATTCGAAGTGCTTATAAAGACTGGCTTTGGCAATACCTACTTCGGCGGCCACTTCGTCCATCGTCATCAAGTCGTAGCCTTTTTGCGCCAGTAAACGGTTGACGGCATCTAGGATGGCGTCCTCGCGAAATTGGTGTTGCTGTTGCTTGAATGACAGTTTATTGGGCGCTGTAAGGGTCATGGGTAGAGTCCGTATTTCAACCAAATAAAGGGTGGTTAGCCATCAAATTCGACATTGAACTTGTCAGTTCATTTTTTATACTGCATAGTATGCATTGAATCTAATTACGGTTTCAGCAATTCGATAAGTTTGTCAGTAAACGTCTCATGATTGATCATTCAAAAGTTATCATCACAGCAGCTACCTTAGTGTCTCTTGAGATGAATCAGGGTTTTTGAGCCCTACTAAGACAGACACAGCACAAAACCAGAGGCCTATTATGCCCGTATCCGGACTGTTTGACGATGCCCAGCACGCCTATGCGAGC
Source organism: uncultured Burkholderiaceae bacterium (assembly GCA_937888805.1). Lineage (GTDB taxonomy): Bacteria > Pseudomonadota > Gammaproteobacteria > Burkholderiales > Burkholderiaceae_B > Algicoccus. The sequence goes on from CALBEY010000067.1 coordinate 14,504, forward strand.
CCTGAGGAATTGCCACACGCTTTGAGGCAGCGCTGCCACGGCGACTGGGTCGTCCAAGGCCGGGGCCTGTTCACATGGAGTGTCTTTCGGGTTTACGAGGTATCGCTCTTGGTGCAACAGCCATTGAGCGCCAGCGCGATCGAGACAGGTTTCAACACTTTGGCACCTTTTGCCCTAGACCTGAACTATCTGCGTAACGTGTCGGCGGCTCAAATCGCGCAGACCTCGGTTGCAGAGATGATTCGCTTAACTGATGTGGATCCGATTCGCGCCGTCCAGTGGGGTCAGCAACTAAGTGCCGTCCTACCTGATGTCGGTTTAGGCGACCGATTGATTGGCTTGTTTGAGCCCAATCACGCGGTGACTTTTTTCTCGAATGATCAATACCTTGGTGGGGTCGTTGAGCCGGATTTTGTGCCTGCATTCGCGTCTGTTTGGCTCGATCCTGAAACCAAAGCGCCAGCGCTACGTGCGGCGCTCCTAAACTTAAGCGCGCAACTCTAGTGCATATGGATCAACAAACAGTCACTCTAGCCCGTCGACAATCGCTGTCACCTGGGGATAAGATTGCGGTGGTCGGTTCCGGCATCTCTGGGCTCGCGTGCGCGTGGCTTTTGGCGCAGCGATACCACGTGACTTTGTTCGAAGCTGGGGCTTACTTCGGGGGGCATTCCAACACGGTGGATGTCCACTTAGAAAACATGACCCATCCGGTGGACACTGGATTTTTGGTGCATAACGAATTGACTTATCCGAACCTGATTGCCATGTTCGAATACCTTAAAGTCCCCGTTCATAGCAGTGAAATGTCATTTGGTGTCTCGATCCGAGACATCGATCTTGAGTGGGCCGGTACCAATCTTGGAACTGTTTTTGCCCAAAAGAAAAATCTATTCAGCCCTCGATTTTTGAAAATGTTGGCGCAAATCATGCGCTTTAACAAGTCCGCTGGCGCGTATCTGACCGCTTCGCGTCAAACGCAAACGACGCTCGGTGAGCTGCTTGACGCACACCATTACGACTGGCCGATGCGACAGTGGTACCTGTTGCCGATGGCGGCAGCCATTTGGTCTTCATCCGTCAAAGATATTTTGGGGTTTCCTGCGGCAACCTTTTTGCAGTTTTGCTTAAACCATCGCTTGTTACAAGTTGAAGGTCGTCCCAAATGGCGCACCGTGGTGGGGGGCTCACGGGTCTATGTCAATGCGATGTTGCCGCAGATACAAGACACGCGCTTGAACTGCGCTGTCCACCACGTGACTCGATTGGCAAAAGGCGTTGAAATCCGCAGTGAACGTGGCATTGAGACCTTTGATGCGGTGGTGATGGCTTGCCACGCGCCGACTGCCTTGAGCGTGCTCGACGCCCGGCCCGATGAGGCTCGGGTGCTTGGCGGGTTCCGCTACCAGAACAATGAGGCCTACTTGCATGTTGACGCCGCCTTGTTGCCCAAACGTAAAAAAGTTTGGTCGGCCTGGAATTACTTAGCCGCTGGCGACCAGGCCCGAGGATTGTCTCAAGAGCGCCCGGTGGCAGTGACTTACTTGATTAATTTGTTGCAGCCCTTGCCTTTTAAAACACCCGTCATGGTGACTTTGAATCCTTACGAACCCCCGGCAGCCGACAAATTGATTCGAAGAATCGGCTACTCGCATCCTGTGATGGACCAGGCTGCTATTGATGCTCAGCAACGTCTGCCTGACATTCAGGGCCAAGACCGCGTGTGGTTCTGTGGTGCTTGGTGCGGTTATGGTTTTCATGAAGATGGGTTGAAGTCCGCATTAGCCGTGGTTCGTGATTTTGATGTGCCCATCCCGTGGGTGGTCAATGAACATGCATAGCCCACCACATACCACTGAGCCTGTGTTACGGCTGGCTCGCGCCCATGTGATGCACAAGCGTTTCAGGCCGTTTGTTCACCCCTTCGTGTACCGATTGTTTTGTTTGCAAGCGAGAATGGACAGGCCGCAAGACCTAGCCAGACACAATAGCTGGTTATTTGGGGTTAATCGCTCGCGTCCGGTGAGTTTGATGAATGCCGATCACGGGTTTCGGGATGGCGGGGATCTGATGGATTGGCTCAAAGCAACCACCGAGCATGCCGGTGTTGCCATGCCAGGTGGCGCGGTTTGGCTGCAGTGCTTTCCCAGGCTCTTGGGCTATGTATTTAACCCCGTGAGTTTCTGGTACTTGTATGACAAGGCAGAAATTTTGCGCGTTATCGTCGCCGAAGTGAACAACACCTTCGGTCAGCATCATCACTACGTGTTGACCAACCCAGAGGGTGGGTCCATTAACAGTGATGCGTCTATGACCTGCGAAAAGGTTTTCCATGTGTCGCCCTTTTGCCCGGTGGCGGGGCGCTATCAATTTGAGTATGTGGTCAACCAAAAATTAACGCGGATGACTATTGATTATTACGATGATGAAACACGGCCTGAGCCACTGATTCACACGGCGATTGCCACCGAGGCCCAGCCATTTAGCACCAGCGCGTTATTTGCCGCTATGTTACGCATGCCCTTGATGACATTTGGTGTCATGGTTCGTATCCATTGGCAAGCGTTAAAACTTTGGCGCCGTGGTGCCAAGTTTCACCGGCTTCCCGATTTACCCACAGAAGAAGTCACGACCAATCAGAGATCTCTATGATGAACGCCAACGAATACACCACGAACCGACTGCCAGTCAGAGAGTTACCGCTGGCCGCCCGCGGTTTTGTGGCCATGTTGTCTCACTTACAGGTGGGGTCGCTGACCCTGATTGATCCTCAAGGCCGCAGCCAATTGTTTGGTCAACAGGGGCAGTGGCCACATGCGCAATTGCAGATCAACGACTGGCGCGTGGCTAGTCTCATCATGCGAAAGGGTGATGTCGGATTTGCCGATGCCTATCGCCAGCAGTGGGTTGATTGCCCGGACTTACTGAGTCTGTTTCGCTTGGCCATTCAAAACGAGGCCGCAGTCGACACAGTCAATGGCACGTGGTGGGGCTTGTTGGCTAAGCGTTTGGTTCATTGGGTGCTGCGTGATAATAATCGGCGTGGTAGCCGCCGCAATATTTTGGCGCATTACGATCTCGGTAATGACTTTTATCGGTTGTGGTTAGATTCCACCATGAGTTATTCGTCAGCCATTTTTGAGTCAGAAGCACAGGATATGTCCACGGCTCAAAACGCCAAGTACGACCGTCTGCTTGACCAAGTGGGTGCCAAATCCGGTCAGCATATTCTTGAAATAGGCTGTGGCTGGGGTGGTTTTGCGCAGCGCGCGGCTGAACGTGGTTTGCAAGTGACGGGTATCACGCTCTCCGATGAGCAATTGGTTTGGGCTCGTGATCGCTTGGCTAAGGCAGGTTTATCTGACAAAGTTGACCTGTCGATCTGCGATTACCGCGATGTTGACGGTCAGTTTGATCACATTGTTTCGATTGAGATGTTTGAGGCGGTTGGATTGCGTCATTGGCGTGCTTTTTTTGACAAATTACGCCGTTGTTTAAAACCAGGCGGGTTTGCTGCCATTCAGACCATTGATATTGCTGATGAGCGCTTTGATACCTATGTTGGTGCGACCGATTTTATTCAGCAATACATTTTTCCAGGTGGTATGTTGCCTAGCCCAAGTCGCTTTCAAGCCCTTGCGCAGACGGCTCAGTTAGAGGTTCGTCACGTTTACTCATTTGGATTGGACTACGCCCGTACCCTGAGGCTCTGGCTTGAGAAATTTGAAGCCGAGTTACCTTCTGTTCGTTCTTTAGGCTTTGATGAGTCATTTGTGCGTATTTGGCGAATGTATTTGGTTTATTGCGAGGCAGGATTCCTTGAACAACGAACGGATGTCAAACAATGGCTACTTTCAGCACGGCAATAGCGTTAACAAGACGCTGGTTTAGCGGGCGCTCGCGTTTTTCTTTGATGGTCATGAGCCTCTTTATGTTGGCTTTGTTGCCGTCTGCGCAAGCCAGCACAGAAAACACGGCCCGAGCGCCCGAGTTCTCAGTGACGTCAGCTTGGGATGCTTTTTTACCGACACCAAAACCCGTGGGCGAAGGGCAGTTTCGTCGCTGGGGTTTTTTGATTTATGACGCGACCCTTTGGTCTTCGAACGGAAAATACGATGCGACAGAGCCTTTTGCGTTGCGCTTGTCTTACGCCCGTAATGTTTCACGCGACCAAATTGTGGATGCCTCGATTGATCAAATGCGCGAATTGGGTGTTGATGTGGCTCAACATCCGGATTGGTCAGACAAACTGCGACGAGTGTTTGCAGACGTCAACAAAGGCGATTCGCTGACTGGCATTTACATGCCCGGAAATGGAGCGGTCTTTTTTTATAACAATCAATTGACTGGTCAGGTTGATGAGGCACTGGCGCGGGCGTTCTTTTCGATTTGGTTGGATCCGCAAACAACCGAGCCTGACTTGCGTCTGTCTTTGCTTGGGCTGACACAGTGATACGCCAATGGTCACTTGTGGCCTACAGTGCCTTGGCGTTTCCGCTGGCCATGGCGATGCTGCCGATTTATATGGTGGCCCCGAAATTTTACAGCGCAACCTTGGGTGTTGGGTTGACAGCCATCGGCCTAACTTTATTGTTGGTGCGGTTGGTTGACACGTTGCAAGATCCGTTGATTGGCCGCTTGGTTGATTGGCTGACTCGCTACCGGCATGGTTGGTCGATTTTGTTGATGGGTTCAGCCGTGGCTTTGGCTGCAGGTTTTACGCTGCTATTTGCGCCCACGGTTCAAGGGCAGAACGCCTTGTTATTGTGGATGGCTGGTAGCTTGATTTTGGTTTATACAGCGCATAGTTTGATGAACGTTTGTTATCTCGCCTGGGGTGCGCGATTAACCGATGATCTCGCTGGACGCGCACGAGTCACGGCTTGGCGCGAGGCCAGTGGTGTGTTTGGTGTGGTTCTCGCCTCGGTATTGCCGGCGATTTGGGTGGCTCAGCATGGCCCCGAAATAGGCTACCGCTATTTTACTGTGGCTTTCATTGTGGCGTTGATGCTCGGTTTGGCGGTCACGCTAAAGTTTTCAGTTCGTCCGATTGTGGTTGTTTCGCGCGAGCGTCCCGACTGGCGTAGTGCCTTGGCTCAGCCTGCCGTTCGGCGTCTTTACTGGTTTTATTTGTTCAACGCGACCTCAGCGGCCATTCCTGCGACCCTCATACTTTTCTATGTCGATGACGTGTTGCAGCAGCCCGGCAAAGAGGGCCTGTTTTTGGGTGTCTACTTTCTTGCTGGTCTTTTAACGTTACCGCTCTGGCTCAAATTGTCTGACCGCTGGGGTAAGGTGCGTGCCTGGCTAGCCGGTTCGGTTTTGGCCAGTGCGGCGCTCGCCACAGCCGCCTTCTTGGGTAGTGGTGACGTGTTGCCTTACGCCATGGTTTGCTTGGTTTCAGGCGCGGCGCTTGGTGCTGATTTGGCACTGCCGCCAGCGATGTTGGCTGACGCTATTCCCCCTGCACAGCGAAGTAACACTGGCCTTTATTTCGGGGTTTGGGCCCTGATTGCAAAACTCTCTTTGGCACTAGCCGCCGGTGCTGCGCTGCCATTGTTAAGCGCGTTTGGCTATGTGCCTGGCGAGCCGCAAACCGCTGGTCGTTTGTCTTTGCTTTACGCGGTGTTACCGATTGGCTTCAAAGTATTGGCGGCAGTGGTCATATGGCCACGGCCTTTTTTCCGTTCACGACTGATTGGGGGGTCTCTATGAATAAGCTTAAAGTGTTGCTGGCTTCAGCCAGCGCGGCTGTATTGACAGCGTGTGGTGGTGTTGATGTTCAGACGTATGCCGATCAAAAGCCTGCCCTTGATTTGCCTGTTTTTTTTGATGGTACCTTGGATGCATGGGGTATTTTCCAAAAGCGCAATGGTGAACTGGTCAGACGCTTTCACGTGGAGATCATTGCCTCATGGGAGAGCCCCACCAAAGGACAGCTAGATGAGTATTTCACGTACTCGGATGGTGAAAAACAGCGCCGAGTATGGACCTTGATTCAACAGCCTGATGGCACATGGCGCGGTACGGCCGATGACGTCAAAGGCGAGGCCATTGGTAAGGTGGCTGGCAATGCTTTGCACTGGAAATATGTTTTGCAGCTACCCGTTGATGGAAAAGTGTACGACGTGAACTTTGATGATTGGATGTGGCAACTAGACGAAAACACCATGATGAATCGATCGGTGATGTCAAAGTTTGGCTTTGATTTGGGCGAAGTAAGTTTGTTCTTTAAAAAACGGACGCAACCATGATCGGTCAGCCACTGAACCAGCCCATACGCGACTGGACTGATCGGCGGGTTTGGATCGTTGGTGCGTCTAGCGGAATTGGGGCAGCCTTGGCACTGGCGTTATTGGCCGCTGGCGCGAAAGTGGCTATCTCGGCTCGCGGCGAAGACAAGCTTTTGGCGTTGGCCGCTGATCACGCTAACGCGGTTGTCGTGCCGTTTGATGCCTCTGACGAAATGGCTTGGGAGCCTGCCATTACCCGTACAACTCAATCCCTCGGTGAGTTGGATTTGGTCGTGCTTGGCGCGGCGCGCTACGATCCGCAGCATGTTTGGGATCTTGATATGGACCAAGCCAAAGCCAGTTACGCCTTGAACGTGCTGAGCGTCTATCAAGCGGTTTCATTGCTGGCCCCACGCCTGTTGGCGCAAAGACGTGGCGGTATTGCGGTGATTGGTAGCATTTCCAGCTATACCGGCTTGCCTCGCGCGATTGTTTATGGGGCCACCAAAGCGGCACTTCAAAACTTCACCGAGACCTTGTATTTTGAGCTCGCACCAAAGGGCTTATCGGTGTATCTGATAAGCCCAGGATTTGTTAAAACGCCCATGACGGATAAAAACGACTTTGAGATGCCGGGCCTTATGACGCCTGAGGCGGCAGCGGCTGCGATCTTGAAAGGCATGGCGCGTGGTCAGTTTGAAATACGGTTTCCGTTTGGTTTTGCCAATATGTTGCGCTGGATCAGCCGACTGCCGTATCGCTGGCGCTTTGCGCTTTTGCATAGGACCACAGGGCAATGATTGCCGAAGATCAGCTGCAAAGGGTATCGCCTCGGGCAAAAGCGATAGCGGTTTGGTTTGAGGCCATGAGTGTCAACTCGCTTGCTTCACTGGATCAGGTTTATGCGCACGATGCCCGGTTTTGTGATCCGTTTAATGAGGTCACGGGCCTTGGTGCAATTGCGGCTATTTATGGTCACATGTTTGAGAACCTAACCGCCCCTCGATTCGTGATAACTGAAATCATCGAACAGGATCAGCGCATCTTTATGTCATGGCGGTTTCTATTTCAATGGCGTGGTCAGTCTTTCGATATACCGGGCGGCACTCGATTTTGGCTTGATGGCAACGGCTTGGTGGCTGATCACCAAGATTATTGGGATGTGGCTCAAGGTTTATACGAAAAGTTGCCTGCCCTGGGTTGGCTGTTAAAGCGCTTGCGGTATCGGATGGCCACACCGATTAAATGATGCTGATAATGCATCGTATTTTTAGCAAAGTTTATGGCAGCGGTGGTTGGTAAAAAAAGAAGGCCCCGATTTTCATCGGAGCCTTTAAAAGCCGGTAGGGCGCAGCAGTCCCAGCCGGCGGGGGATCGGAAGTCCAAACGGGCGCAACCCACGCTTTTAGTCACCAATATTCGGATTGGCAACACAAAACATAGGCTTCCAAAATTTGGAAGACAGCAAAACTATAGGTTAAAAGTCTGACTTGAAGCTGACAATCGTGGCAAATATGGCGATGATTTTGCAAGCTAAGCCGGCTAACAAAACCTTGCTAGTCAGCCGTCAGTGTCAGGGCGAAGCGCGTGCCAGGCGGCGTCTGTGTTGGGTGAGCTGGTTGCACGGTGAGCTCAGCCTGATGGCGCTGGGCGATTTCTTTGACAATCGCGAGTCCTAATCCACTGCCGTGCGTTTGGGTGCCGAGCACCCGAAAAAACCGATCAAATATGCGTTCGCGATCAGCGGGATCGATACCCGGACCGTTGTCTTGTACGCTAAGCGTGACTTTGTGATGGGAGGCATGGACTGCAACAGTCACTTGACTGTTAGAAGGCGCATAACGTAAGGCATTGTCAATCAGATTGTTTAAGGCCTCAGTCAGTAAAAGCGAGTGCCCACGGACCCAAGCAGAGTCTGGGTCGGATTCAAAGCCCAAATCGATGCCTCGCTTCATCGCTTCAGGCACCCACTGTTCGGTGACATCGCGGGCCAATTGTGTGGCATTCAAACGGGGGCGTTCGATCGCATCAGGATGCTCAGCGCTGGCCATGAGCAGCAGTTGGTTGATCAGGCGTGTAGCACGGACCGTGCCAGAGACAATTTTACGAAGGTTATCGGCAACAGGGTCATTGGGTGCCGCTTTCAAGGCCAGTTCGGCCTGTGAGCGTAAGCCGGCAAGTGGTGTTTTGAGCTGATGGGCGGCATCGGCAACAAATCGTCGTTGTGCATCCACGCTACTTGAGAGTCTCGATAGCAGGTCGTTCATGGCATTCACGAGCGGTGCTATTTCGACAGGGGTTGCGTGATCCTCAATGGTCGATAAATCATCAGGCTTGCGGTTGCGTAGGCGTTTTTGTAAGGCATTGATGGGCGCCACACCGCGTGAAAGGCCAAACCAAATCAAAAGGGCAGCCACTGGGAGAACCAAAAACTGCGGAATAATAACCCCTTTGATGATGTCACTGGCCAGCGCAACCCGGTTTTCACGGCCTTCAGCCGCCATGAGTAAAACCCGTTGTTGTTGATCAGGTTCTCTGGTCAACTGATTGGGGTTGGCCAACCATTGATAGGCCAATCGAACCTCGTATCCCCCAATCGTTTGATCGCTAAAGTAGATTTTATCCAGCTCAAAGTCTGAAGGCATCGCGGGTGTCGGTAAGGCCTCATCACCACTGATGACGGCTCCGTTAACAATTTGTGCCTTCCAAAAAACCCCTTCGTTGTCGCGTGTGCGCAGCGCAATGCGGGCGGGGCTGCTGATCTGTAACAGGGGGGGGTGCGTGTCTGTGGCCCACTCGAGTTGGTGCGATAGGATCGCTAACGCACTGCTCAGGCTACGATCGTAAGGCGTATTGGCAATGCCTTGCGCCACCACATACGTGATGGCCACGCTCATGGGCCACAATAAAAATAAAGGGGCGAGCATCCAATCCAAGATTTCGCCCAAAAGTGAACGTCGCCTTGAGACCGGGCTAACAGGCCGTGCTGTTGCGATGGGAAGCGTCTTTTTGAATATTTGGGTGACCAATGGCTTGCCTAAGCGTGCTTAACGGGGATTGGGGCTATCGTGCGGTGTATCTAAGCCCTCACGTTGCAAGCAGTAGCCCAAGCCGCGCACAGTGGCGATACGGACGCCGCTGGGCTCAAGTTTTTTTCTCAGCCGATGGACGTAGACTTCGATTGCGTTAGAGCTCACCTCTTCACCCCATTGGCAGAGATGATCGACAATTTGCGATTTATTGACCATCCGCCCCGCTCGGGTCAATAAAATTTCCAGCAGGCTGACTTCACGGGCTGACAGATCAAGGGCAACATCATCGACCAGCGCCACACGCCCGGTTTGGTCAAAGACCAAGCGCCCGTGCCTGACGATGGTGGCGCCCCCACCGGCACCTCGCCGTGTTAACGCACGCACGCGCGCTTCAAGTTCTGTTAGGGCAAATGGTTTGGCCATGTAATCATCGGCGCCGAGATCAAGCCCGCGCACGCGCTGCTCAACAGAATCAGCAGCCGTGAGGATCAGAACCGGTAGGCGTGAGTTTTGGTGTCGCAAGCTTTGCAAAACATCGAGGCCGGACATGCGTGGCAGGCCCAAGTCAAGGATGAGTAAGTCAAATTCTTGAGAACGCAGCGCAGCATCAGCGGCCACGCCGTCACTGACGGCGTCAACGGCGTAGCCATTTTGACGAAGCGATTGGGTCAAGGCGTCGGCCAGCAGACTATCGTCTTCAGCAATCAGTATGCGCATGGGTGCAGGCCCAGTGATCTTTTTAACAGAGCAATTCTGGCATACCTGTGGTGTATTGCCTACGGGAACAACCCGAAAGAGGGAATTCTTTGCGTGCTTGAACGGTTCTAATTGTCATGCTGTGTATATATACAGTACTATCCAGTGTAATAATGATTCAAATTCGTGTTGTTAGTGCTTTCGTCATTAGGTTCTGGCGTTAAATTGACAGCCACCCCGTTACCCACAAAAGGATGATTCATGGACGATAAATCGACCAAACTGGCGGCAGCAGAAAAAGGCAAGGCGTTGTCAGCGGCACTTTCACAAATTGAGAAACAGTTTGGTAAAGGCTCAGTGATGCGCTACGGCGACAATGAGGTCGAGCATGACATTCAGGTGGTCTCCACGGGATCACTGGGTTTGGACATTGCGCTTGGCGTCGGTGGTTTGCCGCGTGGCCGTGTGATCGAAATTTATGGACCCGAGTCCTCCGGCAAAACAACCTTAGCGCTACAAGTTTTGGCTGAAATGCAGAAAAACGGTGGTACCTGCGCTTTTATTGACGCCGAACACGCGCTTGACGTGCAGTACGCGTCCCGTTTGGGCGTGAATTTAACGGACCTTTTGATATCCCAACCAGACACAGGCGAGCAGGCCTTAGAAATCACTGATGCGTTGGTTCGATCGGGTTCGGTTGATTTGATTGTGATTGACTCGGTGGCAGCGCTTACACCAAAAGCAGAAATTGAAGGTGAGATGGGTGACTCGTTGCCTGGACTACAAGCACGGTTGATGAGCCAGGCGTTACGCAAGCTCACAGCCTCGATCAAGCGAACCAACACCACGGTGATTTTTATTAATCAAATTCGCATGAAAATTGGTGTGATGTTTGGTAATCCTGAGACCACAACCGGTGGCAATGCACTGAAGTTTTACGCCTCTGTTCGTTTGGATATCCGCCGCATTGGTGCGATTAAGAAAGGCGATGAAGTTGTGGGTAACGAGACGCGCGTCAAAGTGGTTAAAAACAAAGTCGCGCCACCCTTTAAACAAGCGGAATTCGACATCATGTACGGCGCGGGTATTTCCCGAGAGGGTGAGATCATTGATCTTGGTGTGGCGTCCAATATTGTGGACAAAGCAGGCTCTTGGTTTAGTTACAACGGCAATCGTATCGGCCAAGGTAAAGACAATGTGCGTGAGTATTTGAAAGAGCACGCTGACATGGCCTTTGAAATTGAAAACCGAGTTCGAGAAAACTTTGGTGTGACAGCACGACCAGCAGATACAAAGTTGGCCAAGCCAACGAAAGAAGCCAAAGAAGCCGCGGCGTCTGTAGAACCCGCATCCAGCGAAGACGCTAAGTAGTGTTTAACCAGCGGCGATCCGATTCTGATGCGTCTTTTGTCGCAGATTCGCTGCTTTCTAAGCGTGCTTTAAAAGCGAAAGCGGTCGGGTTGCTTGCTGTTCGTGAGTACACCCGAGCTGAGCTGCTCAAAAAGTTGTCGCCATTGGCCCAAACGCCAGAGACGCTCATCGCGGTGCTTGACGAACTCGCACAGGGGGGGTGGCAGTCTGATGAACGCTTCGCAGCCGCATTCAGTCACCACAAGTCCCACAAGCAGGGAGCAGCTTTGGTGGCCCAAGGCATGCGCCAAAAGGGTGTTTCAGACGCGCTGATTGCTCAAACTTTACAAAATCTCAGTGCCACTGAGCAGACAAGGGCGCTTTCGGTTTGGGAAAAAAAGTTCGCCAGAGAAGGTCGTCCGAACGATGCTCGCAGTTGGGCACGTCAGGCTCGCTTTTTGGCAAGTCGCGGCTTTGGCTCAGCTGTCATCAGGAAAGTATTGGGATCAACCGGCGCTTGTGAGGATGACGCTTAGCGCGTCAGCCCCATGTCAGCGTACGCCCTGATCTCGCGTTATACTTTGCGTCTTGAATAAGCGAGCTTTCGTTGTCATTTTGACAACGCCCCCTATTGATGCCTTTGCCACCACCTGATTGCTCCAGAAAACCGATGCACAATCGTTTTATACGCGCGCATTCTTTCGAGCGTGATGATGGCCTTTGGGAAATCGAAGCTGAGCTCATCGACCACAAAGCTTACGATTTCACCCGCCGAAATGGCGCGGTTCATCCTGCGGGCCAGCCCTTTCATCACCTGCATTTGAGGGTGGCGTTTGACGATGACTTTATCGTTCAGCACGCGGTGGCCGTCTTTGATTCTGCACCCTTCGGTCCAGAGTGTCGAGCCATTGAGGCCGATTACGGCGACTTGGTTGGCATGAATTTGATTGGCGGTTTTAGGCAGGCTGTCAAAGCCCGGTTCTCGCGCACTGCGGGTTGTTCGCACATGAGTGAATTGGCGGGTGTTTTACCGACTGTTGCCATGCAAACCATGGCCAATCGGCGGGCTGAGCGCAAAGCGTCATCTGCTGAGGCGTCTGAGCGCCGTCCATTTCAGTTAGAAGGCTGTCATGCTTTGCGCTTAAATGGTCCAGTCGTCAGAGAGCATCACCCCAAATGGTACGTGGCGCCAATAGGAGCATTGAACAACGAGCCGTCGCGATAGTGCAACAACATTGGATGGGGTAAAACCATTTAGTGATCGAAGTTAATGGTAGTGTTTTTAGACAAATGACAGACCCAGCAGTACACACGACAGACAAAAAACGAAACAAGGGATCTCATGAAAATCCATGAATATCAAGGCAAGGAATTGCTGCGCAAGTTTGACGTTAAGGTGCCTTACGGTATCGCAGTGCACAGTGTTGACGAAGCGGTAAAAGCTGCCGAAAAACTTGGCGGCCCAGTTTGGGTTGTGAAGGCACAGATTCACGCGGGTGGGCGAGGCAAGGGCGGTGGCGTCAAACTGGCTCGTTCAATCGATGAGGTGCGCACCTTGGCCGATGAGATCTTGGGCATGCAACTGGTGACGCATCAAACCAGCCCCTCAGGGCAAAAGGTTCGACGCTTGCTGATCGAAGAGGGCGCTGACATCAAGAAAGAGTACTACGTTGGTATTGTGACTGATCGAGGCACGCAGCGCGTCTGTGTCATGGCTTCTAGCGAAGGCGGTATGGATGTTGAAGAGGTCGCAGAGAAGACGCCTGAGAAAATCCTTAAGGTTTTTGTCGATCCCAGCAAGGGTTTGACCGATCATGAAGCCATTGAATTGGCCATGGGTATTGGCGTGCCAGAGGCTTCGGTCCGCAAAGCGGCGGTTGAGTTTCAAAAGCTATACAAAGCCTATTGGGAGACTGATGCGTCTTTGGCAGAAATCAATCCCTTGATTTTGACTGGTAGCGGCGACATCATTGCGCTAGACGCCAAGTTCAACTTTGACAGTAATGCTTTGTTTCGCCACCCAGAGATCGTTGCGTACCGCGATCTCGATGAGGAGGATCCTGCTGAAATCGAAGCCAGCCAGTTTGATTTGGCTTACATCCAACTTGACGGCAACATTGCTTGCTTGGTTAATGGTGCCGGATTGGCGATGGCGACTATGGACACCATTAAGTTGTTTGGCGGCGAACCGGCTAACTTTTTGGATGTGGGTGGTAGTGCAACCGCCGAGAAAGTCACTGAAGCATTCAAGATCATGCTCAAAAATGACGGCGTCGAAGCGATTTTGGTGAATATTTTTGGGGGCATCATGCGCTGCGATGTGATTGCTGAAGGCGTGATTGCCGCCTGCAAAGCGGTGAACTTGAGCGTGCCACTGGTTGTGCGGATGAAAGGCACCAATGAAGAGCTCGGCAAAAAGATGTTGCTTGAGTCAGGTTTGCCCATTATCAGTGCTGACACCATGGCCGAAGCCGCCACCAAAGTTGTCGAAGCAGCCAAATAACCCCGAGCGCAAGGTTTGCGTGCAGTGAGTGCCAAAGGGCACCAAAGGATTCGAAATGTCAATTTTGATTAACAAAGACACCAAAGTTATTACACAGGGTATTACGGGTAAGACAGGTCAGTTTCACACCCGTATGTGCCGTGATTATGCCAATGGCCGCGAGGCCTTTGTGGCTGGTGTACACCCTAAAAAAGCCGGTGAAGATTTTGAAGGCATCCCCATTTTTGGTTCTGTGGCCGCTGCCAAAGAAGCCACAGGGGCAACCGTCTCGGTAATCTATGTACCACCAGCCGGTGCGGCTGATGCCATCATGGAAGGCATTGAAGCCGAACTTGAGTTGGTGATTTGTATCACTGAAGGCATTCCAGTGAGGGACTTATTGGTCATCAAAAGCAAGATGCTGGCCATGAACAGCCGCACTTTGTTGCTTGGACCAAACTGCCCCGGCTTGATCACACCCGAGGAAATTAAAATTGGCATTATGCCTGGCCATATCCACCGCAAGGGTCGCATCGGTATTGTTAGCCGCTCCGGAACGTTGACCTATGAAGCCGTGGGCCAAGTGACTGAACTTGGATTGGGTCAGTCAAGTGCCGTTGGCATTGGTGGTGATCCAATCAACGGCATGAAGCACATTGATGTTTTAAAAATGTTTAATGACGATCCTGAAACAGATGCTGTCATCATGATTGGCGAAATTGGTGGGCCAGACGAAGTGAATGCGGCGCGCTGGGCCAAAGACAACATGACAAAGCCAGTTGTTGGCTTCATCGCCGGTGTTTCAGCGCCAGCGGGTAAGCGCATGGGTCACGCTGGCGCCTTGATTTCAGGTGGTGACGATACAGCTGATGCTAAGATGAAAATCATGGAAGAATGCGGCATCAAAACCACGCGTAACCCCTCGGAGATGGGCCGGTTGCTCAAATCGGTTCTCTAAACGTAAGTCACGCGTTTGAAGCGGTCATGTTAGCGAGATGCAGGGTGTGGTGCTTAGGCGCCACGCCCTGTTTTTTTGAGGAACCAGTGGTGAAAGACAAACGTGCCATGTCGTGGCACTTGGCTAGTTGCCAATAATGCACGGACAGCCTGCACACGAGCATCTAGCATCAAAGGGACACTATTTTTTCCCCTGCATCAACACGAATCTTTGCTAGGGTTCGTTAAACTGTGGCTTGTGTTCGGCAGTGGTTTGGTTTTAAGCCAAATGACGCCGAGCGACGGCTGATCATGCACAATGAGCAACAACCTTAAAGGGACGAAAAATCATGACAGAACCTTCTCCAAACAAAAAAGCCAGCATTTCCGTGTTGCAACGCCTTGCTTTGGTGGCCGTTATTGGTATTGTTTTGGCGATAGTCTTTAACTACCTGAAGTAATGGTCGACAAACGTGTGCGCCAGTCTGATCTTAGCGCCCGCGGCAAATGTTTCATTCCAATGGCCGTGTAAGGTGAAAAAATCATCGTGACAGTTGAAGATTTACTCCCAAAGCAGGTGGTTATTGCCACTCGTGCGAGTCGCTTGGCATTGTGGCAGGCTGAGCACGTTCAAGCCCGATTAAAGGCGTATTACCCCGCATTGAAAGTTTCGCTTTTGAAGCTGAGCACTCGAGGTGATGAAATCCTTGATCGCAGCCTGCAAAAGGTTGGCGGTAAGGGACTTTTTATTAAGGAGCTCGAGAACGCGCTGCTTGACGGCCGTGCTGATTTGGCTGTGCATTCTCTCAAAGACGTGCCAGTTTCGCTACCTGTACCGTTTGCTTTGGCTGCTATTTTGCCGCGCTCAGAAGCGCGTGATGCTTGGGTGAGCGAGGCTTATGCCAGCCCCGCTGACTTGCCGTCAGGCGCTGTGGTGGGTACTTCGAGCATCAGGCGACAGGCACAACTGCAGGCGTTGCGACCAGACGTGGTGGTTAAACCCCTCAGAGGCAATCTAGATACCCGCTTGGGCAAACTTGATGCGGGCGCATACGATGCGATTATTTTGGCGGCCGTGGGCCTACAAAGGTTGCAGTTGTCCGATCGAATTCGCATGATTTTACCGGTCGAAATGTCTTTGCCGGCGGCCGGCCAAGGTGCGCTTGGTATCGAGATCCTAAGCACAAGAGCCGATATGGAAAAAATGTTGCGCCCCTTTGTGTGCCAGACGAGTACGGCCTGCGTCACTGCAGAGCGCGCAGTGTCACGTGTTTTGGGGGGGTCTTGTTCGGTACCACTTGCCGCTCATGCGACCATCAATGAGCATCAGTTGTATGTCAAAGCACTGGTGGCAAGTCCCGATGGGCAACAGATTCTGCGTGCCCAGGCCAATGGTGATGTGACACAAGATACTCTGGCACAAAGCGAAGTGCTCGGTGAGCAAGTGGCGCGCGACCTTATCTCGCAGGGGGCTGATCGACTGTTGGCTGACCTGCTCGAGCCCTAGGAAATCGCCAATATGGTGGCGCGCGTTGTCTTGACTCGGCCAGCACCACGGCAGGTGGCGCTTAAGCAGGCCCTTGAGGCTTTTGGCATTGAGGTGTTGGCGCTGCCAGCCTTAGAAATTGTCGCTTTGGACAAAGCGGTGCGATTGCCCGAACCCTGCGAGTTCGATGTGGCGATCTTTGTTAGTCGCACCGCGTGGCAGGTCTATTGGCAGGCCCTGCGCGCGCAAGACCCTGGTTTTGTATGGCCAGCTGAGTGTCAAATTGCCAGCGTTGGTGACAGCACCGCTCAGGCCATCGAGCAAGATATTCGAGGGGCCCTTTTTTCTGATGGATTTGCCGTCATCACGCCCGCTACAGACACAATGCAAGATTCCGAATCACTTTGGTTAACGTTAAGGGATCAATTGCGGCCTGGGGCTAAGGTGCTGTTGGTTCGCGGTGAGGCGGGTCGCGACTGGTTGATGCAAACCTTGCAGGTAAATGGCTTTGATACCCATATCCATGAAAACTATCGCCGTCAGCCAGCCCAGTGGTCTGAGAGCGAAATTGGCACATTGCGGCAATGGCAAGACGCTGGCTCACTGGGGACATGGCTTGTTACCAGCGCTCAAGGGTTCTCGGCCATTGAAGCGCAGTGGTTGATGCATGCGATGGGGTCTGCGCGTCCACAGGACGCTGTGGTGATTCATCCTAGGCTGCAAGCTTTGGTGGCCTCTTGGTTATCACCCCATTCGTCTGTGCGTGTGGCCCAGCCAGACGACCAAAGTTTATTTAACGCCCTCACGCAGCAGCGCTAACATTAAAAAACGCTGCCAAGCGCAAACTTCGCCGTTTTTTGGCATCAACGACTACAATTGAGCCATGGAAAAAGACAAGTCACCTGAGATTTCGCCTGCCAAAGACACCCCACTTGATAATCGCTTGGGTGCATCAACGGCACCTAAGACGACGCTTGATCAGCCGGTGGATGCTTTGCGTCAGTCAAAGTCAGAAGATACTAAAGCGTCCGGATCAGCAACCAAATCAACAGCCGCCAGCAAACCGACAACGACAAATTCACCATCTTCTTCAAGCGGGGCAGCGACATCAGCCAAGCCCGATACCCATGGCAGTCAACGCCGTTCGGGTTCGCGCACGATGATTGGGTTCGGTGTTCTTGCAATCATTTTTATTGGTGGTTTATCGGCGGTGGTTTGGTGGCAAAACCAGCGTTTTGAGACCGTTGCCCGTGAGGTTGCCGATCGCCTGCAACGTGGTGATGCTCGAGTGGCACTCATTGAACAACAGGCCGAACAAGCACTATCCTTGGCACGCTCACAAGCGCAAACCGTTGAGCAAATGGCCAGTCGACTGCGCGTGGTGGGCAATGAGTTGGCCGCTTTAGAACAATCTTGGCAAGCCTCAAACGTGGGGCTTGATAAAAAGTTATTGGTCAACGATCTAAGACGACTTTTAACCATGGCCAATCAACAGTTGGCCTTGATGGGCAACGTCAGCAGTGCGATCGCGGTCTTGCAATCGATGCAAGTGATGCTTGAAAGCCAAACGTCGCTCGAATTCAATGGATTGACGCAGGCTGTCAACACGGACCTTTCGCGTTTGCAAGAAGTGCCGTTGATTGATTTTGCTGCCATGTCAGCGCAGCTTGATAGCGTGATTGCTTTGACGGGCAACGCGCCTTTGTTGGTGCCCGATCGCGTGTTTCCCGACATCGTTCAGATGCCAAGAGCTGACCAGCCATCTGGGGTGAATCAAACGCCAGAAATTGCACCTGATCAGCCGATCAGTGAACCATCACGCTTACCTTGGTGGCAGCAGTTGCCTGGCCAAGCGCAGCAACTGATTAGCGATGCTACGCGAATCATGCGAGACGAGGTCTCAAACTTGGTAAGTATCCGCCGCGCCAACGATGCCCAAGCATTATTGTTAACTGAGGATCAGGCGCAGGAGTTGCGCGCGACTGTTCGTTCAAGACTTTTGAGTGCGCAATTGGCGCTGTTGACAAGGCAGACTGATATATGGCGTGCAGAGCTCGCTGAGGTCGAGACTCTTTTAATTACCCGATACGACACAGAGGCCATTGACACCAAGGCTGCTTTGCGAATGGTTAAAACGTTGGTTACCAAGCCCCTGACGGTGCCACTGCCAACACTGGCGGATAGTTTGAGTGCGCTAGAGTTGCTTGATCGAGCTGTGTCGGTGCCCGTGGTGCCATCGGGTTCGGGGGTAAATTAAGATGCGTCGCTTGTTTTGGATTGTGCTGACCATTGCCTTAGCGGTTGCTGTGGCACTGGTGATTCAACGGTTCCCTGGCAATGTTTTGGTGGTTGTCGACCAATGGCGTTTTCAGGTGTCGTTGGCTTTTGCCATCTTGGCGCTGCTGGCTTTGTTTGTGTCAGCCTACTTGTCGATTCGTTTGGTGGTCTGGTTGGCTGATTTGCCAACCCGCTATCGCGGTTGGCGTGGTCAAAGGGCTGAGCGTCGCGAGCAGTCGCGAATGGAGCAGGGCTGGATTGCTTTGCTTGAGGGGCGCCATGCTTTTGCAGAGAAGGTATTGACCCGCGTGTCAGATGACTCAAAGGACTGGAAAAGACAGGTGTTGGCTGATTTGAGTGCCGCTCGTGCTGCGCATGAGATCGGAGCCTATGATCGGCGTGACCAATTGATTCAAAAGGCTCAAAAGCGGGTATCGCAAGATGTCAAAACATCGAACATGACCGTTGCCGTGGCGGCTGCTGCCGCTGACCTTTGGTTAGACCAAGGTCAGGCCGAGGCTGCGCTTGAGGTGCTTAATCGGGCTGGCGTGAATGAGCGCAAAGACATTCACACTTTGCGGTTACTCTTGCGCACACACCAACAACTGAACAACGACGAGCAGGTGCTTGACTTGGCGCGTCGATTGCGCCGCCAGGATGCCATCAGTGTCGAGCAGGCTGACAGTCTGATAGAGGCAGCGGCTGCCCAACTTATCAAAGTCAAAAGTCTTCAGGCTGATTCGGCCCAGTGGGAGTCCTTTTGGAAGTCGCTGCGTGCCGAAGAAAAAGTGTTGGTTAATGTGGCGCTTGCTGGATCTGACGCCTTTCAAGCACGAGGCAAATTAAAAGAAGCCAGCGCGATTCTCGAGGCAGCCATCAAAACAAACTTTGATCCACGATTGCTCCAAGCCTACGCTAAAGCCGAACCTGAACAAGTCACGCCGCGGTTGCAGCACGCTGAGCGCTGGTTGACGCAGCGCGATAATGATCCGAATTTATTGGTGACCTTAGGGGCCTTGTGTTTGGCCGCTCAGATGTGGGGTCAAGCGCAGCGATATCTCGAGCAAAGTGCACAAAAACGCAGTGATTCACAGGTTAACGCCTTGCTCGGTAGTTTGTTTGATCGCTTGGGTCAGCCTGAAAGAGCTGCCCAGCATTGGCGAATGGCCACGGCGGTTAGCGTGGCATTGCCGACTTTGGCGCAGGATGTGTTTCTGCCGGCAGCTGATCTTCAAGACGATCCTGTCTTTACGCTGACGGAGGCTTTTGTTGATGATCCCTTGGCACCGGCTGACTCATCAGCGAAAGGATTGCCTCAAGGCGATGCAATTGCTAGACCTGATTCAAGTACGGCTTTACCCGGTCGTTTGCCACAGCAAAATTACGATGAGCTCTTCGATAGTGCGCCGATGCCAGTGCATGCCTTCGAGTCGGCAGATAGCCAGTCAAACGAGAAGAAACAGTAAGGCTTTGTTTCTACTACCAAACCAATGGCTTGATGCTTTTGGCATTGCTTATGTTTTACGCTGACGTGTGATTTCCAAAATGTCGCGTCTTGGTCTTGCTAAAAAGTGGTGTCAATCCTGAATGCCGGATCAAGTCGGCGCCAGTGAGTTTTGAGGTTCTCCTTTTGTGTTTCATGCATAGGCAGTTCTCTGATGGCCTCAGGCCAAAGTGCTCTTGCTGCGCCAATCGTGTCAACCAACTGTGATTTGATGTTGGTCCAGGGTAGTCCTGACTTTTGTGCCCAAGCTTCAAACTGTGCCATCCCGGTGGAATACCATTCCTTGGTTTTTCCTAGATTAAGTGCAAACTGTGTTTCGTTTTTAAAGTAAACGCTTGTGGTCACGATGTCGTAGGCTGGTGAAAGACGGGGTGATACTTTATCGGGATAAAGCAGACTCCAGTTTTTGAGGTGTGCATCGCCGTTGGCCAAGAGAATGTTGACCAAAAGCCGTTTGGCAAGTTGTTGGGCATCGCTTAATCCCTGGCTGGAGTAATCGTAGATAACCTTCGCAACACCTTCGTAGTTAGCCGATGAATACTTCTCGTGTGGATACTTCACCAAAACTTGTGCGAAATCTTCCATATGAATGCGCTGGTTCCCTTGCCGATCAAAACGTTTAATCGCGAAAGCTTTTGATTCATTGGGTAGATTGATCAGCGGTAGGTTATCGAGTTGACTCAGTTCAACGAGTTTGATGTCTGGGACATCAACCCCCGCTAGTTTGGCGAGCGACATGGCGGTGAACTCATTCAATGGCACGAATGGGTGCTTGGTTGATGGTGTTTTGAGAATCCAATCACCTAGCACCTCATCATCTGAAAGATTGTAGCGACCATCTTTTTCTTTCATTGAAAACTTCATCTGCACGCCAGCCAAAGAGAACTTTCTACCTGGCTTAATTTGATCAAAACGAACTGCACGGGCTTTGCCATGTGTATTCAGGACGTGATCGGGTACGTCTTCGGGCTCCATTGGCCTTGCTTTGATTGCCCCAGGTAGATCAGAACCGAGATGGGTGAGTAAGTGAAATTCATTGTTCACATGAACCTTGAGGGTTTGCGCAAGGATCTCTCTCAAAGCGCCTTCGGGCAAAAGGTTTGAAAATAAAGGGTGTAATCGTTGGTTGCGCGACCAGCTAGAAGCCATGAGTTTGGACGCATTTGGGAATTCAGGATGAGTGATTAAGCCGAAGGTGGGGCGGTTGGGATTGTGCCTAAAAGACTCTGCAAAGCTAAAAACATTGCGTCCATTTTTATATCCCGCCAGGAATCCGACCAATTCGCCGTGGATCGATATTGCTAACACCGCTGCTTCGTTTTTTTCGCTCATTCATCGTCTCCGAGCAGGCCTTGCCAGGGGTCTTCGTCTAGGGGTCTTTTGTCCGTTGTGGCAGACTGGCCTGAGTCGGTCAATAAAGCCGAGTCATCTGCGAGTGCTGCCAAAACTGCCCGTAATTTTTCATTGGGTACGAGAACGAGTTGTGCGCCGAGCCCGTCGGCTAGCAAATTCAAGGTGTCCAGACGAGGATTGCCTTGGGTTTCTAGTCGCTGATATTGCTGACGCAAAATCCCAACGCGAAGGCGCATGTCGTGTTGTTTCAAGCCGAGCGTTAAGCGGCGCTGTTTGATTTGGGTCAGTAGTGAAGGGTATCGCATGAGTCTTATATATTGCTTTTAATTGGATTAGCAATATATTAGTTTCTATTTATCAATTAAGCAATACATGAATTTCTTTTAAAGGACTGCCAACTACCCTAGCTCCCACATTGCCTAGCCCAAAGGCAACGATGCCAGGGCTAGACCGCAACCCTGGCATTGATTAACGCTAATTGGCTGGCAAAGAGGTCTTTTTAGATCTTTTTAGGCCGTTTTGTAATTTGCCATGCCGTCGACAATTTCTTTGTGGGCAGCGGCCACGCCAGCCCAACCTTCGACTTTGACCCATTTGCCTTTCTCAAGGTCTTTGTAGTGCTCAAAGAAGTGCTCAATCGACTTCAGGGTCATGGGGTGAACATCTTCATGGGACTCAAGGTTGCTGTAGAGGGGGAGAATTTTGGTGGTGGGAACAGCCAACACTTTGCCGTCTTGCCCCGCTTCATCGGTCATGTGCAAAATGCCAATGGCACGGCAAGGCACCACAACGCCAGGCATCAGGGGAAATGGGGTCATCACCAAGACATCCACAGGATCGCCGTCGCCAGCAATCGTGTTGGGCACATAGCCGTAATTGGTGGGGTAAAACATGGCGGTGGTCATGAAGCGATCGACGAAGACCGCACCGCTTTCTTTGTCCACTTCGTACTTGATAGGGTCGGCATTCATTGGGATTTCGATGATGACGTTAAACACTTCGGGTGCTTTATCGCCAGGGGTGACTTTATCAAGGGACATCTGGATCTACCAAAAAAGAGTTGAAAAATGTTTTGAGGGGCGACGCGGTTAAAGACTTGATGTTTAGTAAGCCGAGTCACATTTATTGGGTATTTTAACCTCAGCCTAGGCGGTCGTTTTGATTGTCGTTAAGTATCAAACCATGTTAATGCGCGAGTCTGACACAAAGCTTAAGGCAGTCAACCCACAGGCTCGCCATCCGATAGAATTGTAATGTTTGCGTGATGATGCTAATCATTACTTTCTTTTATTAAACAATTTTCGCCCATCGGGGGGATCAATATGTCGGAATACGTCTTCACACCACCAGCCGTGGTGGGTTTGCCCGTGGTGGGCAGTCAGGCTAAGTTTGCTGTTCGTCATGTCTATTGCGTGGGTCGAAACTATGTCGAGCATGCCAAAGAGATGGGTTTTACTGGACGTGAAGAGCCGTTCTTTTTTTCTAAGCCTGCTGATGCTTTGGTTTATGTTGCCTCAGGCACACAGGGCGATATTCATTACCCGTCCAAGACCAGTAATTTGCATTACGAAATGGAATTGGTCGTCGCCTTGGGCAAGGGCGGACGAGATATTCCGGTAGAAAAGGCCAATGGGTGCATTTTTGGTTATGCCTTGGGTTTGGACATGACGCGGCGCGATTTGCAAGGCGAATGTAAAAAACAGGGTCGCCCCTGGGAAGTTGGCAAAGCATTTGATGAGTCTGGCCCGATTGGTCCCATTCACCCCGTTGATAAGACGGGTGTCATCGATCAAGGTGCAATCACGCTGGCAGTTAACGGGCAGATGAAACAAAACAGCAATTTAGACAAGCTGATTTGGAGTATTCCCGAAAGTATCTCTTTTTTATCCGGTTTGTTTGAACTCAAAGCCGGTGATCTGATATTCACAGGTACACCAGAGGGTGTTGGTCCTGTGGTGGCCGGTGACCAGATGGTCGGCACCTTTGACGGTTTGGGTGAGCTTAAAGTACGGGTGGTTTGATCCCAATCGCATGCAAAGAGGGCCAAGGCATTGGCCCTCTTTGTTTCACTGTCAAGTTTTACGCTGCCTTAACGACTGCTTGTGCGTTTCCAGGGACGGGATGTTTGGTCAGGCGATGGCCTGCTTTTAGAATTTGGCTGGGAATGTCGTGTTCAACCAAGGCTGGCAGCTGTGCGGCAACGGCGACTAGCTTTTGCAGGTCAACGCCGGTGTTAAAGCCTTCAAGTTCCAGCATGTGAACCACTTCTTCAGTGCAGGCATTACCGCTTGCGCCAGGCGCATAAGGGCAACCACCAAGACCGCCCAACGAGGCATCAAATCGATCAATGCCCGCATCAATGGCTGCCAAAACATTTGATTGCGCAAGACCTCGGGTGTTGTGAAAGTGCAAGGTAAATGTCACATTCGGAAAACTGGCTTTTGCCATGCGTGCGATGTGACGGACCTGTGAAGGGTAAGCCATGCCCGTGGTGTCGCACAAGGATATACGCTTAACGTTTTGTCGGGCGAAATGTTCAATCAGCCGCAAAACCTCTGATTCGGCAATATTGCCTTCCATTGGGCAGCCGAAGACAGTTGACAGCGAAACGTTGACGGCCACCGATGAGTCGGCCAGCGTTTCAATGATCTGGCTCAGCTGGTTGGCTGATTGATCGCGTGTCATTCGCAGGTTTGCTTGATTGTGTGTTTCGCTCACGGACATGACCAAGTTGGCCTCGTCGATGCCGCAGCTCAAGGCGCGCTCGGCGCCGCGAGCATTGGGAATTAACACGGTGTATTCAACGCCAGGCTGACGCCGAATGCGGTGCATCACTTCTTCAGCATCACGCAAGGCGGGGATGGCTTTGGGTGAGGTGAAAGAGGTGGCCTCAATTTTGGCGAACCCACACTCGCTGAGCGCATCAATAATCGCAACCTTGTCATCGGTGCTGATGAACACGCTTTCGTTTTGAAAACCATCACGCGGTGAGACGTCATGCATGTAAATGCGAGGTTTGCTCATATTAGGATTTGTCTCTGTTTTGTTGTTAAGTGCTAGTCAGTGACTCAGTTGGTAAGAAACAATACGAACCATTTCAGGCTTATTTTACGGGTTTTCCCGAATTTGTGGGGCTGACCCTACGAAGAGCAGTGTTTTAGGTGATGCCGCGCTTGCGCCAGTCGGCGCGCGTGCTGCCATCGATACCCAGTTGATCCAAAATTTCATCAGTATGCTCACCGAGCTGCGGTGCCAGTCGGTCGACTTGGCCGGGTGTGCGTGATAGTTTGGGGACAATGCCGGGAACTTTAACCACTGAGCCGTCGCGCAGATGGGTCTCTAAGATCATGTCGCGAGCTTGGTAATGAGGGTCTGCGGCGATATCGGCCGCATCGTAACTTTTACCCACGGGAACACCGGCTTCGGTCATGGCGCTTAAGACTTCGTCAAGTGTGCGATGTTTCGTCCAGTCGCCGATGGCTTGGTCAATGCGTTCGGCCTGAGCCGCGCGTCCAGGATTGTCTGCGAGGGCTGGATCGGTGGCCAAGTCCTCGCGCTCAATCAAGGTCATTAGGCGCTTGTAAATACTGTCGCCATTACCGGCGATCAAGGCGTATTTGCCATCCTTGCAAGGGTAAGCATTGGTCGGCGCTATACCTGGCATGCTGGCCCCTGATGGTTGGCGAACAGCACCGAATTTCGAGTACTCAGGCAGCAGGCTCTCCATCATATTGAAGACAGACTCGTAAAGTGCGACATCAACCTCTTGCCCTAAGCCATTTTGTTGCTCGCGGTGGCGCAAGGCCATCAAAACCCCAATGACCCCATGCAAACCCGACAAGGTGTCGCCAATCGAGACGCCCACCCGCACGGGTGGACGGCCGGGTTCGCCACTTAGGTAGCGCAAGCCACCCATCGCTTCCCCGATCACGCCAAAACCTGGACGGTCACGGTAGGGGCCAGTTTGCCCGTAGCCAGACACACGCAACATGATGAGTTTTGGGTTTATCGTGTGAAGTGCCTCAAAACCCAAGCCCCACTTTTCCATGGCACCAGGACGAAAATTTTCGATCAAAATATCGGCGTCAGCCACCAAGCGACGCACAACATCTTGACCCTCTGGTTGGCGCAGGTCCAATGTGATTGAGCGTTTGTTGCGGGCGTGAGCGGCCCACCAAACAGAAGTGCCATCGTGCACATAACGCCATTGCCGCAGAGGATCACCGGCGGGTGGTTCGACTTTGATGACGTCAGCACCAAATTCAGCCATGATTTTGGCGGCAAACGGGCCCGCGATCAATTGACCAAGTTCGATGATTTTTAAGCCTGAAAGAGGGCGTTGTGTGGTTTCGAGAGCGTTTTTCATGGCTGGCCTGGTTTGGGTGCGTCCACAGGATCAACGTGTGCCATAAGGTCCAAGACGCGGTGGCGACGCATCACCGAGTCACGGGCAGCAACCACAATGTCGTGGCCTTGTTCAACGGTTAGGGTGCGGTCGACTTCAATGTGGGCATCAACCAAAACCATGTCACCCATCTTACGGGTACGGATGTCGTGCACGCCAAGTACGCCAGGGGTTTCGTTAAGGGTCTGAGTAATTTCTTGTAGCTCTTTTTCATCGATGCCGCGATCCATCAGATCGTTGAAAGAATCCGAACCGAAACGCCAACCCATGCGTGCAATCATGAGGCCAACAATCAAAGCGGCAATCGGGTCGAGAATTTTGTAGCCCAGAAGGTGCCCCAAAATGCCGATGGCCACGACCAGCGAGGAGGCGGCATCCGAGCGGGCATGCCAGGCGTTGGCCACGAGCATGCTGGACTTCACCCGCTTGGCAGCAGTCAGCATGTAGCGAAATAAGCCTTCTTTGGTGAATAACGTCAAAATTGCAATGGCTAATGCGATTGGCGCCACATCGGGGATGTTATCGGGGTTCATGATTCGTTCAACAGAAAACCAAACCATCCCCAAGCCAACCGAAATAAGCGCGAGACCAATGATGAGGGAGGCAGCGGTCTCAAACCGCTGATGACCGTAAGGATGATCCTCGTCGGGATCTTTTTGACTGTGGTGATTGGCAATCAACACCACGAAGTCTGACAACAAGTCAGAAAGCGAGTGAATCCCATCTGCAATCAATGCCTGAGATCGCGCAAAGTATCCCACCACAATTTGCAGCGTTGACAGCACAATGTTGACCGCCACACTGACCAATGTGGTTTGTTTGGCTACTGCGCCTCTCTGGGCTGCGGTGTAAGAGGATTGCGCACCGGCGATATCCTGATCTTTATCAGACTTTCGGTGGTAGTGATTCGATCCCATTCGTTTTATTAAGACCCTTTTTCGGTCAGGTTATTGGTTGTTGTGGTGTCGTGTGGCATTGTCGTTGGTTTGTGACCGATTGGCTACTGAGGACCTACTTTAAAGTGGCATCGGCAAGCTTGACGCCAAAAGCCACAAAGAGTCCGCCAACCGCACCACTGCCGAGCGCATTCAATCGCGGGTACGCTCGCATCTTGCGCGCTAACCGTACACCACCAAAAATCAAGCACGAGAGATAAAGCATGCTACAGATTTGAACAACAATGCCAAGCAAAAGAAATGTCAGTGCTGGGTAGGCGTAATTTGGGTCAACAAATTGAATAAAAAATGAGATGAAGAAAAAAATCGCTTTGGGGTTTAGCAGGCTGATCGTGAGTGCTGAACGCAACGGGTGGCGACGTTTGTTACGCGGTGCCAATACCTCGCTTGATATCGGCATATCACTCAGTGGATCTTTCCAGTGATACCAAGCCAGCTTTAAAAGCCCCAACCCAATCCAAGCCAAATAGGCGGCACCAGCGTATTTAAGCCCCATGAACAACGATGGATTGGCGTAAAGCACAGATGCCGCACCAGTTGCGGCCAATGCCATTAAAACGAGATCACCCAAAAACACACCAGCAGCCGCACGATAGCCTGCACCCACGCCATCGATGGATGCCGTGGTTAAGACAAACATGGAGTTAGGACCGGGTAGCAACACAACAAAAATCGTGCCCAGAACAAATGTCACAAGATCAGTGATTCCGTACAAGTTGACTTCCTTAGGTGCATCAGCGTGATTTGCAATTTGACAAACGGTTAACCCAGCCATCAAGGTTTTTATTGCTGACGCCTAATTGCATTTTAAACGCCAATTGGCATCGCAAGGGCGTTGGTTCAGTCGGGCGATTTTACGTTCGCTGAGGCCTGTGCTGTCCTTTTTAATGTTTTTGTCGTCGCCAACGGCGGCCCTCATCACTCGTTATGACTCGTTACCCTTGACGCAAGCCTTTGGCTTGTCGCATGATGAGAAGGTATTTTTAAATAATAAAGTGAGTGTTGCGCGATGAAAGCTGTTTTTCTCGATGCCAGTCCTACCCTTGCCGAAGTCACGGAACGTTTACTGCAAATTGGCGACATGACTGTTTCCATTCACCGTGACCCTGACATCACACCCGAACAGATCCCAGGGGTTGTTGGCGATGCTGACATTGTTTGGATTGATCACACGGGTTTGTCAACTGATATTGCCAGCCAGTGCCCCAATTTGCGACACGTGATTTTTTTGGGTACTGGCGCTCGTTCGTACATGAGCCCTGAGGAATTGGCTGAAATCGGCATTCAAGTGCATATTATTAAGGGCTACGGCGACACAGCTGTGGCTGAGTGTGCTTTTGGGTTGATGTGGGCAGCAGCCAAAGGCTATGCGGCGATGGATCGTGGCGTGCGTGCGGGTAATTGGCCACGCACTGAGGGGCTTCAATTAACCGGTAAAACCTTGGGTTTGGTCGGGTTTGGGGGCATTGGGGCGGAAATGGCTCGCTTGGGTCTGGGCGCTGGCATGCGGGTCATCGCTTGGAACCGTTCACCCAAAGAGCACCCTGGGGTGCCGTTTTTGTCGATTGAAGCGGTGTTGGCACAAAGCGATGTGGTGTCAGTGCATTTGCTTTTGAACGATGAAACCCGAGGTTTCTTGTCGAAGTCGCGTATCGAAGGCATGCGCGATGGCGCGATTTTGGTGAATACCGCTCGCGGGGCAGTCATTGACGAGCTCGCCATGATTGATGCCCTGAAGTCGGGCAAACTAGGGCACGCCGCCCTAGATGTGTTCGAAGTCGAGCCACTACCGCCAGGGCATGCTTTGTCAACCCTGGAAAACGTGACCTTGTCAGCCCATTCAGCGTTTAGAACGGCTGAGGCCAGTGACAACCTCATCGAAGCGGCGCTCAATCATGGTCGCAGGATTGCCCAAGAACGCTGATTGCCAAGTGCCGCGAGTTGTTGAAATCAAACTGCGTTACTATTATTTAGTGAATCATGACTCACCAGCCATAACCCCGTTTCACTTTTCCCGAATGAACCAATAAATGAGGATGCCGTTGAGCACACTTCTCAAACGCTTAGTCGGCGCTAGTGTTGTCACTTTAATGCTTTCTGGCTGCACGGTTGGTCCTGATTACAAACGCCCTGAGTTGTCAGTTAGCGAGCAATGGAAAGCCCAAACGGGTGGTGAATTTGCAGAGGCGGTCGATTTGGTTCGCGACCAGCAAATAAACCCCATCCAGTGGTGGGATCAGTTTGCTGACCCCACGCTCAGTGCTCTATTGGCCTATGCCGGCCAACAAAACCTTTCTTTGCAATCGGCTGCGCTGCGTATTTATCAAGCCAGGGCCCAATTGGGCATCAGCGATGCGTCGTTGCTACCCACCGTTCTCGGGTCAGGATCAAACACCGAGGGAAATAATTCCACCATGCGCGACGCCTTGTTGCAGGCGAATTGGGAATTGGACTTTTGGGGCAAATACCGTCGCGGCATAGAAAGCAGCTTTTCGTCGTTCCAATCGGCTATTTCGTCCTACTACACCGCCGATGTTTCGCTAGCAGCCACCGTCGCGAGCGCCTATATCAATATTCGTAACATCGAAGAGTTGATTCGTGTCGCGCAAGTGAACCTGTCACTGCAAGGCGAGAGCTTGCGCATTGCTGATGCGCGATACAAAGCCGGTTCGACCTCTTTATTGGCACTAAGCCAAGCGCAAACACGCTACCAACAAACCAAGGCGGAAATTCCAGGTTTGATGGAACAATTAAATCGCCAACGCAACGCCATAAGTGTTTTGCTGGGTCAGCCACCAGGCTTCTATGAGAGTCAATTTGGTCAAGCCAAGAATATGCTCAAAGCCCCTGAGGCGATTAAGGTGGGTATCCCGATGGACTTGTTGCGCCGCCGTCCTGATGTGGCGGCAGCTGAACATCAGGCCGCGTCACAGTCTGCTTTGATAGGGATGCGCGAGGCCGACCTTTATCCGAGTTTTTCGTTGTCAGGTTTTTTTGGTTATTTAAGCACCAGCGTGACTTACCAAAACGGGCAAACCTTTTCGTTCGAGGGTAGCTCTTCAAGCGCTGGCGCTTCGTTTAATTTACCGATTTTCTATCGCGGGGCCATTGTTGACCAGATTCGGGTGCAAGATGCGGTGTTTCAGCAAGCGGTTTTGAACTATCAAAATACAGTGCTAGCGGCGCAGGCCGAAGTAGAGGATGCGTTGATGCGCATTGCAACGGCAAGCAGCGCAACCAAGGATTTTGGACTGGCGTTGAGGTCGGCCAGACAATCGGCGAAATTGGCACTAGACCTTTATGAAGCAGGTCAAAGTGACTACAACACAGTCATTGTTGCGCAACAAATTTTGCTGCAGGTTCAAAGCGACTTCGTTCGTTCGAGAAGCGATACCCTGATGGGCTATGTCGAAGCCTTTAAAGCATTGGGGGGCGGCTGGACGGGTGACCTGAAGGTGCCGGCGTTACCCAATGAATTGATTGTACAAATGAAGGAACGCTCCAATTGGGGTAATGCCTTGGATGCGCAAAGTCCCGAGGCCAATAGCCCTCGTTTGGTACAGACTCTAGGATTGACTCAATAATGGCGATCATTTTTCGTATGCGTGCCCTGACAGCAGGGCTGTTGGTTGGGGTCAGTGTTTTACTGAGTGCTTGTGACAAGCCAAAACCACCCGAATTGCCACCGGCCAAAGTGACGGTGGCCAAGCCCGTGCAACAGATGGTTCAAAGTTATCAGACCTTTGATGGCACAGCGGCTCCGCTTTTGCTCGTTAATCTCGACGCACGCGTGCCGGGATACTTGACCAAGATCAACTTTAAAGACGGTGCGACCGTCAAAAAAGATGACTTGCTGTTTGTGATTGAACAAGCGCAGTACAAGGATCAAGTGGCTTTGCAGCAAGCCGTTTACGATCAAGCCAAGATCGAATTTGATCGCCAGTCAACATTGTTGCAGCAAAGGGCGACTTCGCAGGCCGCGGTCGACAACGCACGCTCTCAACTGCAGCAGGCGCAAGCGAGCTTGTCGTTGGCCAACCTGAACTTGAGTTATACCGAAATCAAAGCCCCTTTTGATGGGGTTATGGGTCGTCATTTGATTGATGTGGGCAATTATTTGGGGTCAAGTCCCAATGGCATCAAGCTGGCGGAAATTCGTCAAATCGATCCTGCCTATATTTACTTTTCCATGAATGAGGTGGAATTGCTCACCTACATGCGCATGATGCGCTCCACGGGCCAACAGGTGCAGGGGCAAGCAGTGGGCAACCTTAATGTGTATGCGGCCTTGCAAGGCGATACGGGTTATCCGCTTGAGGGCGTGCTGGATTTCGCGGCCAGTGATCTGGATGTCAGCACAGGCACACTGCAATTGCGCGGGCTGTTTCCGAACGCTGACAAACGTATCGTGCCTGGTGTCTACGCCAAAGTATTGGTTTATTTTGGTAATAAGCGAGACAGTGCGATGGTGCCTTCAGCGGTGGTGTTGCGAGATCAGCAAGGTGACTATTTGTATGTTCTTGGCCCTGAGAACAAAGTTCAGCGGCAAAACATCACAATCGGGCAAAGCTACAGCCATTTAGTTGAAGTGATGAAGGGCCTTAAGGCTGATGACCAGGTTGTTATCAATGGTTTTGTGACCTTGAATGTGGGACAAACCGTGGTGCCAGAAACAGGAAAAATCGAGCCCGCTGTGTTGCCTGGTGCGCCAGGCGCGGGTACGGCGGCAAAATAAATCGGCGTCCTAGCCCATTAACCCAAGCAAGGCCTACCATCAGATAGGCTCTTGCACGGAACTGCGACATGCTCTCAAAAACTTTTATTGAACGTCCGATACTGAGTAATGTGATCGGGATCATCATTGTGCTGCTTGGCGTGGTGTCGATCTTTGGGTTACCGATCGCCCAGTACCCGGCCATGACCCCCCCCACCATTCAGGTCACCACCAACTGGCCGGGTGCCAATGCCAAGCTGATACAGCAGCTGGTCGGCAGCAACATTGAGGCGCAGGTCAACGGCGTGCAAGACATGCTTTACATGCAGTCTTATTCGACGGACGCGGGTACCTATAACCTGACAGTCACATTTGCTGTGGGCACTGACCCTGATCTTGCCCAAGTTAACGTGCAGAATAGGGTGGCGATTGCCTTACCCGTGTTGCCGGCTGCGGTTCAAAGCCAAGGGGTGACAACCAAGACGCAATCAACGGCGATTTTGCAGTTTGTGACCGTGACCTCTAAAGACAACAGTCGCGATGCGCTGTTTTTGAGTAATTTCGCCAATTTGCAAATGCAAAATCGCTTGGCGCGCATTCCCGGTGTGGCGGCGGCCAACGTGTTTGGTGTGGGTAACTACAGCATGCGGGTTTGGCTCGATCCAGCGCTCATGCACGAGCGATCGCTTACACCCAGTGAGGTCATGAATGCGATAAACAAACAAAACGTGTTGCTCTCAGCCGGTCAAATTGGCGCGCCACCCGTGCCGCAAGGCCAGGCTTATCAGTTCACGGTTAACGTGGCCAGTGCCATGGATACCCCAGAAGATTTCGGTGAGATTGTCCTAAGGGCGGAATCTAATGGCCCGATCTTGCGACTAAAAGATGTCGCACGCATCGAAATGGGTAGCCAGAACTATAACCAGTTCTTCCAGCTCGATGACAAGCCAGCTGGCGGTATCGCCATATTTCAGTCGCCTGATGCCAATGCATTAGATGTGGCTAATGCCGTGCGCGCCGAGATGAAAGATATTTCGAAGAACTTTCCACCTGACATTGAGTGGCACGTTCCTTTTGATACCACCACCTTTGTGACGGCATCGATCGATGAGGTTTACACCACTTTGTATGAAGCCGGTGTGTTGGTGTTGTTGGTGATCATGATATTTTTGCAAAACTGGCGAATCACGTTGGTACCGGCGATCACAATCCCTGTGACCATCATCGGTGCTTTCGCCGGCATGGCCGCTCTGGGTTTTTCGATCAACTTGTTGACACTCTTTGCCATCGTGGTGGTGATCGGTATTGTGGTTGATGATTCGATCGTGGTGGTTGAAGGTGTGGCCAAGAAAGTGGAAGCGGGCATGAAGCCCAAAGAGGCGGCGATTGCTGCCATGGGCGAGCTGATGGCCCCCATCATCGGCATCACGCTGGTGTTGATGGCTGTTTTTTTACCCGCGGCCTTTATCTCTGGCATCACAGGGCAAATGTATCGGCAATTTGCGTTGGTGATTGCGATCACAGCACTTTTAAGCGGTATTGCCGCCATCACCATGAGCCCAGCTCAGGCGGGTGAGTTTATAAAAGTACCCAAGAAAAGCGCCAATCCAAAACCCAAAAATTGGTTTTACCGCGGTTTTGACCGTGGCTTTGATGCCATTGCAAGGCGCTATGGCGCGTTGATGACGCATCTCATGAAAACCAGCACGGCGACAGCTATTGTTGGCTTGATAATTATTGGTGCGTCTCTCTATGGCTTAACCCGAGTGCCCACTGGGTTTATTCCTAACGAAGATCAAGGCTACCTGATTGTATCGGTGCAGTTGCCAACAGCTTCCTCTTTGGAGCGCACCCAGCAAGGCATGCAAGAGGTTAGGCGTGCCGTCATGTCGGTACCAGGCGTGCAACAGGTTGTGACCATCGGTGGTATCAGTTTGCTTGACAATAACTCAACCAACTCTAGTGCAGGTGCGATGTATGTGATCCTAAAGCCTTGGGGCGAGCGTGGCAAGGTTAAGGGCCAAGACTTGCGCAGTATATTTTTTGGGTTGAGTGAAGGATTCCGTGAGATCCAGACCGCAAGCGCGCGGGCGATATTGCCACCGGCGATTCCAGGCCTAGGCATGTCGGGTGGTTTCAATATGCAGTTGCTTCTGACCGATGGCAGTAATAGTTTTGAGAAGATACAACTGGCCACCAATAAATTCATTGAGCAAGCCAATCAATTGCCTGAAGTGGCGATGGCTTTCAGCACCTTTAATAACAATGTGCCGCAGTACGAGCTGACATTTAATCCAGCGCGTGCTGAAACGCTCGGGGTTGATATCGGCGAGGCCTACAACGTGTTGCAATCCTACTTGGGTTCGTCGTACGTGAATCAATTCTTTAGGTTTGGGCAGACCTATCAGGTTTATGTTCAAGCCGATGGCCCATTCCGTACCGACATTCGACAACTCGAAAACCTCTACGTCAAAAGTAGCAGTGGTGATATGGTGCCAATGGGTTCATTTGTGGCGATTAAGCAGTCGTTTGGCCCCTCGATTGCCTCGCAGTACAACTTGTTTCCAACAGCCAGCGTTAACGGCGCAGCTGCACCAGGTGTCAGTTCAGGACAGGTCTTGAGTGCGCTGACGACCCTGGCGGAATCCTCTTTGCCAGAGGGCATGGGATTTACTTGGACGGCGATGTCCTACCAAGAACAGCTGGTGGGGAACACCCAAGTGTTGGTATTTGCGTTATCGATTTTATTGGTTTACCTCGTGTTGGCGGCGCAGTATGAGTCATGGATAGCGCCAATGGCGGTGTTAAGCGCGGTTCCACTGTCTCTATCTGGCATTGTGATTGCCTTGATGCTGACGGGGCTGTCAAACAACATCTACGTTCAAATTGGTTTGGTGCTGATGATCGCGCTGTCAGCCAAGAATGCTATTTTGATTGTCGAGGTTGCGCTTGAAAACATGCGTGCGGGTATGTCTGCCGAAGAGGCCGCTTTACACGCTTCCAAAGAGCGTTTCCGGCCCATCATGATGACTTCAATATCCTTCATCTTGGGTGTCTTACCACTGCTCTTGGCAACGGGTGCTGGTGCTGCTTCTCGTTTTTCGATCGGGTTAACAGTTTTCAGTGGCATGATCGCCTCAACCACTTTGGCGGTGGCCATTGTTCCCATCTTTTTCGC
>CALBEY010000068.1 GCA_937888805.1 uncultured Burkholderiaceae bacterium
CTACTTTTTATCCGTTGCATGCCGTTGTTCCGTGATCTAGACTCATGTCGTGATGGTCAGCCTAAACGTCCGCTTTGCGAGCAGTTGTGACACCGTGAGCCGATTAAATACACTGAAGTTTTGACGGGAGTCAGCAAGCCGATGGAAATGATTCAATCCGATCTTGTGCCAAACCCCAAAGGCCACTACAGTCAGGCCATTGTTTCTAACGGTTTGATCTTTGTGTCTGGCTTGTTGCCCGATGTAGCGGCCTCTGGTGTTCAAGACTCGTTCGAGCGGCAAGTGCGGTCCGTGTTTGAACGTGCCCAACAGATCCTAGAGGCTGGGAACAGTTCAATGGACCAAGTGGTTCAATGCACGGCCTACATTTCAGATGTGGCTTTGTGGCCGCAGTTCAATGAGATTTACGCGTCCATTTTTGGCGCACACAAACCGGCCAGAGCCGTGGTTCCTGTTGCTGCTTTGCATTACGGGTTTCAGGTTGAAGTGCAAATCGTTGCGGAGGTTAACGCCAAATGACTATTGACTGGGAAGCTGAATTCAATCCGCGTTGCGCCGTGCCAGAGGCCGACGAATATTCCGCCAAGAGTAAATTAAAGAGCGATCAAGCGCATCAAAAATTCACCGACATTGAAGAACTGCGCTACGGGGAAGGACCCTTGGCCAATTTCAATCTACGCCGATCAAGTCGAGCCAATCAGCCGCTTTTTGTCTTTATCCATGGCGGCTTTTGGCGTGCGCGCGATAAGAACGATTTTGGGTATGTGTTTAATGCGCTTGAACCGTGCGACGCGAATGTTGTTGTCTTGAACTACGACCTATGCCCTAAGGTTACCGTTCATGAAATCAGTAGCCAGATTCAGCAAGCCCTGCTCTGGTTACATTCAAATGCCGCCGATTTGGGTTTTGATGACAAACGTATTGACGTCGCTGGCCACTCGGCGGGTGCGCATCTCATTGCCATGGTGCTGGCTCAAGCGCCGTCGGTATTCAGTCTTCCGGACGGCATGATCCGAAGAGCCTATCTCATGAGTGGCATTTACGAGCTTAGCCCCGTGCTTAATATTTCCGTCAATCAAGAGATACGGCTCGGGCCAGAGGATATTCACGCCTTAAGCCCGATTCATTTTCCACCATCAAAAAACACACCCTACGAGATCATCGTTGGCGCAGCTGAGCCGCCGGGATGGGTCGCTCAGTCGGTTGATTTTGCTTCTAACCTGTCTGAACAGGGCGCCCAATCGAACCTGACGATATTGCCGGGAAGAAATCACTATTCCATACTGCAGGATATGGAAGCGCCTGATGGCTTGCTCGCTGCACGATTCATTAAGGACATACAAGGCGATTGAAAGGATACGATGACTTTCTAAATCATCTTTGCGCCGACTCAAGCGATGGTTTCTTGACAGAAAAGGCTACTCTTTTGGGAGTAGCCTTTTCTTTAATTGCCCGTGTGGTTAGCAGCAATGAAATTGCCAGGCGGGGTAAAGAACAGGTACGGAGAGGACTTGGCGTTGTCTGAGGCCGCGGGGTTTTGATAGATAACCCGCCATTCCTTGGCCTTTTTACCATCGACCAAGTCAATGGACGCCTGTTGAACGCTGGCCCAGATTTTTTCGAGCTTGCCCGCCTCAATCAGTGAGGCTTTTCGTTGTGAGGCGCATTGCAGCACAGTGCTTTCAGCAGCCAATTTTTTACCATGAAAGTGGCAACGGCTGCCTGGATCTGCCATGGCGATGGTCGGTGCAATCATGGGAAAAGCCAAAAGAGTAGCCAGAATCAATCGTTTCATATCGGTTCCTTTTATCAAAGTGTGTTTCGAGATTTGTCAGTGGTGTTTTCTATGTCTAAGTCTTCGTGGGCATGTTGATGCTCTTGAACGGGAAAGCGCAAGCTCTCGCTGTTGACGTCGTGCTGGTAACCATGCAACTGCGCAAACAGAAGATAAATACCGGCTGCCATGATCGCCAGATTGGTGGCGTAACTCAATCGCGTGAAGGAGGCTGTTTGACGCCAGATGGCTAACACAGCCAACATGACAGTAAGGGCAGCGATTTGCCCAAGTTCAACACCCAAGTTGAAACTCAGAATGCGTCCAATCATTTGTCCTGCATCGTCGCCTAACGGTAGCTGTTGCAAGCGAGTGGACAGACCAAAGCCGTGCAGCAAACCAAACACAAACACCATCTTGACCAGGTTTGGTGAGGCCATGTTGAAGTGACGCTGAAAGCCGCCGTTGTTGTCAAAGCCCTTGTAAACCACGCTGACAGCAATGATGGCATCAATAAGCCAGTAGTTCCAAGTGATTTTGAAATAAGTCGCAAAAATCAAGGTGATGCAATGACCGATGGTAAAGACGGTCACAAATCGAACCACGTCTTTAAACGTCGTCAGAAAAAAGACCACGCCCAGTAGAAAGAGCAAATGGTCGTAGCCCGTCAGCATGTGCGTCGCACCAAGCCAAACGTATTGCAGGTACCCGCCATCAAGCATGCGTTGCTTGTCTTCGTCGCTGATGCCATGAGCCAGCGCGACCAGTGGCAGCACGCAAAGCAGGACCAATCCCAGACGGGCTGCTAAAGAAGCCTTCATGATTTTCCCTTACGGTAAATGAAACTACTGCGCTAAGCGCTGAGCCAGTTCAGCGCGTGCACGTGTTGTGAGTTGAGTTTGTTTTAAACACGAGGCGGGCGCAGCAACCCGTCTGGGAAGACATCGGCGTAACTAATAACTTGATTGGCGTGTTCAAGATTAGGGTTGCTGTGGTGATGCGCAGGGCTATCTGTTGCCAAGAGTGCATGGAGCTGCAATGACTCAGAAAGATGCACATGGTGCAAGCCCAATTCACCCGCATCAGCCTGCGCTATGGCATCAAGGTGGTGATGTGCTTGGGCAACGGGCCCGTGAGAAATGGTCTGGTGAAAGTGATCAGTGTTTGCGATCATCGGACCGATGGCGATCATAAGAACCAGTGGCAAATACAGAACCAGCATCAATAAGCCATGTGACGAATGGGGGTGCAACGTGATTGTTTGTGTTGATTTTTGGCGCACGTTGATGGCGTTGTGGCCAAGTTAAAAATCAGCGCGTGCGAGTTAGCGAGCGTCATAAAACTTAAGCCAAGATTGCTATGGCGTACAAGACACCTGAGTTATCTATGACTGGCAAGCGTCGCGAGAATGGTACAAGTGGTACGAGTGGCAGTGGTATCAGGGCAATCATGTTCTCCTGGATCCATAGGAAGCAAAAACCTGTGCTTGCCCGTCGCGTTGCATGAGTAACACGTTGTAGGCGTCTTTTCGGCCGCCATATCCTGGTCCATCCATGCCAGGTGATCCAATCGGCATGCCAGGCACGGTTAAGCCCAACGCCTCTGGTTTGTCTTTTATCAAGCGTTGGATATCAGCGGCGGGCACATGCCCCTCCACCACGTAGCCCGCAACCAAGGCGGTGTGGCACGAACCGAACTGGGCAGGTACGCCCAGTTGCGCTCGCATGGCCTGGTTACCCGAGTCAACCACCGTGACTGCGAAGCCATTTGATTCAAGGATTCGTACCCAATCGGCGCAACAACCGCAGTTGGGATCTTTCCAGACGGTCATGGGTATCGGCTTGTTAGCCGCCATGGTTGTTAAAGGAGTTAAACCGGTGAATAACAGACCGAGCAAAAAAGAACGACGGGTAAGAGCGGGCGTTGATCGTGAAACTTTCATGGGGATACCTTGCGAATTGGTTTAAACATGTTTTTTGATTGTAAATATAGATCCCTGACAGTCAGCAGTCTCCCAGATGACATAGTTGTTATTTTTTTGAAGGTGTTTTAAGCATTTCGGTTACTCAGGCTTGACCTAGACGATGGCAAAGACATCACAACAACAGTAGACCCACGCAACGGACACCAAGAAGAGCAACCATGAATCTAAGGACACATGTGTGACAGGAAAAAGCAAGTTTTGTTCAGCAGACGCCTCTCTTTTTGAAGAGCCACAGCGCGCGCGGTCGCCAAAGCCCTTTAGGTGTTAAGTTTTAACAAAAAAGAGCATATTTCATGGTTTAATCCCAATCGATATGATTACAGTCGTTATTGCTTCTTACAGATACGGGCATCTTGCTGCACATTGCATCGAGTCCTTGCTCTCCCAGACCGTGTCGCCATCGAGGGTTTTGTTTGTCGATGACGGTGTGGGGGATTGCGAGCATTTGCCCGGTCTCTACCCCACAGTTGAATATGTCCTCAGGCCCGAGAACTTGGGCGTTGTTGATAATTTTCAGGACATGTTGTCGCGTGTTGAAACCGAGTATGTGCTCTTTATTGGCGCCGACAATTGGTTGCGTTCTGATTCGATAGAACTCCTTTCAGGCGCCACGACTGATATTGTTACTTACGACATTGTGGTCACTGGTGAGTTAAAGGACGAAATACTCACTCGTGTTCCTGGTCAAACCCAACCATATCTAGGTGATTTTTATTGGGATCGCGAAGCGCAGCATCATGGGTCCATGTTGTATCGCACCGCTTTGGGTAAAGAAATTGGTTATCAAAATCGATTTGTAAACGCCCACCCTCAAGAGGACTGGAACCTTTGGGACAAGATGATGGAACAAGGCGCCTCTGTGGCTAGCATCAAAGAAGGTTTGTTGTTCTACCGTCGCCATCGTGAAAACTTCCTCAAGTACGACCCCGAAAGCTTGGCGGTTAAGGAACTGGATCTGAACTGAACGGTTTGGTGTGCTTGTGACGCTAGATCAACCAACGCGTATTTCCGTATCGACTTAACCGACAACGGATTGGTCGTGCTGACCTAATCTGGGTCATCCCTTATCCATGAAGATTGCTGCGGCAATATTGTTCGTGAAACCCCATCGCGCAGGCCGTCGACCTTAACTTACGTGGGATGACAGGCACCAGATTATGTTTTGTTGCCCCGCTTGCCGTCAAGGTACGACCAGACCAAACCCACGGCGCACACTCCAAAGTAGACAAACATGATGTAGCGTCCGTTGAAATCTGCGTCTGGGGAGATTCCCGCATACTTCAGGCCCAGCCATCCCAAGGCGTAGGCCAACAAAATAATCAGCAATACGGCGTCAGATAGCGCGCGTGCACGAAGTGCTATCAGGATGTAGACCATACCGGTGAGCCAGTTGGAGATGCCAAAAGCACCCAGAAGCATTAATTGATCTGGTCCGTTGGCTGAAAGATCCAAATGCGCAAAGGTGTCGTTAGCCCAGTGGATAAAAAATGTATGCGCGGCACCTCGCACCAAGTCCATGAGCCCAAGGGCAAACAAAAAAACCGACGAGATTCGTCCGGCGCGTTGGGCTGAGACCGTCATGGTGCTTTCCTAGGAGTGAAACAATCGTTCTTGTGAATGGCAAAAATTTTGACATTGAATATGTTGTTATTCCAGATGCTTACCGATGACGTTGCTTTTCAAAGTGCGCAAAAATCAGCATCAAGCTGTTGAACATCATGTTCAGCAAGCTTTCGCGGTTCTCATCTGTGATCTCAGGCGATTTAAATTCTGGATCGGGGTCATCTTCATGGGCGAGCACCATCATGGGCACCAGCAATTCACCCAGGTCCTCGTCATCAATAAAGTCGTCCCAGTCGTCTTCTGTCATCGAGACGCCCAACAAAAAACCTTCTGCCCAGTCGTTGCCAGTCGCTTGGTCTTTATCGTCGACCAGTAACGCAGGTAGGTAAAGCGTTTGCGTTTCCATGGCTTCACGCAAGCCAGCTGAAACGGTATTCCAATGGCGGGTGATCAACGTCAGCATGGTCCGGGCTTGATCCTCATCTTCAAAGCCGTCGTCTTCACCGAGTAGGACCGGCAAATACCCACTCGGCGGCACCAGCGAGGGCGCGCACCTAAGCGCACAAAATAAACCATCCAAGGCCTCAAAGCTTGGAACCTCGCCGTCAAGATTGGCGAGAAACATATCCAGCGTTTGCATGTCGTCTTCACTCAATGGGGTGTTGAGGTCTTCGTTCATGGGTTTACTCCACGTATGAATTTTTAATAATGTAGCGCAGGTTACAGTCGACAATGGCTATTGTTGGTGGATTTAAAACGGGTGCTGGTGGTCAGTAAGGCTCCAACCAGTGCTGCCGTGACGTAAGATTTGCTTTGCCAGTTTTAGAACCAAATGTATAAACTCGGCCAGTTCAGGAGACAAGTGTTGAAATTTGAACCGATCACTGTAACGCACCCGACCCAAAGTCCAGTCCTGCCATTGGTGTGTGATTCACCGCACAGCGGCACGACCTATCCGGATGACTTTGGCTACGAAGTGCCGTTTGAATTATTGCGTCGTGGCGAAGACACCGATGTGGATGCGCTCTGGGCACAAGTACCGGCTGTTGGTGGTACGTTAATCAGTGCCAATTTTCCCAGAACCTATATTGATCCCAATCGCGCGGTTGATGATATTGACCCGGCCTTGCTTGACGGGCAGTGGGCAGGGCCATTGACGCCATCAGAAAAGTCGCGCTTAGGCTACGGCTTAATTTGGCAAAAGATGGACGCTGACAATCTGATCTATTCCAAGAAGTTGGCGGTTAGCCACGTGCTGCATCGTATTCAAAACTACTGGCGTCCCTATCGGGATGCCCTTGATCAGGTATTCAAGCAGTCGCGTGAGCAATTTGGCGGGGTCTGGCATTTGAATCTGCACTCCATGCCAAACAACGCTTTCGAGCGTTTGGGTTTTGGTAAGAATCGGGTTTTGGCAGACTTTGTGCTCGGTGATCGCGACGGCACAACTTGTGAACCTGGCTTTATTGCAGTGGTTGAGCAGAGCCTACTGAAACGTGGCTACACGGTTGCGCGCAACGATCCCTACAAAGGCGTGGCAGTCTTGGCTGACTTGGGGCGGCCGGACTTAAACCAGCACAGCTTACAGATTGAGGTCAGACGCCCGCTTTATATGAATGAAGAAACCCGAGAACGCTCGGAAAACTTTAAGGTGCTTCAAGCCCATCTTGCAGCAGCCACGGCGGAAATTGCCGAGTATGTGAAGGCCAGAGCATCCCTTTGAAGGGCGTTGGCAATGGCTGGCAATAAACGCTTGATTGTCCGTTTTTCGGCAGTAAGATAAGGGCGCGCGACAGTTATTTGGCAGGCGTGCCAAACCTTGCAACTTTGAGAACAAACCATGTTGAGTTTTATCAGTCGTCATTTTTGTGCCGTGTTACTTTTGGCTTCATTGACCACCTTTGGCGCAGCTGTTCAGGCCGAGTCCAAAGCGGCTCTAGAGCAGTCTTCCCGAGAAGCTTTATCAGCGCTCATCAAAGAAAATTCATCAGCTGATGCGCTCAATGACAAGGCTATCGCAGTATTGGTTTTTCCAAAAGTGACCAAAGCGGGATTAATCGTTGGTGGTCAATACGGTGAAGGCGTCTTGTGGCGTGATGGTAAGGCTGTTAGTTTTTACAGCACAGCGGGTGCTTCGGTTGGTTTTCAAGCCGGTGCCCAAGAATTTGGCTACGCCCTTTTCTTCATGAAAGATAGCGCTTTGAAAGCGCTCGATACCGCACAAGGTTTCGAAGTGGGTGTGGGACCAAGTATTGTGGTGATGGATAAGGGCATGGCCGTGTCGAGGACCACCACGACCATGCAAGACGACATCTATGCATTCATTTTTGATCAGCGTGGACTAATGGCAGGATTGGGTATTCAGGGCAACAAAATCACAAAAATTGACAAGTAAGTCGAGAGTTTTGGTCGTCAATGGCACTTCTGTCTCGATCGATGGCTGACCTTTCAGTCACCTTCAAACGCAACCAAGGCATGGCAAGGCACGCCGTTTGCTTTTAAGCGTGCCATGCCACCAATGTCAGGCAAGTCAATCACGAAAGCCGCTTCTACCAAGTGTCCGTGAAGCTGCGCAATCAATTCGACAGCAGCCAATGCTGTACCGCCCGTGGCGATCAAGTCATCAATCAGCAAAACCCGTTCACCGCGCTCAATGGCGTCAACGTGGATCTCAACTCGGTCGGTACCGTATTCCAACTCATAGTCGTGCCCGATGGTTTCGGCGGGTAGTTTGCCTTTTTTTCGGATCGGCACAAACCCAGCCCCAATGGCAAATGCCAGCGGGGCGCCGAGAATGAAACCGCGCGACTCAATGCCCACGACTTTCTGAATGTTTTGACTGGCATAGCGCCGCGCCAATGCCTCGACCGTGATGCGAAACCCGATGGGGTCTTTGAGCAGGGTGGTGATGTCGCGAAACATGATGCCAGGCTTTGGGTAGTGCTCGATGGTTCTGACCAATGATTTAATTGACATCACAGTTCCTCGTTGTGGCGATAGCTGACATTGTCACACTTAACACCCACTGCGCCCTGTCGGGGATTAATTGAAGATAGAGTGCCAATACAACGACCCACAAAATTGCTTAAACTCTGAGCATATTACTGCCAATTTATTTCGAAAAAACAGCATATTTTTCTATCGAATCAGCTGATGTAACATGCTTTTCAAACGGAACCGCAGCATTGCTTGAATTTTTTGCCAC
The DNA here is from genome assembly GCA_937888805.1 of uncultured Burkholderiaceae bacterium. Taxonomy (GTDB): domain Bacteria; phylum Pseudomonadota; class Gammaproteobacteria; order Burkholderiales; family Burkholderiaceae_B; genus Algicoccus. The sequence continues at coordinate 8,527 of CALBEY010000068.1, forward strand.
TGTCACAGGCGCAAGGGTCGTTGCGCCTTATCTTGGCGCTTTTTCGTTTGATGGTTTGGGGCGCAGTGGTTGCTTAGTTGGCGCGGCGTTCGGCAGCAAAGTGGGCGTAGATGTCGGATAAGCCCACAAACATATCTTCAAGCAAATCTTCTCGGTTTTCAGGTGCCAAGTCCGGCGAGCGTTGTGCTGGATCAGGATCTTGTTCTGCGGTGAGCTTGACCATCGGGGCAATCATTTGGTTGAGCGTTGTGTCAGCCATTAGCGCAGGCCAACCCTCAGCGCTTAAATTCATCCCGACCATGAAGCCAGAGGCCCATTCACGACCGTCAGGTGTGCCGTTCTCGTCAATGATTAACGCAGGCACATAAATGTCGTCAGTGCGATAAGTGCTTTGCAGCTGATCCACGATTGAATTGAAATGACGGATCATCAAATCCGTGACTTTATGGGCCTGCGCTTCGTTTTCAAAGGCGCCACCTGAGCCCATGATAAGGTCAATGTACTGAGCGGGTAGAACGGCGCGCGGGGCACAAATCAGGGCACAAAAAAGACCATCGAGCGCCTCAAAACTACGTATGGGGCCTTTCAGTCTTTCTAAAAAAGCATCGAAAAATTCGAGCTCTGCGGGATGTAAAGACTGTTTCTTTTGTGGGCGCGCCATGGATTCTCCGGTTCAATACCCATTACTTTAGCGCGCCCGCTGCTGCCGTAGCCATTAAGCGTTCAAATGCGCTTTGAGTTCGTCGTAAAGCGCCTGGTAGGAAAGGGCGGCCGAACCGGTTGCAGAACGGTGAATGACAGGCTCAAGGTAAAGACCCATTTTTTCAATATCGGCGTTAAACGGGATCTTGCTTTTAAAAAATTGCTGGGGATAGTCTGTTAGCAATCGCGTCATGGTGACGGTGTGCAAGCCTTTGATGTTTTGCACCATCGAGAAAAAGGGCAACAGCTTGCTGGCATCGAGTTCTTGTTGCTTGAAAAAGTCCACGAGCTGTGCAAAGGTGCGAGCCGATAGTGGTGATGGCACAACCGGCACAAGAATGGCATCGGACGCTTTAAAAATGCTTTCAGAAAGCACTGAGAGGTTTGGTGGGCAGTCCAAAACCACAACATCGTAGTCACCCTTGACGGATTTAAGGGTTTTTTTCAGGCGCGATTCGCTGTTTTTAAGTTGGGATAGAAACACATCAAAGTCTCGAAACGTCATGTTGGCTGGCAAAACATCGAGATTGACGAACTCGCTTTCGCGAATGGCTTTCACAAAACGGGCTTGGTCGCCAAAGAATTGACCGACAGCGAGTTTCTTTGAGGGTTTGATTTTGAAATAAAAGCTCGAGGCACCCTGCGGGTCAAGATCGCACAGCAATGTTTGTTTGCCGTCGGCGGCGCAAGCGTAGGCCAAATTCACGGCTGTTGCCGTTTTACCAACCCCGCCCTTGTTCGAATAGCAGGCAATCACTTTCATGGATAGAACCTTCGGTTAGCGAGTGAATATGACAAAATTGAAACATGTCACAAACAAACACTTCTATCACATGTCATATAACTGTGACTGTCACGCAACACTAGTGGTACCACTCGCTGCTTTTCAAACTGCTACTGAGCGCCTTCTGCCTTACTCAAGGCGGCGCTTGGATCGCCCGATAGGTCAGCCGCAAGAAAAGCAGGCGATTCGGGCAAAGCCATCGCCACGTTTTGCACAGACATGGCTTGAACCGTTAAGTTGTGTGTTTCGATACCCAGCACGTGACCACCATGTTGGCGGTCTGCGCTTAAGAGATGCAGATGGTAGCCTGGAATATTGAAAGTGAAAAATAGAGAAGGTTCTCGAGTAACGCGTTTGGGTTTTGGGCATGAGGGCGATGCAAGCTGGAGCCGTGATTAAGGGTAAACACGGGGTGTCAGCATGCCCTCAATTGACATTAAAGTCTGTATACAGAGTACAGAAAAGTCTGCGAGCATCCATTTCAATCGAGGCCCCACACCATGAATACCCGTGATCCATCTTTTACTGACAACAACACCGACGAAAAAAAGTTGGTGCCTTTTGGTGGTTACTACGTCAACCGGGTACCGGGGCACGACCCTGAACTCACCGAGTGTGGTCCTGGCACGCCGCTTGGAGAGTACATGCGACGGTTTTGGCACCCCGTTTGCATGTCGATGGAACTGACCGATACGCCGCGATACTTGATGATTCTGGGTGAAGAGTTGGTGGCGTTTCGTGATGGATCCAATCGCATTGGTTTGTTGCATGCGCATTGCGTGCATCGCGGCGCCTCGCTTGAATACGGCAAGATCGAAGAACGCGGCATCTCGTGTTGCTATCACGGCATGGTGTTTGATGTGGACGGGACTTGTTTGCGGGTGCCTTTCCCGCAGGGCGAAGAAGAAGAGGGCGAGCGCTATCGCTGCTCGATTCAGCAAGGTGCTTATAAAGCGTTTGAGCGCAATGGTTTGGTTTTTGCCTACATGGGCCCGCCTGAGCAAGAGCCACCATTTCCCGAATGGGAGGGCGACTTTACGGTGGCTGAAGGCGACGAACTGGTGCCTTACAGCAACTTCCAACATTGCAACTGGCTACAAGTGCAAGATAACTCGGCTGATAACTATCACACCATGGCATTGCACGCCAAGCGCCAAGTCACGGGTGAGCACTACCAAGGCACCACATTTGATGAGGTCGGTGCTGCCTCAATGGAAGTCGCCCCGGACATGCACTTTTTACCCGTGCAAGGCGGGCGCAGTTTGGCTTGCGCTGGGGCACGTCGGGCCGATGACGGCCACATGTTCATTCGGGTCCAGCATCAAGTGCTGCCTAATTTAAGTTTGCATGCTTATACGTCAGAGGACGGTAAGAAAAAAAAGCTCTTTAGTCGTTTTCACATGATTAGATGGACGGTACCGGTTGATGATCAAAACGCCAAGATGATTGGGTGGCGGGTGATGGGCCCTGGCATTGACACGCGTGGCGTGGGCGACAAAAGTTTGGTTGGTTATGAGACCATCGACTTTCTCGAAGGGCAAGTCTCCATGCGTCGCCCTGAGCGCTTTGGCAAGTACAAACTTGAGGACACACCGCCACTGGTCACTGACCACCGTGCGCGAGCAAACTACAAAGACTGTCAGTACGCGCCCGGAGACTACGAAGCCATTATCAGTCAACGACCCATTGCTATCCATGCGCTAGAGAACCCCACCAAATTTGATGCAGGGGTCTTTATGTTCAGAAAACTATTACGCGACGCCGTGCGTGGTAAGAACCCGCAATCTGGCCCAGAGCAATTTGCCCAGTGGTTGCGTGACAACGCGGGTCAACCCAACAGTTACTGCTCTGGCAACGTGTTTGACTTGCCGGTGGGTCGCACCACCGAAGAAGAGGTGACTCTGCGCCGACACCTAGCACGAGAAGTGGTCAAGATTTTGACGCAAGCCGAGGGTATGAAAGGACAGGCTCGAGAGGTGTTTGTTAAAGAACAGATGGAAGCCTTGCAGCAAGATGTGCTGCAAAAGCGTCATTCGTAAATCGGTATGGACATACTTGTAAAAAATCCAATCGACCTGTTGGTACGAACCATACGACTCGAGGCCACAAACATTTTGTCCTTCGAGTTGGTGCATCCCAAGAGCGAAGCCTTGCCTACAGTAGCGGCCGGTGCGCACGTGGATGTTCACTTGCCAGGTGGCTTGGTGCGTTCCTATTCATTGGCGGGTAATCCACACGATCGCAGTCGCTGGTTGTTGGGTGTGCTGCGTGAAGCCAACGGCAGTGGTGGTTCACGCACCATGCATGAGCGCGTGCGGGTGGGGGGTAGCTTGCGTGTTAACGCGCCGCGCAATGCCTTCCCATTGGCACCTGAGGCTAAGCACTCGATTTTGTTGGCGGGCGGTATTGGCGTGACGCCAATCAAGGCCATGGCTCATGTCTTGTGTGAAGCGGGGGCGAGTTTTGAGGTGCATTATTGTGCACGCACTCCAGCCAACCTGGCCTTTGGTGATGAGTTGCAGGCAATCGTGCCCGAGGGTCAATTGCACTGGCATTTTGATCAAGGCGATCCAACCAAGGGGCTTGATATTTCTGCATTGTTATCCAATCCCGAGTCGGGCACACACGTTTATTTTTGCGGGCCGAGCGGCTTCATGGGCGCCTGCGAAGCGGCCAGTGCCCACTGGCCCCGTGACGCTGTCCACCGTGAGTACTTCAAAGCGCCAGCACAAGAACCCGAGGCCTTGACTGGTGATGGCGCCTTCACTTTGCACTTGGTGCGTAGCGGCCAGACCATCACAGTCGAACCAGATCAAACGATTGTTCGTGCCATTGAACTCAGCGGTGGTCGGGTGCCCACGTCTTGCATGTCGGGTTTGTGTGGTACTTGTAAAGTGACTTATGTCGCGGGCGATGTCGATCACCGCGATTACATTCTGAGTGACGACGAAAAACAAATTTGTCTAACCGCTTGCGTATCCCGAGCCAAGGGCGCATCGCTATCGCTTGACCTATAACTTTCTACCAAGGAATAAGCCATGTTGGATTCAGTCAAAACAGAAACGGTG
>CALBEY010000069.1 GCA_937888805.1 uncultured Burkholderiaceae bacterium
TTTTTTGGCAAGTACTTTTTTTAGCAGCTATTCAGCCGCCGTACTGGGCGCACCTATTGAGCGACTTAAACAACTCGGAGGTCACCGGAAATAGTTGCTATGCTTTTTAAGTGAAGCAATCGTATTGGTTTTTTTTAAAATCCAACAGGATGCCTTAGCGCAAGAACGAGACTTATTTGCTTGGCACCTGTTCTTTAAATGATGCACGCTTTACTATGTTGATGACGATTTCACTAATAAATGGGAATTCAAAGAGTCTAGAGACCCCATTCAACCCTGAAAAGCAAGGTGGGACAGCATGAGCTATGAACTTGACTCTTTCTAGGGTTTTTTGAACAAGCAGACCTTGATTGGATCATTGACACAAGCGATCACAGAGATCTCTGCGCAGGTGCGGTTCTCATCACGCAGGGTGGGCAGTCAGAGGGCATCTATGTTCTTCTCGAGGGCAAACTAAGCGTCAGTCTAAAAGGCTTGGACGAACCCATTGCAATGGTGATGCCTGGCCAATTTGTTGGTGAAATATCATTTCTTGATTCTTGGCCGACTTCAGCCACTGTCACGGCACATTCAGATGCCAAGGTTCTTCGGATTGGCCGAACCGAACTAGAAGCACGCTTGGGCAAGCACCCACGATTTGCGGCGCGCTTTTATCAAGCGCTCGGCACGCGACTCGCGCAAATTTATCGGCGCGAGCTGGCTGGGCCGCCACCCGCCCCTCTTCAGAAAAAAACCGAATTACCAACCGCTACAATGTTGGCTGATATGTTTCGCCAGGCTTGCAACACATTTGCCACACGACAAGCCTATATCGTTGATGAACAGTGGATCACCTACGGGCAAGCACGCGATAGAGCGCAAAGGTTGGCTGACAGTTTGACCACTTTACAAGGTCCCTGTGCAGGATAGCCCGTCTTGGCGGCTATTCTGCCTAATGGTTACCAACTGCTTGAACTCTTCTATGCCGCTGCCCTTTCGGGCGCTGTGATTTTCCCGGTTAACAATCGACTGGCGGCATCAGAAGGGGTGAACACATCCTCAAAGCACTCGCCCTTGGTGCAGATGCTGTCTTGGTTGGGCGGCCCGTCATTTGGGGGTTGGCGACATCAGGCGAAACCGGTGTTTCGCGCGTGCTTGGCACCCTACAAGTGGAGCTGATAACAGCGATGCGACTGGCTGGCAGTCCCAGCCTGGAAGATATTGAACAGCGGGGGCTCAGTATGGTCGACGATGCGATTGTTGGGCGTGCAAGGGACAACATTTTTAGATCTGATGGCCCATCAGCTGGGATCAAAGGTGCCCCTGTTGAGTCCAAGCCATCCTAAAATGAGATGCCAATAGCCTTCGTTCGACTAACAAGGCTTAAGGGCAAACGGTTTGGCACATCAAAATGTTGAAATCCGTTGGGGATACGAAAAAACGCTGGAATTGCCTGTGTTAATTGTGGCAAGTTGTGCTGCGATTCGTTAGCCGCCTTCATCGTTAGCCGCCTTCAGTAAGCTAACAACATGCTAACCAAGCCAGTGTCTCAATGCGTGAGACACTGGCTTCAAAAAAAACGACCGTGCGGATGATTGGCGCAGGGATAACAAACCGACGCTAAGTCGCTTCTAAATCACTGACGTTTATACTCAGAACAGAGAGCCACACTGCTTTTATTGTTGGCGCTTGGTAGATGCACGTAACACAAATCGAGTACGTTAGCACTGATACGCTTGAACGTCGCCGACCCATCTGAGTCGACAATGACACCGCTTTTCATGTCATTCATTAATGCTCCCGCAATGT
>CALBEY010000070.1 GCA_937888805.1 uncultured Burkholderiaceae bacterium
GAGGCATAACCATCGGCATAGCCAGTAGCGTCCCAGTCTTTTGCGTCGCACCCAGCCACTGCGCCTGTCAGTATTAAGATCAATATGGCGTGTTTGAGTCGCATCATGTTGCAGGGGCTAGAGCCTTTTGGCTGGGTTTGTCAAAGTCTACACTTTAAAGCCTTTGCTCACCGGTCATAACCAGATGGCATGGTTAACATCGCTGTCCTCTGACAGGATGATTGACGATTCGTTTTGAGAAGAATCCTAGGCGCTTAGGGCTTTGTTGCCAAAAGGCACTAGGTTTCACTTGAGCTGTGAAGTACGCCTTACAGTATGATAACTGGCAAGCTTGTGCGGATTGTTGAGATCCACTTGAACCCGCCGTGTATTGAAGAAATACATTGGTAACAAGGATCTGCGCCTCAAAATTAAAACATGTATTAGAACCTGACAGGTCAGAGACTCATGGGTGTCAAACACTCGCCGCTCGCAAACGATGCGCGTGAACATTTAGGATTTCCAGTACTGCCTTTAATGGCCACCCTCGCGACGCAGAGTTTGGCAACAATGGCAGCCTTTTCTTTCCCGGTGGTGGCGCCTGTGATTGCCGAAGATCTCCAGGTGCCCGATACGCTGGTCGGTTTTTTTGTGTCGACGGTCTACGGTGTTGGGATCATTTCGGCCCTTCTGTCACCGCGCTTTATTGACCGCTTTGGTGCGGTCAGGGTCAGTCAGTTGGTTTTGGTGGCCACGCTGGCGATGCTCATTGCGTGTTCTTTGGGCAGTGTCTTTTCTGTTGTCCTAGGGGCTGCACTACTGGGTTTGGCCTACGGCGCAACGGCACCGTCAAGTGCGCATTTGTTGGTGCCGCGAACCCCATTAAGAATGATGAACCTGGTGTTGTCGATCCGGCAAATGGGTGTACCTCTTGGCGGGATGATGGCTGGCGTCTTCATGGCGCCATTGACTTTAAGCTTTGGTTGGCAAGCCGCGCTACTGTGGCAAGCACTGCCAGTGGTGGTTGCACTGTTGTTGCTTGAGTATGTGCGTCAGGGGTGGGATTCGGGTCGAGATCCTACGCGTCAAATATTAAGCGCCGGTCTGTGGGCACCCATCAAGATATTTTTTGAGCGCCCTGATCTGCGTGGGCTCGCCTTTGCATGTTTTTTTTACAGTGGCTTGCAGCTCTGTTTTATTGCATTTTTGACCGTGCACCTCACGAGCAAAACGAGTTTTGACTTGGTTCAGGCCGGTTGGGCTTTGGCCCTGTACCAACTTGCGGCCGTGATTAGTCGACCGATTTGGGGTTGGTTAGCCGACAAGTGGGTAGCTGCCCGTGTGCTGTTGGCGTGGCAGGGATTCATCATGGGGGCAGCAGCTGTTCTCACGGGGCAGTTTGACTTGGGTTGGTCGCAGTGGATTGTGCTTACTCTGTGTGCGGTGGCTGGCATTTCTGCCAGCGGATTTACCGGGCTGGCCTATGCCGAGTGGGCCCGTATGGGTGGTGCACAGAGGACGGAGGCCACCGGGTTGGGTTCTGGTGTGATGTTTACCGGTGTGCTGTTGCTACCATCTATATTTTCGGTGGCTGTTACCGGTTTGGGTGACTATGGATTGCCTTATGGTGTGGTCGGAGGGATGGCTATTTTGTCTGGTCTGTTACTCCTTCGTCAAAAAAATACCTTACCAAGGTTTAAAGCTTAGGCTTGAGAAATTGCTGGATTATTCGCGTATTAAACTATTGAGCAGTTAGTGGTCAAGAATACTTTTGTTGCAACATATCGGTTGCGATCAAGGTTGTTTCAAATGGATCTCAGACGAACCTATGAACAAAGAAATAGAACAGGAGCCTCAATTGAAAAGCTATGAGATTGCAGTTTTGCCGGGTGATGGCATCGGTGTTGAAGTCACCGCGGTCGCTCTTGATATGCTTAAAACGTTAGGGCCCAAAATAGAGAGGCACTTTAATACGGTTATTCACCCGGCTGGCGCACAACACTATCTGGACAGTGGCGATGCCTTGCCGGCTTCGACCTTGGATGCTTGCAAAAAAGCGCATGCCATTTTGTTTGGTGCCATGGGCCTGCCGCACGTTCGCGGTGCTGATGGCACGGAAATCATCCCTCAGTTGGATTTGCGTTTTGCACTTGATCTATATGCAGGCGTTCGACCCATTCGCACTTGGCCTGGCTTGCCTGTTCCGTTAAGCAATCCTCGCGCGTCAGAGATTGACATGGTGTTGATTCGTGAAAACACCGAGGGTTTGTTTTACTCGCGTGGGCGAGGGTATGTTGAGGGCACGGGTAGCGAGGCGGCTGCGTTTGATCAAATGAAAATCACGCACGCTGGAACCGCACGCATTTGTGATTTTGCGCTTGAACTGGCCCGTAGTCGAAAGTCACAAGGCAAAAAAGGTCACGTCACCAGCGTTGACAAAGCGAACGTTTTTGCGTCGATGGCGTTTTGGCGCCAAGTCTTTGAAGAGCGTGCTGAAGCCTTCAAAGACATCACGATTGAGCATGCTTACGTTGACGCGATGGCGTTAAATCTGGTTTTAAAACCCTGGCAGTACGATGTTTTAGTGACAGAAAATATGTTTGGCGACATTTTGTCTGATTTGATTGCCGCGCTCGTTGGCGGCATGGGCATGGCGCCATCGGCAGACATTGGTGATCAATATGCCGTTTTTCAGCCTTCGCACGGCACTGCACCCGATATCGCTGGCCAGGGCATTGCTAACCCAAGTGCCATGTTTTTGTCGGCTGCCATGATGCTCGAGTGGCTGTCCTGGCGACACCAAGACCCGGTCTTACTCAAGGGTGCTAGGATGATTGAACAGGCATTAGAGAAGGCCTTTCGAGAAGGTGATGTTCTGCCTTATGACTTCGGCGGGCGAAGCGATACAGCAGCAGTTGCTCGGGCGGTTATCGCCAGGCTATAGCCAATGGGTTGGCATGACCCACTAATGCTTGGCCGGCGCTGGGGCACGGGTGTTGGCGTCAAAGCCGCCTTTTTTTTTCCATTCTTCAAACCCGCCTTGAAGAATCCGAACGTTATCCCAGCCGGCCACGCGCAGCGCCAATCCACCTTGGGCTGAGAGCGAGCCGGTGTTGCAGTAGATCAATACCATCTTGTCTTTTGGGATCTGGTCGCGTTCGTTAAGTACTTGCCGCCATTCGATATTCACGGCACCCGGGATGTGTCCTTGGGCAAATTGTGCGGGGTCTCTGGCATCAATGATGGTGATGTCTTTGTATGCCTCGCGGGGAATTTGCTCTGCAAAGATCACACCACCGCCGTATTCACTAAAGTCCAAATAGCCCGCTATTTCATCAATGGCGGCATTGCTCTGCGCATGGGAGACCGATGTAAAGCCCAAGGTTGTGGCGGTCAGCAGCAGTGTTAACAGGTGTTTGGTTAGCATGTTTTCTCGTTGCGTCGTAATTGTTTTGATTTGGATGTCTAGATATCAATCCAGCAGATATTAAATCGAATCTCTAAGATGGTCACTGCGATGTCATTGTCAGGCGTGCGCGGTCAGCGATAATGCCTAAAACACGAAAAAAACGGAGCAATCTAATGAGCAACAAACCCTCGGGCATGAAAAAAGGGCTGACAAGCTACGGTGATCAGGGCTTCTCGCTTTTTTTGCGTAAAGCCTTTATCAAGGGTGCGGGTTACACCAATGAGGCGCTTGAGCGCCCAGTGATTGGAATCACCAACACGGGCAGTGGCTACAACCCTTGCCACGGCAACATGCCGCAGTTATTAGAGGCTGTAAAGCGCGGTGTGATGTTGGCCGGCGGACTGCCAGTTGATTTTCCGACGATTTCTATCCACGAAAGCTTCTCAGCGCCCACCAGCATGTTTCTGCGCAATCTCATGTCAATGGAGACGGAAGAATTGTTGCTAGCCCAACCCATGGATGCGGTGGTTTTGATCGGCGGTTGCGACAAAACCGTACCCGCTCAGCTCATGGGTGCGGCGTCGGCTGGATTGCCCGCGATTCAACTCATCACGGGATCGATGCTGACCGGCAGCCATCGCGGTGAGCGGGTTGGCGCTTGTACCGACTGTCGGCGTTACTGGGGTAAATACCGCGCCAATGAGATCGATGCGGCTGAAGTCGAGGACGTCAACGACCAATTGGTGGCCAGCGTTGGCACCTGTTCGGTGATGGGCACGGCTAGCACCATGGCGTGTATCGCTGAAGCCTTGGGAATGACGGTGCCAGGTGGCGCCTCACCACCCGCTGTAACCGCTGATCGAATGCGGATTGCTGAAGAAACGGGCCGGCAAGCGGTCAGGATAGCCAAGGAAGGATTGACGATTGACAAAATCCTAACCGAAAAGGCACTAGAAAATGCCATGCGGGTATTGCTCGCCATTGGTGGCTCAACAAACGGCATCATTCACTTGACAGCCATTGCGGGGCGTATGGGATTTGATATTGATTTAGACGCTTTGGATCGCATGGGTCGTCAAACCCCCGTGCTGCTCGATTTAAAGCCGTCTGGCCAACACTACATGGAAGACTTTCACCACGCCGGCGGCATGGCAACTTTGCTGCGTGAACTAAAGCCCCTGTTGCACTTGGATGCACTGACCGTCACGGGTAAAACTTTGGGCGAAGAGATCGATGCTGCTGGCCCAGGCTTTGCGCAAGTCGTGGTCAAGTCAGCCGCCCAACCGATCTACCCACAAGGGGGCATTGCGGTTTTACGCGGCAATCTGGCGCCAGGTGGTGCGATTATCAAGCAATCAGCCGCCGATGCGCGTTTGATGGCCCATGAGGGTCGGGCGGTTGTCTTTGAAAACATAGAAGACCTTGTGACTCGCATTGATCGTGACGATTTGGATGTCACAGCGGATGATATTTTGGTGCTAAAAAATATCGGGCCCAAAGGCGCACCGGGTATGCCAGAGGCAGGCTACATACCGATCCCACAAAAGCTCGCTCGAGCAGGTGTCAAAGACATGATTCGAATCTCGGATGGGCGCATGAGCGGCACAGCCTTTGGCACCATCGTGCTGCACGTCACGCCCGAGTCAGCAGTAGGCGGCCCTTTGGCGTATGTCCAAAGTGGTGACCGGATTCGGCTCAATGTGGCCGACCGGGAATTAACGCTATTGGTTTCAGAACAAGCGTTAAAGGAACGCGCCATCAATTACCCCGTTGTCACGCCAACGGCTGAAAGGGGTTACCTCAAGCTATTTCTTGATACGGTGATGCAAGCGGACAAGGGAGCGGATTTTGATTTTCTGCGCGCCGTGGAAAATCGCGGCAAAACACCGAAGTAGTGCCAAGTGTGATGTCGATTGACACAAAACAGAAAAGATCCCAGCGGGATCTTTTCTGTTTTGTGAAGATAACTTAAGGTTTAAGCAACGGCATCAGACCAAATGTTTTTGGCCCATCCCCAAGCATAAATGCCTTCGAGTTGGTTTGGTGCTGGTGACAAACCGCCAGCACCCTTGACTGGGATGAAGGTGGCACGATCAGGCACGTACTGGTGGACGCTGGCCACGTGCACCACATCACTACCGTTTACGAAGCTGTAGCAGGTGTTGGTGACCACAGGCTGAGGATTGACTGGAAAGTCATTGATCTCTGCCACGATGGCCGCTGCAGCAACCTTCGCGTGTTGGTTCGCCATGTGACCAGACTTAGGCATACTGGGTGCCGTTTGAATCGAGTCGCCCAAGACATGGATGTCTTTGGCTTGAGTCGATGCGAAGTCCAAGAACGTCACCTCGGCCCAGCGGTCGTTCATGTTGGCCAAGCCAGTGCTGCGCACAATATTGCCTGCACGCATCGGTGGCAAAATATTCAAGACGTCCGCTTTGAGATCTTCTTCGAATTCAAACTTGATGGTCTTTGTCTTGGCATCAATGGCTGTGACGCGATGCGCTGGGCGGTAGTCAATAAAACCATCGTACATATCAGACCAGGCTTTTTTAAAGAGCTTGCCCTTCGATGACACGTCAGGATTGGCGTCAACCACGATGATCTTTGACTTGGGCTTGTTTTCCTTTAAGTAATTGGCGATTTGGCAGGTGCGCTCGTACGGCCCTGGTGGGCAACGGTAGGGGGCCAACGGAATCGCCAAGGCGAAGACCCCACCGTCGGGCATATCGACGAGTTGCTTTCGCAGCGCAACGGTCTCGGGACCTGCTTTCCAAGCTTGCAGCGTCACGCCATCGCGGTTGGCTTGGGCCAAGCCCTCAATCGCGTCGAAATTCATGTCGATGCCTGGGGCTAGAACCAATTTGTCATAAGACAATGTGGTGCCATCGTTGGTGGTGACTGTTTTTTTACTGGCATCAACCTTGTCAACACGGCCTTTGACCATTTTGATGCCATACTTGCTTGGTAAGCCCTCGTATGGGGTTGTGATTTCGGACATTTGTGCCACGCCCCCGACAACCAGGTTTGACAGCGGGCAGGAGATGAACTCTCCGTTGGGTTCAATCAAAGTAACGGCAATGCCTTCGTTTGACAGCATGCGCAAGTATTTCGCTGCTGTGGCACCGCCATAGCCGGCACCAACCACGATCACGTGGGCTTTTGTTTTTTTGCTGGCCAAAGCTAGCTTGTTCATGCCTGCCGTTGTGCCAATCAGAGCGGCGCTCTGTCCCAAAAATAGACGACGATTCATGCTGTTCTCCCCTTATTTTTTGCCGAGTACTTGAGCAATGATCTCAATTTGCGCTTCGGTATAGCCCTTGGCGAGCTGAGGCATGATGGTGCCCGAGCGCGTGCCGTTTTTATATTCGATCATGGCTTTGGCAATCTCTTTTGGCGTGAGCGTGTTGATCCAAGGCACCCGAGCGTCAGCAACGCTAACACCATTGGTACCATGACAGCTCGCACAGGTTGCAGCCAGCGATGAGTTGTAGACAAACTGTGGATCGACCTTGTCACCTGACGCCATGGCGGGTGTGGCAAATCCAGCAGCAACCAGCACTGCGGCAGCGCCTAGGCGCTTCAGCGACCTTGTGCGACTTAATTCAAAAGCACGTCTCATATCATTTGTCTCCGTTTATCCATCGTGTCAATAAAACCTTAATTTCTATTTCTAATAAACTTATTGTTACAAGGAAGCACAGTATTGCCAATAGACTTTGGTGAGGATTTACCCTTGGACGGGTGTGCGCTACTTTTATGGATCTGATGACACACTTAGACTTTCGAATCCTCGCGATTAGTCATCGAAAGAGTATCGTTAACTCACGCCAAGTGCGGAAATACTTTTTGTGGATAAGCATATCTTTGATTCGTAGAATCTCGGTTTTTGTTCGGTCTTAAAAAAACCGTCTAAAGACACCCCTTGCGCTTGGTAAAGGGCCATCCGTAGACGGGACTAAAGCGTAATGCTTCAGCTTCAGAAGCGAAACCAGCCCTGCGGTCAGACCCCGTGGGTCTTAAACCACTGCAGACACTTTTGCCAGCCATCTTTGGCCGCAGCTTCTCGATAAGTGGCTCGGTAGTCGGCATGAAAAGCGTGAGGTGCATCAGGATAGATCTCGAACCGAGAGGCTTGTGCAGCCACGTTACCAGTGGCTTGTGCCAGGGCTTTTTCCATTTGGTCAACGGTGTTTAAAGGGATGCCATCGTCAGCGCCACCGTACAGCCCTAGAACAGGCGCTTTGAGAGTCTTGGCAATATCGACCGGGTGGGCAGGAAAATTGTCACTCTTTTCCCCGACTAAGCGTCCATACCAAGCGACACCGGCCTTTAACTCTGGGATGTTGGCGCAGGCTAACCAAGTGATGCGACCACCCCAACAAAAGCCAGTAATAGCGCTACGGTTCGCGTCGCCGCCGTTTTTGGTGGCCCAGTTGAGGCAGGCACGGATATCGTCCACGACTTGTGCATCCGGTGTTTGGCTGATGATTTGTTTCATGATCTCAGCGAAAGTGCCCAATGACGTGGGATCGCCGGCTCGGGTAAAAAATTCAGGGGCAATCGCCAGATAGCCTTCTTTGGCGAATCGGCGAGCGATGTCGGCAATGTGCTCATGCACGCCAAAGATTTCGCTACAAACAATCACCACGGGAAGGGGCGCTGTGACATTTTTTGGTTTGGCCACATAAGCGTAAAGTTCGATACCATTTTCTTGGATATCGACCTCATTGGCTTCTAGCCCGTCAAAATTGGTGCTGATAACTTGCTGCGCTTTTATAGGTTGCGCGGCCAAAGCAAAGCTACCCATCAATCCGGTTGCGCTGGCATTGCGCAAAAAAGTACGCCGGTCTTGGTGGTTCTTGCCCGTCAGCGCAAGTCCGTCGTTACTAAAATCGTTTGGTGTTTTGGTGTTGTTATCGAAGTTGTCGTTTTTTTTCATAATGCCTCTCCTTTTTGGGCGGCGACTGTCGCTACGGGGTAAGGGTTAACCATAATTCTTTAAAAGTAATTACTTTATTACCTTATTACATTATAGAATTTTGTAAATAAATACCAGCTTTGCTTTCGACAAAGCCAACGTGACGGAGACGGTCTTGACAGTGTCTAAGTTATCCCAAAAGATCGGGCGAGTACAACGCGCACCCGAAAATTTTTTGCCAGCGGATTTTCGATCGGCAGTTACTGAAGATGGATTAACTGAGGCGCGGCGCGGGTTTTTGCAAAAAAGCTTCCTTGGTGCCATTGGTGCAACCATGGCAGCCGGTGTTAGCACGAGAGCGATGGCCCAAGTTGGCCCAGATGATCCTGCGATTGTTACCAAGCAAGAATGGCAGACCACGCTTGGTCAACCTGTTGCGGTTAAGCCTTACGGCACGCCTTCAACATATGAAAAATATCTCCAGCGGCGAGAGTCGCCGGGACTGACCCGTGTATCAGGCTCATCGGTGGCATTCTCCCCCCTGCAAGGGTTTTTTGGCATCATCACGCCAAGTGGCTTGCACTTTGAGCGCCACCACCAGGGTTGGTATGACATTGACCCCAACAAACACCGCCTGATGATCAACGGCATGGTGAAAAAACCGTTGGTTTTCACCATGGACGATCTGCTGCGTCTGCCTAGCGTCTCGCGCATCCATTTCATTGAGTGTGGTGCCAATACCGGCATGGAGTGGGGCAACGTGGCGGTACCAACGGTTCAGTACACCCACGGCATGCTGTCATGCTGCGAGTTCACCGGTGTGCCCTTGTCGATGCTGTTGGAAATGGCTGGCGCTGATCTGAAGAAAGGCAAGTTTGTGTTGGCCGAAGGCAATGATGGCTCAGGCATGACGCGTACGATCCCCATGGAAATGGCATTGGACGATGTTTTGGTGGTGTGGGGCATGAACGGCGAAATGTTACGCCCCGAAAACGGCTACCCCTTGCGATTGGTTGTGCCTGGTGTTCAAGGCGTGAGTTGGGTCAAGTGGTTGCGTCGAATTGAAGTCGGTGACAAGCCATGGGCAACCAAAGACGAGGCCGCTCACTACATCGACATGATGCCCGATGGGCTACACCGTCAATACTCCTCGATTCAAGAATGTAAGTCCGTGATCACCACACCCTCGGGTGGTCAGCAATTGCTAACAACGGGTTTTTACAACGTGAGCGGTTTGGCGTGGTCTGGCCGTGGCAAGATCGAACGGGTCGACGTGTCAGTCGATGGCGGTCAGAACTGGAGCACGGCACGTCTTGAAAGCCCTGTGCTTGACAAGTCACTGACGCGATTCAATATCGATTGGGTTTGGGATGGCAAGCCAGCCATCCTTCAATCACGAGCCATTGACAGCACGGGTTACGTGCAACCACCTGTCCGAATGCTCAGAGAGGTTCGAGGCACTCGGTCTATCTATCACAACAATGCCATCCAATCTTGGAAGGTCGGCGAAAATGGAGAGTTAAGCAATGTTCAAATTGGCTAAAACCATCGCTGCGCTTACCCTGGTAACTGCTGCCGGCACTGTCGCTAGCCAAAATCTTTTGGTGTTTGAAGGCATTGGACGCGAAGCCACGGCCAACGAAGTGGCGGCTTGGGACATTGACGTACGACCGGATTTTAAGGGCTTGCCCAAAGGTTCGGGATCAGTTGAAGACGGCATGCACCTCTGGGATGCGCAATGTTTGAGTTGCCATGGTGCGTTCGGCGAGTCTGCTGAAGTCTTTGGCCCGTTGGTTGGTGGCACAACGTTGGAAGACCAAGAAACAGGCCGTGTGGCGTCACTAACAAACCCGGCTCAGCCGCAACGCTCGACATTGATGAAGGTTGCGACGGTTTCAACGCTTTATGACTACATCTACCGTGCCATGCCTTGGAATGCGCCGCGATCACTGACACCTGATGACACCTACGCCATCTTGGCCTACATGCTGAATTTGGGTGACATCGTTCCTGAAGATTTTGTTCTTAGCGATCAAAACATCGCAGAAGTACAGGAACGGATGCCTAACAGATACGGCATGACGACCGATCACGGCATGTGGACAGTGGATGGCAAACCTGATGTGGTTAACACGGCCTGTATGTCAAACTGCATTCAAGAAGTCGTCATTACGTCCTCCTTGCCTGACTTCGCCCGCAATGCACACGAAAACTTGGCCTTACAGGACCGAACGTTTGGACCTTACCGAGGCATTGACAGCACCAAGCCACCGCTTGCTGCCTTGCCAGGCACGAACTTCCAGCCTGTTGTTGCCATGGCAGAAACAGCTGGGCCAAGCGCAAAACAGCTCTTTAGTTCAAACAACTGTGCGGCTTGCCACGCGGCAGCAAGCGCCATGGTTGGGCCATCGATCAAGCAAGTCGCCGATAAGTACAAAGACCAGTCCGGCAGCTTGGCCATGCTTGAAGAAAAAGTTAAGAAAGGCGCGGTCGGTACTTGGGGCCAGATACCAATGCCACCTCACCCCCAAATCAGTGATGATGACATCTCGGTGATGGTTAAGTGGATGGTGACGGGTTCTTGACGGATTTGGTATTTGGGTAGCATTATTCATAAGACAAAAATTTTTTAGGAGTTATAAATGAATCAGCAAAGACGCACGCTCATGCAATTAACAGCCTTGGTCGGCTTGATGGCTAGCACTGGCCTCATGACTCAAGCTGAAGCAGCAACATGGAACGAGGCTGCTTTTAAAGCCAAAACGCTTGACGATGTGGTGAAAGTGCTTGGTGGTTCTGGCACACCAGCGAAGTCAGATGCTGTGACACTGCGCGCACCGGATATTGCTGAAAACGGCGCTGTGGTGCCTGTCGGCGTTGAGACCACTTTAAAGGCCACTCACATGGCCATCTTGGTTGAGAAAAACCCAAGTGCTTTGGCCGCCATGTTTGAACTACCTGCTGGCGCTGAGCCCTTTGCCACGACCCGCGTCAAGATGGGTCAGACCTCAAACATCTACGGTGTTGTTAAGGCCGATGGCAAGTGGTTCATGACATCCAAAGAAGTCAAAGTCACACTTGGCGGTTGCGGCGGTTAATCGACTGCCATTGACGGTAAAAATTGAATTCGCTTAGGCGATAAAACGACATCTAGAGAGGTAAATAAAATGGCTAGCCCAATGCGTATTAGAGCAACTGTAGAAGCAAGTGGTGTGGTGGATATCAAAGTGTTAATGCGACACGTGATGGAAACCGGTCAACGCAAGAATCCTGAAGGCAAGCCGATTCCCGCCTGGTTTATTGAAACCGTTGATGCCCAAGTGGGTGGTAAGACGGTATTCACGGCCTTTCTCGGACCTGCTGTTTCGAAGGACCCATTTCTTCACTTTAAGTTAAACGGTAGTGCTAAAAAAGGTGACGAATTGACAGTGACTTGGAAAGACAATAAAGGCGAGTCCCGTACCGACAAAACCCAAATCAAATAAATCGTTCGGTTTACCCCTAGGAGGAGGAAGTGATGAAAAATCACGTGATAACGGCAACCCTTGCGCTGACTATTGGGATGTCTGCGCCCTTGGTCGCGCACGCCCAGTCTGCAGCTGATCAGTTGCAGGAATACAGAGCCATGTTGGCTGACGGCAATCCTGCTGAGCTCTATGAAATGGAAGGTGAGGAGCTTTGGGTGAAGGCCATGGGACCTAAAAACGCATCGCTCGAAAAATGTGATTTGGGTCTTGGGCCTGGTGTGGTCGAAGGCGCTGCTGCTCAGCTACCACGCTATTTTTCTGACACGGATAAAGTCCAAGACCTCGAGTCACGACTGATGACCTGTATGGAAACCTTGCAAGGTATTCCTCAGGCCGAAGTCGTCAAGGCTTCGTTTGGCAAAGGCGTTCGTCAGCCCATGGAAGCGATGGTTGCCTATATCGTCGGCCAATCAAAGGGCATGCCCATCAAAGTACCCGCTAGCCATCCAAAAGAAAAAGAAATGGTCGCCTTGGGCGAAAAGATCTTTTTCTTGCAAGGTGGAACGATGGACTTTTCTTGTGCGTCATGCCATGCCGTTGATGGCCAACGCATTCGGATGCAAGACTTACCAAATTTGACGCAGAAAGAGGGTGCCGCGGCTGGATGGGGTAATTGGCCAGCCTATCGCGTCTCGAGCGGTACTTTCTGGACCATGCAGCGTCGTTTGAATGATTGCTACCGCCAACAGCGCATGCCGTTTCCGATTTTTGGTTCGGACGTGACAGTGGCTTTGTCAATTTACATGGCTAACAAAGCAGACGGGGGTGAAATGAATACCCCGGGCCTGAAGCGCTGATCAAATAGTGGAGAACATCAACATGAAAAATCAAATGATGAATAGGTCGGTTGTTTTGGGTGCGGTGCTCGTTGGCCTGTCTTCTGGGGTAAGCGCTCAAGCCGTTGATCCGGCAGTGATGGCCATCATGGAAAGCAGTTTCAGAACCCAAGGCATTGCAGACAAGAGTCGAATCTACCCAGACGAGATCCAAGCCCTTTGCTCTGATAAAGCCGTCTTTAACTCTCCTGAGGGACAGAAAAAGGCCATTGCGCTACAAACCGCGGCGCTTGAGGCGATTAAGCCACCCTCTGATGGTGTCTATATGGGTGACTGGAAAGCCGGCGAGAAAGTCGCGCAAAGCGGCCGCGGATCTACCTGGAGAGACAGTGATAAAACAGTCAATGGTGGTGGTTGCTACAACTGCCATCAAGTGACCAAGGCTGAAATCTCGCACGGCACGATCGGTCCGTCATTGTTAGGCTACGGCAAGTTGCGTGGCAATAGCAAAGAGATTGTTGAATACACATGGAATCGTATCAACAACTCTAAGGCTTATAACGCTTGCAGCAACATGCCACGCATGGCGCATTTCAAATTGCTCACTGAGCAGCAAATGAAAGACGTCATGGCTCTTTTATTGGATCCGGCATCGCCCGTTAACCAATAAAAGAATATGAAAGAGAGGGTCTTCGGACCCTTTCTTTCATTGGTACTTACATTTTCTTTTGATTTTCTTTTCTTACCAGTAACTAAGATTCCTTTCTTAACGGTTACGGGTATCTATTGCATCTCAGGGTTTTCAGTTTTTTCATTTTTTATCAATTTTTTAATTGGATGTGCGTGATGAGTATGAATCGTCGAGAGTTTATGCAAACATTGGCCATGGCCTCAGCGGCTGGCTTGGCATTAAAACCCAGTATGGGGTTTGCGCAAACAGCGGCTGACGCCTTCTATAACTTACCCAAGTTTGGGAACGTGCATTTTTTGCACTTCACGGACTGTCACGCCCAGTTAAAGCCAATCTATTTCCGAGAACCCAACGTGAACTTGGGTTTTCATTCGATGTACGGCAAGCCACCACATCTGGTTGGTGAGTATTTGCTCAAACACTATGGTGTAAAGCCAGACACCCGTGATGCGCACGCTTTCACATACTTGGATTTCGCCCCTGCTGCGCAAACCTACGGCAAGGTCGGTGGTTTTGCCCACATGGCAACGTTGGTTAATCAACTCAAGGCCTCTCGCCCAGGTGCATTGCTACTTGACGGTGGTGACACCTGGCAGGGCTCTGGCACGGCGCTTTGGACAGACGGTCAAGACATGGTTGATGCCTGTTTGGCACTGGGTGTTGACATCATGACTGCGCACTGGGAAATGACCTTAGGCGAAGACCGGGTCATGGAAATTGTTGAAAAGGATTTCGCTGGCAAGGTCTCTTTTGTGGCTCAGAACATCAAAACCGCCGACTTTGGAGACCCTGTTTTTGATGCGTTCACTATGCGTGAAATGAATGGCGTGAAATTGGCCGTTATCGGGCAAGCTTTCCCATACACGCCAATCGCGAATCCGCGCTACTTGGTTGAGAACTGGACCTTTGGCATTGAAGAAGAAAACATGCAAAAGACAGTCGACGAAGCGCGCGCGCAGGGCGCTCAAGTCGTGGTCGTTCTCTCGCACAATGGCATGGATGTGGACTTGAAGATGGCCAGTCGCGTGCGCGGCATTGACGCCATCATGGGTGGTCACACTCACGATGGCGTACCCGCACCGGTTCAAGTTAAAAACCCTGGGGGTGTCACACTGGTCACCAATGCTGGTTCAAACGGCAAGTTTTTGGGCGTATTGGATTTTGATGTGAAGGACGGCAAAGTATCCGATTTCCGCTACAAGTTGTTGCCGATTTTCTCTGACTTGATTCCCGCCGATACTGAAATGGTAAGTTTGATTGAGAAGATACGTGCGCCGCACGAGGTCAAACTCAATGAAGTTTTGGCGCAGACCGAGGGCACGCTCTATCGCCGAGGCAACTTTAATGGCACCTTTGATCAGGTGATCGTTGATGCCTTGATTCAAATGAAAGACGCTGAGATTGCTTTTTCACCAGGCTTTCGCTGGGGCACCTCATTGTTGCCTGGGCAGGATATTTTGATGGAGCATGTGCTCGACCAAACAGCCATTACGTACCCCTACACGACGCTCACGCCAATGTCAGGTGAGATGATCAAAGTCGTGCTTGAAGACGTTGCTGACAACTTGTTTAATCCTGATCCGTATTACCAACAAGGCGGTGATATGGTTCGCGTTGGCGGCCTTGAGTACACCATCAATCCCGGTGCCGATTCCGGCAATCGTATTTCAGACATGCGACTGAATGGTCAGTTGATTGACGCGGGCAAGGACTACAGGGTTGCGGGTTGGGCACCTGTTTCTGAGGCTGCTCGAGACCAAGGTGGCGAACCGATCTGGGACGTGGTTGCCGCTTATCTGCGTGACACAAAGACGGTCAAAGCGGTGACCCCGAACATGCCCAAAATTATTGGTGCCGAAGGCAACCCAGGCTTTGCCCCACTGTCATGATGAGTATCTGAGGTGACATGTGAGGCGTTGGATTAAATCAGCGCCATTGAACGGGCGCCTGTGGCGCCCGTTGTACCTGAGGAGGGGATCATGAAAAGTGTATTCAAGCGTGCGATGACGGCCATCCTGACGGGTGCCTGTTTTTCCTTTGGTCTGTCAGGCACGCCAACCCAGGCGCAAACAGCGGTGACCCCTTTGGTGGTCTACCACTTTGATGATGCCCAAGCCCAAGGATTGAAAGGGCTGCGTAGCATTCGTAATCAATTGGATACAGTACCGGCCACCAAGCTGGCGATCGTGGCTCACGCTGATGGCGTTGATATGTTTATGGAGGGCGCAACTGACGTGGCGAGCAATATTGCCTATGCCCCACTCATTGCCGATCTTAAGCCACGCGGGGTTGATGTTTATGTCTGTGAGCTGACATTAATGGGCCGTCAATTAAGTCCTGACCAATTTATTCTTGAGGCTGATTTCACCCGTTCTGGCGTCGTGAAGTTGACCGAATTGCAACAAGTAGACGGTTACGCCTACATCAAACCATGATGTCAATTGGATTAGGGCACTATGTCATGAAATGCCAGCAAATGGCGCATACCTGCTTGGCGTTTGGGCTTCTGGTGGCTGGGTCAGTGGCCAGTTTTGCGACCTTGGCGCAAACACCCCAATTAAAGCTGACACAAGTGTCGCCCAATACGTATTACGCAGAGGGTTTGTTTGCTCTGGGTACGCCACTGAATCAAAATTTCATCTCAAACGCGGGTGTGGTTTTAGCACCGGAAGGTGTTGTGGTGATTGATGCTTTGGGTTCGCCTGCTTTGGCGCAGCGCTTGATCGAAGAGATCAATATCATCACCCAAAAGCCAATCACGCATGTCATTGTGACGCACTACCATGCTGATCACGTTTATGGGCTGCAGGCCTTTCGTGACGTGGGTGCAATCATCATTGCGCAGGAGCAAGGCAAAGTCTATTTGACCTCTGACACAGCGAGGCTTCGTCTGGAGGTCTCTAGAGAGGAATTGGCACCTTGGATCAATGAGCAGACGCGGCTGCAAGCCGCTGACCAGTGGATCAGCACTGACCAGACCGTCATGCTAAGCGGATGGCCGTTTGAGTTGATGAAAGTCGGACCAGCGCATACGCCCGATGACTTGGCTGTTTATGTGCCCAAAGAGGACATTTTGTTTGCGGGTGATTTGATGTTTCAAGGTCGGATCCCCTTTGTGGGTAATGCCGATAGTGCGGGTTGGATTTCATCTTTGAATCGCCTCATCAAGTTGGCGCCAGGAGCAGCAGTGCCTGGCCATGGCCCTTTATCGATTGATCCGTCGAAAGACCTGCAGTTCACTCGCGATTATCTGCAATTTCTGCGAGACAACATGTACGAGCCTGCCCGAAACTTAGATGATTTTGATGAGGCCTACAAGGCTGTGGATTGGTCACCATATGCCTCTTACCCCTTGTTCCGTGCTGCCAATCGCATGAACGCCTATAACGTGTTCTTGTCGATACAAAGCGAGTAATCGCTTCGGGGTTGACTACTTAACGTAATCGGCTAGGTCGTAGACATCCAGATCAACCATCTCACCGAAGTCTTTCTGAATAACTTTGCCTGTAGGATCCACCACATATAACTCAGGCACACCACGGCGATTGCCAATCGCTTTGTTAAGGGTGGGGGTCATCATCGCCACGTGGAAGTTCAAGCCGTGATTAAGTACATAAGGGGGCACAACGGATGCATTGCGATCCACAGACAAAGCAATGATTTCTAAAGGCTTACCTTTGGTGCGATTGGTCAGTTCGATAAGGTTTAGATTCTGTCTGTGGCAGTATGGACACCAAGTGGCCCAGACTTGAACGATTAAATATTTGCCTTTTAAACTCTCACGGGTAAGCACTTGGCCGTCAATGGTTTCTACGTTATCGATGATGAGGCTGTCACCGACGTCAATGGCTGTGGCAGCAGCGCTGAGTGCGGCGAATGTAAATAATATGAGCCATTGAGCCACTACTTTCTTTATGTTCAGTGCGGTCATGAATGGTTTCTCTGTCAGCGAGGAGATTAAACGCGAGATCGATTGGTCAAAGTAACACCGAGAATAACAATACTGCCACCAACAATCATAGAAAGATCAATCGGCTCTGAAAGGATAAGGTAACCCAAAACCACACCAAATATGGGTGTCAGATTGGCATAGACAGCCGTTCTTGCCGGCCCAAGGGTGCGAACGCCTTGGAGAAACCAAAGCGAAGCGATGACCGTTCCAAACGTTGCAATGTATAAAATGGCTAGGATATTTTCCCATGTCAGCATCTCGGGGTGCCAGTGGGGGATGTCACTGAGCGTGGCAAAAAATAAGCCCGCTGTTCCCCAAAGTGCCGCATAAGTGGTGGCTTGTAAAGGCGTTAAGCCAACCAGTGCAAAACGCCCCAAGACCGTGTATGCAACCCAGCTAGAAACCGAGAGCATCATGAAGCCTTCGCCAGATTCAAATGAGTTGGCGAAGTAGTACAGGGTTTCTTGTACTTGACCTTGGGTAATGACAATTGAAACCCCAAAGAAAGCCAACAAAATGCCACACCAGCGCTGAAGGCTAAGTCGCTCTTTAAGGATAAGCGACACGGCCAGTGCCGTTAGGATGGGACTGAGTGAAACGATCAGTGCCACCTTGCTGGCGGGCACTTTCTCAAGGGCGGTGAAGAAGAAAAAATTAAAGCAAAACACTCCGGTCAACCCCATAGCCGCCGTCACTAGGGCTTATTTAGCGTTTAGTTTTGGTAAGGGTCCTTGGCTTTGAAGTAGTACTAAAAAAATTAAGGCGGCAATCAAAAAACGGCCACTTGCTGCGGTGAGATTTGGGATGTTTTGGGCAACGATTCGCCCGGCAATCAGCGTTGTGCCCCAGCAAAATGCAACAAACACGAGTTTGGCGTGTGCCTGCCAAATTGGTGCTTGCTTGGGCGATTTTGAGGGCGTGTCCAAAAGGGGCTTAGTTCACCACGTTGATGGGTTGACTGGCTCGATAGGCCTGAATGTTCTCAGAGATGCCTGCCGCCAGCCTAGATAGCCCATCGTGTGCGGCCCAGGCCACATGTGGGGTAATGATAAGGTTGGGGTGATCAAGCTTCAGCAGCCCTTCGTTTCCAGTTGGTGGTTCAGTCACGATTACGTCCAAGGCAGCACCGCCTAAATGACCGCTTTTGAGGCCATCAATCACGGCGTCTTCATTAATAAGTGGACCCCGTGCAGTATTAATGAGCAATGCGCCAGGCTTCATGTGGGCAATCTCGGCATGTCCAATCATCGACTGTGTTGCAGGCGTCAGTGGGCAGTGCAGGCTAAGAATGTCAGCGCTTGCAATCACTGTCTCAAAACGGGTATAGCCATCACGCACATCCGTGCGACCTCGGTGCTCAGCGAACAGCACGCTGAGCCCCAAGGCTTGGGCCAGGCGCGCGACTTCGGCGCCGATGGCGCCTTGACCAAAAATGCCCAACACCGTTGCGCGTACATCGTAAATTGGCCGGTCATGAACACAGAAATGAGCCGATTCAGACCAACGGGTTTTGCCAATGGTTTGATAGGTCATCAGGTTGCGTCGAAGCGCAAAAATACTGCCAATGACACTTTCGGCCACACTTTGACGCGAATAGCCAGGTACATTGCTAACCATAACACCATGTTCGCGGCAGGCCTGCAAGTCAATGCAGTCGTAACCCGTTGCTGCGACACAGACGTACTTTAGGTCTGGGCAGCGTGCGAGGATGGCGGGTGTCAATCGAATCTTATTGGTAATACATATTTCAGCACCATCAAGTGCCTTGACCACCGCTTCCGTTTCTTGAGGCGTTGCCGGCAGGTTTTGCCATTCGCTCACCCAGTCAGGCTTGGCGATGGGATAGGGCAGGGTGTCGCTGTCTAAGTAAACAATTTTTGTCATGAGTGATTGCCTGTCATCAAAATAGGGTGTTTCTGGCGATTCATGGCGCCAAAAGAAATAATTCATCAATAGCCTAATTAAATCACGTGGCAGGGAGCAATGAATGAGCGATACAGACGAGCGGGTGGTATCTGAGATCAACGATTTATCCCATCATCCATCCATCATGGCGGCTTACCTCTACATTTCAGGCGAAGAGCCACGCGCTTTAAGAATCGATCAGGTCGGTGCGGCTTTGTTGCGCCCAGACGCTTTGTTGTGGATTGGTTTGCACAACCCATCACCGGATATCTTGCAGGCATTTACTGAACAATTGGGACTTGGATCCGAACTGAGTTCAGATTTGACAGGGGAACATAGCCATCCCCGTTTTACCGACTATGACGAAAACTTGTTGCTGATTGCGCAATCGGTTCAAATGGGGACAGACCGACAACGTCCCCATTTCGGAACGGTTCGATTTGTTTTGGGGCGGCGCTTTTTATTGACGGTGCGAACAGGACCCTCACCATCGCATGTGGTCATGAGAGCTCGCTTGGAAAAAATGCGACATCGGATTGACCGTGGATGTGACCACATCTTAGTCGATCTTTTAAACGGCTTATTAGATCACTACGCCGACATTTATAAAGGTTTTGAGCACCGGGTCGATCGTACTGAACGGGCATTAATCAAAGTTGCGATGAGCCAAGTATCTATTCAGCAGCTCTATATGTTGCGCCGCGACTTCCACCGATTCCACAATGCAATTGAACCGTTGGGAGAGATCTGTGCCCGCATAGCACGTCTAAAGCTTGAGCCAATAGGTGAGCACACGCGAGAGCACTTTTTGGCGCTGTCCCGACGCATTGAAAGCATGGATCGATTGTTTTCGAATCTGAGTGACGATTTGTCATTCGCTTTTGAAGCAGGGATGCTGATTGAACAAGCTCGCCAAACGGACACGACTAGAAAATTGGCGGCTTGGGCTGCCATTGTTGCCATACCAACGGCGGTGGCCGGCATCTATGGTATGAACTTTGAGAACATGCCAGAACTCAAGTTTAAGTATGGGTACTATATGGTTTTGGGCCTAATGGCGACCGCGTGCGGGACGTTGTATGCTCTATTTCGTCGGGCGAAATGGCTTTAGTGTCGTCAAACCCGGTCAATCGCCTTTGACATTGTCCGGAGCTTTGTATGTCACCAGTGGTTCAGTCTTTTTTAAAGCAGCTTACTAGAAGTAGAAGGCGACTATTGCCAATTTTTTTGGTTCTAATGGGCGTGCTGGTCTTGGCCATGGGGGGGGCGACACAACCTCAAAGCAGTCAAACTTACGAGTTAGTGGGTAAGGTGGTGCGGGTGGCCGACGGTGACACCTTGACGCTTAGGCAAGCCACCAATGAAAGAATTCGTTTGGCAAGTATCGACAGCCCAGAAAAGTCTTCAGGCAGTGATCGACCTGGCCAGCCTTATGCCGAGGCCGCAAGAAAATTTTTAGCCGAACAAGTCGCCGGTCAAAGCGTTAAGCTTTTGTGCTTTGAGACCGATCGTTATGGCCGCCATATTTGTGATGTGCCAATAAAGGATGGTGGCCCTCTGACCACCGTTAATCAATCGTTGGTATTGGCTGGCATGGCTTGGGCCAACCAGCAAGCGGGTGGCAAGTATCTACGCGATAAGTCCCTTTTGTTATTGCAAGCCCAAGCCAAAGCAGCCAAGCGGGGCATCTGGGCCGAACCCAACCCAACGCCACCATGGGTGTGGCGCTACGAGTGCTGGAGGAATGGCAAGTGCAACAAATAGTCACTATCCGGTCATTCCGTCGTTCAGCCGGTGTCGCTTTTGTGGTGCTGGCCAGTCTTGCACTGAGTGGTTGCCAGCCTGCGGGTGATCCCATTAACAGCCCCTATGCTGATGGCGAAGAGCATGAAAACACGCTCTTTACCGCCTTCACTCAGCGCTCACCGCGATACCTTGACCCTGCACGATCCTATTCCTCTGATGAAACACCATACACCTACAACATATACGAGCCGTTGTACGGGTATCACTATTTAAAACGGCCTTATGAATTGATTGCCAGATCGGCCGAGACCCTTGCTCAGCCCACTTATCTTGATGCCTCAGGCAACGTTTTACCGCTCACGGCCCCGCCTGATCAAGTGCACGAAAGCGTCTACGAAATTAAATTAAAGCCTGGTATTCGCTACCAGCCGCATCCTGCTTTCGCAAAATCAGCCGATGGGCAATACCGCTACTACCCGCTAGCGGCAAGTGCCTTGGTTGATCGCTATGCCATAACTGACTTCCCAGAGACTGGCACTCGTGAGCTCACCGCACATGATTACGTTTATGCCTTTAGGCGCTTGGCCAGTCCAAGAGTGGCCTCACCCATTTATTCCACATTGGCGCAGCACGTGGTGGGTTTTGAAGCTTTTGGCGAGCAACTCAAAGCGCAAGATGCCACGCAGCGCGAAACTTTGGCACCCGGTGAAAACCAGTTGCCATGGCTTGACCTTCGCGCTGAAGGGTTCGAGGGTGTGCAAGCCCTAGATGATCACACCTTGCGTATTCGGGTCAACGGCAGCTACCCGCAATTTAAGTACTGGCTGGCAATGACTTTTACCGCGCCAATCCCTTGGGAGGCCGATCGCTTTTACAGCCAAGCTGGCATGATCGATCACAATCTGTCGCTAAACACCTGGCCCGTTGGCACTGGTCCGTACATGATGGTTGAG
Organism: uncultured Burkholderiaceae bacterium; assembly: GCA_937888805.1. Taxonomy (GTDB): domain Bacteria; phylum Pseudomonadota; class Gammaproteobacteria; order Burkholderiales; family Burkholderiaceae_B; genus Algicoccus. The sequence continues at coordinate 21,860 of CALBEY010000070.1, forward strand.
TCTTTGCAAAATCGTCGTCACGTGTTGGCGCGTAATCCGAATTTTCGTGGTGAGCCTTACCCATGTGAAGGCGAGCCTGGCGACCGTGCGCGTGGCCTGCTTGAGGATTGCGGCAAGATGACGCCGTTTGTGGATCGGTTGGTTTTTAATATCGAAAAAGAAAGCATTCCCCTGCAGGGCAAGTTCATGCAAGGTTATTACGACTTGCCACAGGCGAGCCGGGGTGACATCGGGGTGTCGATGTTGGTGGCAGCGAGCGACTCTGTTCAAAGAGCCGCGCTCTATCAGGAACGCGGAATTCAGCTGCCCACGACAGTGGAGGCCTCTATTTTCTACCTCGGCTTTAACATGTTGGATCCTGTGGTTGGCCAAGGTGATACCCCTGAACAAGCCGAAAAAAATCGCAAGCTGCGGCAAGCACTCAGCATCGTTTTTAATTGGGAGGAATACATCGCTATTTTTGAGCAGGGGCAAGCGCAACCGGCATTTGGGCCGGTGCCCCCAGGCATTTTGGGTTATCAAGAGGCCCCTGAAGGGTTGAATCGAACCATCTATGACATGGTCGATGGTAAGCCCAAGCGCAAGTCACTGGCGCAAGCCAAGATGCTCTTGGACGAGGCAGGTTATCCGAACGGGCGCCATGCCCTGACGGGTGAACCGCTGGTGCTTTATTTTGATTCGGCTGCCGGCGCCGGTGGCTCGAGTCCGTCATTGGATTGGATGCGGCGCCAATTTGGCTTACTTGGCATTCAACTCGATATTCGGGCGACGGATTACAACCGCTTTCAAGAAAAAATGTCGCGAGGTGTGGCCCAAATGTTTATGTGGGGCTGGATAGCCGACTACCCGGATGCCGAAAACTTCTTGTTCTTGTTATACGGCAAACAAATCAAAGCAGGTCAAGGCGGTGAAAACGCAGCCAACTACCAAAACCCTGAGTACGATGCTTTGTTTGTTCAAATGCGCGACTTGCCTGACGGTCCAGAAAAGGAAGCCATTATCGACCAAATGGTCAAAATCCTTCAACACGATGCCCCGTGGATGTTTGGTTTTTACCCCAAGTCGGGCGGGGCCTATCAGCAGTGGGTCTATAACGCCAAACCCACGCAAATGGTTCGTAACACGCTTCAATACGTGCGCATCGACCCAGCGCTTCGGGTCGAACGAATCGCCCAGTGGAATCAGCCTATTTGGTGGCCGTTGTTGCTGTTGGCTTTGGCGTTGGCTGTGTTGGTGTGGCCAGCCTGGCGAACCTTGCGTCGTCAGCAAACCCGAACCGCACTGACCCGCGCTAGTAGCGAGGAGCAACCATGACAGCCTATGTGATTCGTCGATTGATGTATGGCGTGTTGATCTTAATCGGTGTCAATCTGGTGACCTTCCTCTTGTTTTTTGCCGTCAATACCCCGGACGACATGGCTCGCTTGGCCATCGGTGGGCAGCGGGTTAGCGTTGATGCGATTGAAAAGTGGAAAGTTGAACGTGGCTATGACAAGCCGTTGTTCGTCAATACGTCAGCCTCTGGAACTGAACGCCTGACAGACACGATTTTTTATCAACGATCAGTGCCGCTTTTGAAATTTGATTTCGGGCAGTCTGATGATGGTCGCGATATCGGTTGGGAAATCAAAAATCGAATGGGACCTAGCTTGGCATTGGCGGTGCCGAGTTTTGCGTTGGGTATTTTGGCGAGCATTTCATTCGCGTTGTTATTGGTGTTTTTTAGAACCACTCGATTGGATTTTTGGGGTGTGGTCTTGTGCGTTTTGATGCTCTCGATCTCGGGACTTTTTTACATCATTGCTGGGCAATGGCTGTTTGCCAAAGTTCTGCGACTGGTGCCTTACTCCGGGTTCGTCGGTGGCTGGGATATGGTCAAATTTTTGGCTTTGCCCATTGTTGTGGCCATTATTTCAAGGCTTGGCCCAGAGGCAAGGTTTTATCGGAGCCTGTTTTTAGAAGAAATCAGCAAAGACTATGTGCGTACTGCGCGTGCCAAGGGGCTGAGTGAAAGGCTCGTGTTGTTTAAACACGTGTTGCGTAATGCGTCACTACCCATCTTGACAGGTGCTGTTTCAGCCTTGCCGTTGTTATTCATGGGCAGTTTGATCGCTGAATCTTTTTTTGGCATTCCCGGTTTGGGCAGTTACACCATCGATGCCATTAATGCACAGGACTTCTCGATTGTCAGGGCCATGGTGTTTCTTGGAGCATCGCTCTACATCGTGGGTTTGATCATGGCCGATATCTCTTACACGTTAGCCGATCCACGCGTGAGGTTCGAATAACATGCCGAATTTCGTTTTCTTGTGGACGGATATTGCACTTTTTGCGCTGGTTGCCATTGTTGGCCTCTACGCTTGGCAGATCAGCCACTCTGAGACGGCCAAATCCACTTGGTCGCGCGTGGCGCGCAGCGGATCATCGATGAGCGCAGGTGTGGTGTTGGTGTTTTTTGTGTTGGTTGGGTTGTTAGATTCGATTCATTTTCAGCCCAGATTGCCCCCTGCACCCAATGCGCCGCCTGGCTCGGCGGTGGTCTATTCGCCCCAGGTGGTGTCATTACTCGACACACTTTTGTCTGACACCGCCTTACTACACAAAGAAAAAACTTTTTCTGCGCCCTTGGGTTGGTTGCAATTCACCAAAGAAACCATTTTGCAAGAAGGTGGCGAGCCCGTTCGTGACTTTCCAAGATTGAAGTTTGGGGGCAGTCACTTGGATAACCCAGAAGAGCAGTGGCTCTCAGATGTGCTTTATCGGGCTGGTGTCGGTGGTGGTGTCGGTTTGTTGGCCGCGCTTGCACTGGCTGGATTGTTGATCGCTCTAATCAGTCGTGCGCGCCGAAAGAGGGCAGCCAAAGTCAGTGCTGAGGACGGACCCGAAAACCAGATGGCCCTTGGTTGGGGCCGTGTCTTTCGCGAAATTTGGTGTGGTCACAGCGAAGTGGCTTGGCGCCCAGTGATCATCACCATGCTGGTGGTTTGTCTTTTGCTCGGGGTCACATTTGGCTTGGCCAGTGGGTACCACGTGTTTGGCACTGATCGCACGGGCAATGATGTCCTTTGGCAAGCCCTTAAAAGTATTAGAACAGCCTGGGTCATTGGTAGCTTGACGACTGTGGCGATGTTGCCACCAGCCATTATTTTTGGTTTGACCGCGGGGTACTTTAAGGGCTGGGTTGATGACGTCATTCAATACATTTACACCACGCTCACGGCGATCCCAGGCGTGTTGTTGATAGCGGCAGCGGTATTGATGATGCAGGTCTATATTGATACCAACCCTGAGTTGTTTCCAACGGCGGCGCAACGCGCTGACCTGCGTTTGTTTTTGTTGTGCATGATTCTTGGCTTGACAGGGTGGGCCGGACTTTGTCGATTACTGCGTGCTGAAGCGCTTAAATTACGTGAGCTTGAGTATGTTCAGGCATCACGTGCGTTTGGTATTTCGCATCTGAAAATCATTGCCCGCCATTTGCTGCCCAATGTGATGCACATCGTGCTCATTACCATTGTGTTGGAGTTCTCCGGTTTGGTTCTTTATGAGGCGGTGTTGTCTTACCTTGGGATCGGCGTAGACCCAACGATGAATTCATTTGGCACCATGATTGACAAATCGCGCTTAGAGATGTCGCGCGACCCAATGATTTGGTGGACCTTATTGGCCGCCTTCGTGTTTATGCTAACCATGGTGCTGGCTGCCAATCTGTTTGCCGATGGTGTGCGAGACGCCTTTGATCCGCGTAGCCGCGGTTTTAGACCAACACGTCGTAATCGGCTGCTGGCCGTGTTTAAGCGGGAGAGCAATGGATGAGCAGTGAGCAAACAGCCGTTTTACGGGTTGAAGACCTGACCATTGCCATCGATCATGACGAGGGTCTACGCTATGCGGTTCAATCGCTGGCCTTAACGGTCAGGCGTGGCGAGACGTTTGCGTTGGTGGGAGAGTCAGGCTCAGGCAAAAGCATGACAGCCATGGCGTTATTGCGATTGCTGCCAGATGCGCTTGAGGTGGTGGATGGGAAAATCTTTCTCGATGGCGTTGATGTCAACGCGTTGCCTGAATCGGCGATGCAGCGCATTCGCGGTGGTCGGGCAGCGATGATCTTTCAAGAGCCGGGCACCAGCTTAAATCCAGTGATGCGCGTGGGTGATCAATTGTTAGAGGCCATTCGGGCGCATACGTCTCTACGGGGAAAGGCTGCGCGTGATAAAGCCATTGAGTGGCTTAAACGCGTCGGTATCCCTGATCCTGATGTGCGTATTGATGACTTCTCGTTTCAGTTTTCAGGTGGCCAAAAGCAGCGAATCATGATTGCCATGGCATTGGCAGCAGAACCAGATCTGCTGGTCGCCGACGAGCCGACCACGGCGTTGGATGTGACCGTACAGGCTCAAATTTTGGATTTGTTGGCTGATATTCAAAAAGAGTTCGGCATGGCGGTGTTGATCATTACTCACGATTTGGCTGTGGTTCGCAAAGTGGCCGATACCGTGGCGCTGATGCGTCATGGCGAGATCGTTGAAACCGCACCTGCCGAGACTTTTTTTAATGCCCCCAAGCACCCCTATGCGCGTGAACTTTTCGATGCCATCCCGACCTTTGAAAAGCGGGGTCGTCCATTGTCGGCTGAAGGGCAGAAACGCCAGCGTGATAGCAACGCATCAGAAGACTTGACGTTGGCTGACGTGGTGTTGTCAGTGCAAGGGCTTCGGGTCGGTTATCCCATCCGTCAAGGATGGCTGCGACGCCAAGTTGGCGTCAATCAGGTCGTGTCAGGGGTATCGTTTGAGCTGCGGCGTGGTCAGACTTTGGCGCTGCTTGGTGGGTCTGGTTGCGGCAAAACAACCGTCGCCAAAACGCTGTTACGGCTTCTTGACGGCACTGCTGTCGCCTCTGGTGTGGTTAAGCTATTAGGCGCTGACCTGCTCGGGGCAAACAGACAAGCCTTGCTGGCGCTGCGTGCGGCCATTCAGATTGTTTTCCAGGATCCGTTCGCGTCGCTGGATCCACGGATGCGAGTCGGTGAAATCTTAGAAGAAGGGGTTGCGGCACTGTTGCCTGGTTTTTCGCAAAGTGAGCGGCAAGCGCGCGTTATTAAACTTTTGACTCGTGTGGGACTACCCCCTGACACGGCCACTCGATATCCGCATGAGTTTTCTGGTGGACAACGCCAACGCATTGCGATTGCTCGGGCCTTGGCCGTTGAGCCCCGTGTTTTGATACTCGATGAGCCGACCTCGGCACTTGATGTGTCGGTCCAAGCGCAAATTCTTGACCTGTTGCGCGACTTACAGCACGAGACTGGCATGGCCTACTTATTTATTACGCACAACTTTGGGGTTGTGGAATACTTTGCCGATGAGGTGGCTATCATGGACGCTGGTGAGATAGTGGAGCAAGGCACTGCCGAAAAGGTGCTGAACCACGCCAGTCATCCCGTGACCCAAAGACTGCTTGAGTCTGTTCCGCGATTGACCTTTGGCTAGAAAGGTTAGCCTATACTTAAGCTCAGTCTTGAAATTGTCAAAGATGCCCCTAGATAATGAACATGTCTTACAAAGTTTTTAACCTCCAATGCGAATCGGGCCACCTTTTTGAAGGTTGGTTTGCGTCGCATGATGATTATGATGATCAAGAAAGCCGAGGTTTGTTGAGTTGCCCAATCTGTCAAAGTGCCTCAATTCAAAAAATGCCGTCGGCACCACGATTGAATTTTGGTAAGGGCTTGGCGCCTGCTGGCACTGCTGCGCCCATGTCGGGTATGCCAGTGACTCAAAACGAACAATTTCAATTGCAGGCCCATGCTTTGCAACAGATACGTGCCTTAATCACCTCGACAGAGAACGTTGGCGCCCAGTTTGCTGACGAAGCCAGACGAATTCATGAGGGTGAGTCCGAGCAGAGAGCCATCCGAGGGACAGCCACACACCAAGAGTGCGCCGAGCTGCTAGAAGAAGGCATCGCGGTGGTGGGCATTCCCGAGTTTCTAACAGGTGAACAGCTGCAATAAGCGTACTGTTGGATTGAGTATTAAATGATCTGTCTAAGATTTGTCCAGCCTCATTGAGATCTGAGGCTGGTTAAATCGAGAAACTGAAGACTTAAATTAGAAATCACATCACGCGGCTGCGGTATTCGCCCGTGCGAGTGTCGATTTCAATTTTGTCACCAATGTCACAAAAAAGCGGTACTGGCAACTGGTAGCCGGTATTGATGGTGGCAGGCTTCATGACTTTGCCTGAAGTGTCACCTCGAACAGCGGGTTCAGTGTAGGTGATTTCACGCACGACCAGTGTCGGCATTTCAACAGAAATCGCACGACCTTCGTAAAACACCACTTCGACTTTCATGGCGTCTTCAATGTAGTGGAGTGCGTCGCCCATGCTGTCGGCTTCTACTTCATACTGGTTGTATTCTTCGTCCATGAAAGCGTACATGGGGTCGGCAAAGTAAGAGTAAGTGCATTCTTTGCGATCGAGCATAACAATATCGAATTTCTCATCGGCTTTGTAAACCGATTCGCTACCTGAGCCGCTGAGCAGGTTTTTAAATTTCAACTTGACCACAGCTGAGCTTCGGCCAGACTTGTTGTATTCCGCGCGCTGCACAACGAGGGGTTCCCCGTTGACCATCACCACATTACCAACGCGTAATTCGTGCGCTGTTTTCATATAAAAACTCCGACGTTAGAGGACCTGCCCATCGACAGGTGTAGGCAGATGTTGCAGAGCCGCTAGTTTACCGTTTCTTAGCCCGATCTGTGGTCTGGTTGCCATTGACAGCTTAATTCGTCTAGTTCGCTTGCCAGATCAGGCGCTTGAACCAAGGCCTGGCTTAAGTTTTCGCTGGCGCACTGCCAGTCAAACCAAAGGGGATGCGTAAGAGTTTGACTGAGAATGTGCGCCAGCGGTGGTGTTGCATCGCCAGCGGTGTGGCCAAGTGTTGACTCGGTAACCCAAAGCCGCAGGGCCGTTTGAACCTGGCTCGGTAGGCTTGTCCTAGCCAGCCAGGCATTTAGTTTGATTTTGTGTGTTTCCTCACCCTGAGGGTAGACATGCCATATAAAAGGGCGTTTGGCCCAGATGGCGCGTACAAATGAGTCTTCACCCCGAACGATGTTGAAGTCCATGCTCCAAAGCAGGCAATCGTACTCGGGTTGAGAAAGAAATGGGATCGCTTGCCAGATGATGTGCTCTGGTGGCTTAAAGTCTTTGGGAAGACGATCAAAGGAGGCGTTTCCGGGTGCCAGCACGATAGCGGGCTGATCAGTCAACGCCAGCGCACCCAAAAGCTTGTCAACAGGCGCGTTTTCATAAGCAAATAAGCTCACCAGCCTCGTACGCTGTCTTTGCTCTGGGGTTAGAGACACGCCCATGGCGCTTAACCATTGCAGTTGTTGCGAGATGTCTGACTGCCATGCGTCTCGTTGTGCAATCAGCCCTGCCTCACGCAATAAACCGCCAGTTCCAGTTTCAAAACCTGGGAAAAAGAAAATGGGTGCCAAGCCATCTTGCCTTGGTGACGATCGACCATGAAACTCGCGTACCCATGGTTCGGCACTGAGGTACTCGAGTTGGAACCAGATGGGGGGTGTGGGACGGCACATCTTCGTGATGAAGGCCGCTGGTAGTTCGCAAGAGAAGCCAGCAATCACCACATCGTTTGGTTGTACAGAGGCCATCAAAAGATCGGATGGATTATCAGACCAGTGGCAAATTGAGATGCCTTCGATGTCCTGCACACGGTTTTGAATGTCTAAGTTCGGCAACATTCGGGCTAGCGCACTGGTGTTGTCAACCCACAATCGAATGGACCAATTTTTCTCAACGTTGAGTTGTCGAGCCAGTCGCCACATCACACCGATGTCGCCGAGGTTGTCGATAACTCGACAGAAAAGGTCGGCGCGAATCTGGCGCATTCAAGCCGCTAGTGAAAATGAGCGGGCGCGTGCGCGGCTTCTTCGGGAAGCTCGGCGTGAACCAACTCGCCCAAAGGATTGGGAAACAGTGGGGCGCCGCAGTCGTCGCAATACTCAGGCGCCACAATGCCTGGTAGGCGCCTGATATCTCGGATTCCTGATTCTCGCAGCACCGCAGCAATTTCGTCGATGGTGTCCACAATCATTAAGTTGTTTTCAGAAGGGCTATCTTCACGACCAAAGACAGGCCAAACAGTGCCATAAATCACATCGGTGTGTGTCTGCAGGCTGTAACCCACCCGGTATTCATCGGCTTTCTGTTCACCCATCCCGATGATGGTGGCACGGATGCCTGAGGCTGGAATTTCGAGCGCGTTTTGTAGCCAGTGTGATGCAGCCCTAATAGCGATCGGTCGAATATGCTTATCAGCGTCACGCATGCTGACGTAGTAAGCATCGGGCAGCAACACTTCAAACTGGCAACCTGCTAGAAGATTACCCAGCACTGGGCTGCTGGCAGCCTTCCACATCGCCAAGCACTGTTCACGCGTGGTTTTTTCGTCGCTTTGCCATTTAAAAAAAGGTTTTCCTTTTGGCACAGCCAGTGCCATCACGAGATGTTTGGCGTCAGCGAGCATGCCAGGAAGCGCCATGGCGGCATTGGGTGTTGGGATGCTCGTTTTGGTGCCCATGGCCGATTGACCAAGCTTATGCAGCCAAATCCACGTTTGGACAAAAGAGCGGGGCATTTCATCCAAGCCGATCAACTGGCCAACAGCAGCCAAATTCACATCAGGCGCCAAAATACAATCTTGCAAAGCACCCGTTAACGCCAACAATTCGCGCTCTGAAAGAATGCCCTTGGGTAACTGGTAACGTGTCCAAACCGCAAATGGAGCTGTGATTAACAGCACGTCGTGGCCAAGCGCCTCATGTGTTGCGGTAAATGATTCGGTGTGGGTTTCAGTTTGCTCTAACAACACTTCAAAAGCGTCAGGATCATGTTCAGATAAGTGTTCTAGTGCGTTCTCAAGGGCAGTGTCTTGGCCCGCTTTCAAAAGTTTGCAGAGCAAGATTTCGATTTCTGACTCCCAGTACTGATCCTCCATTCGGCTGCCAGAGGCGTGAAGGGACTGGCATAAGAACATGAGACGCGCAGCGTCTCGGGGAAGGCGATGGGCTGAAGATCGAGGGGATTTGGCCATAGGACGCACAAGGCAGTAAGTCGTTCAGTGAGAGATTAGTTTACTCTGTCGCGAGCAGTTGTTCGATGAATGCCTTGGCGCCTCTGGATTGTCGCTCTAGAGGCGGCAAAAGGATCCGAATCATGCGAATAAGTGACGGTTTTAATGGCACACCAATCAACTCGCTGTTTTCATGCTTAAGCGAGAGTTCAGACACAAAACCCACCCCAAGGCCAGCGCGCACCCCTTGCTTGACCCCTTCAACGCCGGCAAGCTCTAAGTAGTCGGTCAGGCGAACATCAATGGCGTCAAAGGCTTTCATCACCATGTGTCGCACACCAGATCCATCTTCACGCATGACCAGTGACTGATCGGCCAGCGCTGAGAGGTTGATTAAAGGTTGCTTGGCAAGTGGGTGGTCATGGCGCAGCACCGCCACAACTTCATCAGTCTGCCATTCGATCGCGCGATGGTTGGCAATCCGCTGCGTTTGTACTTCGCCTTCAATGACAGCCAAATCCAAATCGGCCAAACGATTAAGAACCTCAGTGGTATTGCCTGTCACCAGCTGAACACTAATGCCCGGATATTGCGTTTTGAATTGGGCGACAGCCTCTGGTAAGAGATAACTCGCTGGGGTGGTGCTGGCACCGATACGCAACAAGCCCGTTTGTAGGGTGCGCGCCGAATGGCGTTGATCCCGCGCTTGTCGCATGCTCTCACGCAGTTGGGTCGCAACCCCCAAAAGCCGCAGGCCAGCTGGTGTCAACGAAATGCCTCTGCCTGCCCGGTAATAGAGCGCTTCACCAAAGGATACTTGTAATGCTTGTAATTGCCCCGAGACGGCAGGCTGCGATAGATGCAAGGCGTTGGCTGCGCGGCTGATGTTTAAGTGCTCAGCGACGTGGCTAAACGTAATCAGTTGCTCAGGCGTCATGTGTTAGCAATATAGGAATATCAAATATTTAGTATCAATAATAACAGCTTTAGTGATGATATTTATCGGCTTAGGATGACTGTATTGTTTAAGGAACAACATGACCTCTGTACCATCATCTGGCGTGCCGGCTTGGCGCGATAAATTTAACGGCGTCTTTTTTGTTGGGTTGTTGGCACTCGCTGTGGTGCAACTGGCCCAAATCCCAGCGATCAAATCATTTGGCATCAGCCCATTGGTGATCGGTATCGTCTGTGGGATGCTCTATGGCAATTTCTTCAAAGGGGCCATGCCAGCTGATTGGGGTGTGGGCGTGCACTTTACGGCCCGAAAGCTACTTCGCGTGGCGGTGGCGCTTTACGGTTTAAATATCAGTGTGCAGCAGATCGTTGAAGTGGGGTTGCCTGGCGTGGTGGTTGCGATTGGTGTGGCGGTGAGCGTCTTGGCGCTCGGTACTTGGCTGGGAACCCATTGGCTAGGTTTAGACCGGGACACCTCAATGCTGACCGCAGCCGGTAGTGCCATTTGCGGGGCGGCGGCAGTGCTGGCGTTTGAATCAACCTTACGCTCAGAACCCCATAAAAGTGCCGTAGCGGTTGCAACCGTGGTGCTTTTTGGCACCATCTCAATGTTTCTGTATCCGGTTTTGTTTCGGATGGGTTGGTTAGGCTTTGACGGCCAATCCATCGGGATATTTTTGGGTGGCAGTATTCATGAAGTGGCACAAGTGGTGGCTGCTGCCAGTAACATTGACCCGGCTACGACTGAAGTCGCCACGATTGTCAAAATGACCCGAGTGGCACTGCTTGTGCCTTTGCTATTGGTGATTGGACTGTGGCTGCAGCGCCGTGACACCCAAGCCACAGGCTCAAAGGCGTCGTTACCTGTGCCTTGGTTTGCCATTTTCTTTTTGGTTTTTGCCTTGGTGAATTCAGCCAATATCATCCCCACCGAACCATTGGCGATGTTGCGTGCATTTGATATTTTCTTGCTCACCATGGCCATGACAGCGCTGGGCATGGAGACGCGTTTTACTCAAATGAAGCAAGCTGGCCCAAGGGTGCTGGCCTTGGCAGCGATTTTGTTTGTGGTTTTGTTTGGTGTGACAAGCCTGCTGGTTCACTGGGTCGCATAGTGGCAAATTTCCAGCAAGCCGGCTGCTTGCCGACTTGCTGGTTTTTGAGCCTATGCGTCAAGCAGGTCGCGCAGCACAAATGGCAAGATTCCCCCATGCCGGTAGTAGTCGACTTCAATTGGGGTGTCGATGCGCAACAAAACACGCACACGGTCAATTTGGCCATTGCTGCGATGAATGACCAGCGTGATGTCTTGCCGCGGGGTGATGGCGCCGGTAAGCCCCTCAATATCGAATGTCTCTGAACCGGTAATGGCAAGGCTCTGGACAGTGTCATTGCCTTTGAATTGCAACGGTAATACGCCCATACCCACCAAGTTACTGCGATGAATGCGCTCGAAACTTTTAGCAATGACAGCCTTAACACCCAACAGCATCGTTCCTTTCGCGGCCCAGTCACGCGAAGAACCAGTGCCATATTCTTCACCGCCAAAGACCACAGTTGGTGTTCCAGCGGTTTGATAGGCCATGGCAGCATCGAATATCGAGACTTGCTCACCAGAGGGTTGCATTAAGGTGTCGCCACCCTCAAAGCGACTGCCATCAGCACGCAGGGCAATCATGAGGTTTTTGATACGAACGTTGGCAAAGGTGCCTCGCATCATGACTTCATGATTGCCGCGCCGTGATCCGTAGCTATTGAAGTCGGGTTTCTTGACGCCATGGTTGAGAAGCCACTGACCGGCAGGTGAGGTGTCTTTGATCGAGCCGGCTGGAGAAATGTGGTCCGTTGTGACAGAGTCCCCAAAAATCCCCAAGACCCGGGCGCCCTGAATGGGCACAATGGGGTCAGGTTCAGTGGTGAATTTTTCAAAGAAGGGGGGCTCGGCAATGTAAGTCGATTCGGGCCAGTTGTAATGCTCGCCTGATACCCCTTTGATATTTTGCCAAAGCTTGCCGGGGTTCTTTTTTACGTTTTCGTAATTACTGCGAAACACGTTGGGGTCCAGCGCAAAACCCATGAGTGCATTGATCTCATCGGTCGTGGGCCAAATATCACCCAACCAAACATCGCCATGCTTGCCGCGGCCAACAGGCTCTGTCATTAAGTCTCGGCGCATGGTGCCAGCCAATGCGTAGGCAAGCACCAGGGGTGGTGATGCCAGGAAGTTGGCTTTGATGTTGGGATGGATGCGCGCTTCAAAGTTACGGTTGCCAGACAGCACCGCCGCACAAATCAGGTCTTGTTCAGCGATGGTGCTACCAATGTCTGTGGCCAAGTCGCCCGAGTTGCCAATACAAGTGGTGCAGCCATAAGCCGCCACATCAAAACCCAGCTTCTCTAAGTAAGGCAGTAGCTTGGTGCGGCGCAGGTAGTCAGTCACAACGCGCGATCCGGGTGCGAGGGATGTTTTAACGTGGTCGGGAATGGTGAGGCCGGCTTTGACTGCTTTCTTTGCCATGAGGCCTGCTGCCAGCATCACACTGGGGTTTGAGGTATTGGTGCACGAGGTGATGGCGGCGATCAGAATATCGCCATTGCGCAAGGTACGACCCGTCGATGTGGTGAAAGTCTTGTCGAGTTTATCGGTGGCTTGATTAAAGCCGTTTTCGGTGATCGGCTTAGAAAACAAATCATCAAATGTTTTTTGCACATGACCGAGTTCAATTCGGTCCTGTGGACGCTTGGGCCCCGCCAAAGAGGGCGCGATGGTCCCGAGATCCATGGTCAAGTGTTTGGTGTAGGCAATATCGCCCGCTTTGGGAATGCCGAACATGCCTTGCGCTTTGAAATAGGCCCCCAGCGCATCGATTTCAGCATCGGTTCGTCCCGTGCCACGGAAATATTCAAGGGTTTTGTCATCAACAGGGAAAAACCCCATGGTGGCACCATACTCTGGCGCCATATTGGCTATGGTGGCCCGATCGGTCACCGACAGACTGGCAGTGCCTTCGCCATAAAACTCAACAAACTGACCCACTACTTTTTCTTGGCGCAGCATTTCGGTGATGGTGAGAACCAAGTCTGTGGCAGTGACGCCGCCGCGCATTTGCCCCTTTAGTTCGACACCCACCACGTCTGGCGTCAGCATGTAGACGGGCTGACCCAGCATGCCCGCTTCGGCTTCAATGCCGCCCACCCCCCAACCGACAACCCCGATGCCATTGATCATGGTAGTGTGGCTGTCAGTACCGACGAGCGTATCGGGATAGTAGATATTGGTTTTCTGATCGTGATGAACACCCCGTGCAAAGTACTCGAGGTTAACTTGGTGCACGATGCCAAAGCCAGGTGGCACGACGCTGAATGTGTTGAAAGCTTGCATGCCCCACTTTAAAAATTGATAGCGTTCTTTGTTGCGATCAAACTCGACCTTCATGTTCAGATCCAGAGAATCCTTCTTTCCAAAGTAATCGATCATGATCGAGTGATCGACCACCAAGTCAACGGGGACCAAGGGTTCGATGGACTTTGCGGACTTGCCAGTCTTGCGTGCGACCTCGCGCATGGCGGCCAAATCAGCCAGTAGCGGCACACCGGTGAAGTCCTGCAGCACGACGCGGGCAACTACAAAAGGGATTTCTGCTTCGCGCTTGGCATTGGGTTGCCATTGCGCCAGTTCTTTGACATGCTGCTCAGTGACTTTTTTGCCATCACAGTGCCTTAAAACCGACTCCAGCACGATGCGTATTGAAACAGGCAATTGGCTGATATTCAGGCCGAGTGATTTGCCTAGCGCAGGCAGAGAATAGAACTGGCCTTTTTGTTGACCAATCTTGAAAGACTTCAGGGCTTTGAAAGGATCGTGTCTCATGTTGCGTCACTCCTTCTGTTGATATCTTCAGCATATATCACCAAGCCATGACTGTGCTGGCTCATGACTAGATCACTGGGGTATTGGGAACTAAGGCAGTTTTGCTGCCACCGTCAGTTTTCAAAAACGAGAATTTCGTCGGTACTTAACTGAAATTTTGAAATGGTGTGAAAGTCACCTATTAAAAAACCCACCGGGTTTAAAACCGGTGGGTTGGATCCGCGCCAATTGACCGAGCGTTTTAGATCAATGTGATTGATTAGGTTTCAATCGTGTCGGCCACGTCTTTGTAGTCGGCGATCTGATCAAAGTTAAGGTATTGATAGATCTGCTCACCGTTGCTGTTGATGACACCCATGTCGGTCATGTATTCCTCACGTGTCGGGATGCGTCCTAAACGTGAGCAAATGGCCGCAAGCTCAGCAGAACCCAAGTAAACATTGGTGTTCTTGCCCAAACGGTTAGGGAAGTTACGGGTGCTTGTTGACATCACCGTGGCACCCTCACGAACTTGTGCTTGGTTACCCATGCATAAAGAGCAACCAGGCATTTCTGTTCGGGCACCAGCGCTGCCAAAGACGCCGTAGTGGCCTTCTTCCGTCAATTGCTGGGCGTCCATCTTGGTGGGCGGGGCCACCCAGAGCTTGACAGGGATGTCGCGTTTGCCTTCGAGCAATTTTGAAGCCGCACGAAAGTGACCAATGTTGGTCATGCAACTGCCAATAAAGACCTCGTCAATTTTGGCGCCCGCCACATCGGACAGGGTTTTGACATCGTCGGGATCGTTGGGGCAAGCCAAGATTGGCTCAATGATTTCATTCATGTCGATTTCGATGACCGCGGTGTATTGTGCATCGGCGTCGGCTTTGAGCAGCTTCGGATCGTCAAGCCAAGCTTGCATGGCATTGATTCGGCGCACCATGCTGCGCTCATCTTCGTAGCCATTGGCGATCATCCACTTCAACATCACGATATTGCTCTGCAGGTACTCGATGATGGGTTCTTTATTCAGGTGCACGGTGCAACCGGCTGCTGAACGTTCGGCTGAGGCATCTGATAACTCAAAGGCTTGCTCAACTTTTAAGTCAGGCAGTCCTTCGATTTCCAGCACGCGACCAGAAAAGATGTTTTTCTTACCTTGCTTTTCTACTGTTAACAGGCCGCTCTTGATGGCATACAGCGGAATGGCATTGACAAGATCTCGTAACGTTACGCCGGGTTGCATTTTGCCCTTAAAACGCACCAGCACCGATTCAGGCATGTCCAAAGGCATCACGCCTGTGGCCGCAGCAAACGCCACCAAACCCGAGCCAGCAGGAAAGCTGATACCAATCGGAAAGCGGGTGTGAGAATCACCGCCGGTACCAACCGTGTCAGGCAACAACATACGGTTAAGCCAAGAGTGAATCACGCCATCGCCAGGACGCAAAGAAATGCCGCCACGCGTGCTGATGAAGTGTGGCAATGTGTGGTGGGTTTTGACATCAACAGGCTTAGGGTAGGCAGCGGTGTGGCAAAACGACTGCATGACCAAGTCCGCAGAGAAGCCCAAGCAGGCTAAGTCTTTCAGTTCGTCCCGTGTCATCGGCCCAGTGGTGTCTTGGCTACCCACAGAGGTCATGCGTGGCTCACAGTAGGTGCCAGGGCGCACACCCATGCCTTCTGGTAAGCCGCAAGCGCGACCCACCATTTTCTGTGCCAGCGTGAAACCCTTGCCCGTATCAGCAGGGTTGTGTGGCAAACGGAAAACCGTTGAAGGTGGTAAACCTAAGGCTTCGCGCGCCTTGGTTGTGAGGCCTCGACCAACGATCAAAGGGATACGGCCACCTGCGCGAACTTCATCAAAGAGCACGTCTGATTTGACTTCAAATTCAGCGATGACTTTGCCGTCTTTAAGGGCTTTGCCCTCGTAAGGGCGCAGCTCAATGACGTCGCCCATATTCATCTGCGAGACATCAAGCTCGATGGGTAGTGCACCCGCATCTTCCATGGTGTTGTAGAAAATGGGTGCAATCTTGCTGCCCAAGCACACGCCGCCAAAACGTTTGTTAGGCACGAACGGAATATCTTGTCCCGTGAACCAAAGCACTGAGTTGGTGGCTGACTTGCGTGAGGAGCCAGTGCCCACAACGTCGCCAACATAGGCGATGAGGTGACCCTTGGCCTTGAGTTCGTCGATCAGTTTGATCGGTCCTGTTTTACCGGCATCGTCGGGTTCAATGCCAGGACGTGGGTTTTTGAGCATGGCCAAAGCGTGCAACGGGATATCAGGACGTGTCCAAGCATCAGGTGCGGGCGACAAGTCGTCGGTGTTGGTTTCGCCAGTCACTTTCAAAACCGTGAGTTTTACGCTTTGAGGAAACTCAGGGCGGCTAGTGAACCACTCGGCATCAGCCCAGCTTTGCATCACACTTTTGGCGTTGGCACTGCCTTTGTCGGCTTTTTCTTTGACGTCATGGAAAGCATCAAACATCAACAATGTCTTCTTAAGCCCTTCAGCGGCAATCGATCCCACAACAGCATCGTCGAGTAATTCAACCATTGCCACGATGTTGTAACCGCCGAGCATGGTGCCCAAGAGCTCAGTGGCGCGTTCACGCGAGATCACGGGGCTTTTTTCTGTGCCATGTGCCAAAGCTGCCAAGTAAGACGCTTTGACCTTGGCGGCATCATCGACGCCGGCCGGCACCCGGTTCACCAAAAGGTCTACCAGAAAATCTTCTTCGCCTTTGGGTGGCGATTTGATCAGCTCGATCAATTCAGCGACTTGCGCGGCGGTCAGTGGTAGCGGAGGGATTCCAAGCGCAGCGCGCTCGGCAACATGTTCACGGTAGGCTACTAGCATGGGTTTGGCCTTTTGAAGAAAGAGGAAATAAACGGGCTTGGTAATGCCTTATTTTAAGCCCACGGCTAAACGGAAGCAACTGTCTTATATCTTATATAAGACTTACGATTTTCCTTGGTTTAGTAGCTCAGCATATTCAGGGTGGCGCTTAATATAGACAGCGGCATATGAGCAAGTGGGCACCACGCGCCACTTGTTTTGTCGTGCCGTGTCTAGCGCCACTTGAGTCAGTGCGGCAGCAATGCCTTTTCCGCCGACAGCAGCGGGTACGCCGGTATGGGTAATGGTCATGACCGTGCCATCCAGTTGGTAGTCCAGCACACACAAATGCCCGTCAACCGAGGTACTGAAACGGGGGTGTTTTGTTTCGTGTCTGATGTCATGCGTCATGGCAACTCCAATCCGTGGTCTGCGCTGAATTTGATAGGTCGAGGCAGAGATGAGGTTCTAAAAGGTGTCACTTGGCACGCGAACCTGACCTTCCATCAAAACACGAGCGCTACGACTCATCATGACCTTCTTGACCGACCACTGTCCGTTGACTTGGTCGGCGGTTGCACCCACCCTGAGCGTGCCTGATGGGTGCCCAAAACGCACCGCCTCAAGCTTGCCGCCGCCTGCCGCTAAGTTAACCAGTGTGCCAGGGATGGCGGCAGCTGTGCCAATGGCCACTGCCGCTGTGCCCATCATGGCATGATGTAGCTTGCCCATCGACATGGCGCGCACCAACAGGTCAATGTCCTGCGCTTTGATGGCCTTGGCGCTCGATGAGATGTAGTCCAATGGTTTGGCAACAAACGCCACTTTAGGCGTGTGTTGGCGCTTGGCTGCCTCGTCGACGTGCTTAATCAAGCCCATGCGCACTGCACCGTGAGCTCGGATGGTCTCAAACATAGCCAACGCACGGGCGTCGCCGTTGATATCGTCTTGCAATTCGACCCCTTTGTAACCAATCGCTTCGGCGTTTAAAAAGATCGTCGGAATACCAGCGTTGATCATGGTGGCCTTCAATGTGCCCACGCCTGGGACATCTAAGTCATCGATCAGATTGCCAGTGGGAAATAGGGCGCCGGCTGCGCCGTCTTCTTCAGCAGCTGGATCCATGAACTCTAGCGCGACTTCGGCGGCTGGAAAGGTCACCCCATCCAACTCAAAATCACCGGTTTCCTGAACCAGTCCATTGGTGATAGGCACATGGGCAATGATGGTCTTACCGATATTGGCTTGCCAGATTCGCACAATGGCCACGCCGTTTTCTGGAATTCGATTGGCATCGACCAAACCGTTGGCGATACCAAAGGGGCCGACGGCGGCAGATAAGTTGCCGCAGTTGCCACTCCAATCGACAAAGGCTTTGTCAATAGACACTTGCCCAAACAAATAATCGATGTCGTGATCAGGGCGGCTACTTTTGCAAAGAATGACTGTCTTGCTGGTACTTGACGTTGCCCCGCCCATGCCGTCGATTTGCTTCTCGTAAGGATCTGGGCTACCGATGATGCGCATCAATAACGCATCGCGAGCGGGCCCTGGTGTTTGTGCCGCTTCGGGCAAGTCTCCAACGCGAAAGAAAACACCCTTGCTGGTGCCTCCGCGCATGTAAGTGGCGGGTACTTTGATCTGAGGTGCGTGGGTCATGGCAAAGATTCCATTGATAGTGTTGGTTCAGCTTGGGCATGCAGCTAAGCCTCAAGGGGCAGTAGCGGACTCCAAGAAATCCTCGGCAAAACGTTGCAATACACCGCCCGCCTTGTAAATCGAAACTTCCTCAGCGGTATCTAGCCGGCAAGTCACGGGCACCTGATATTTTTCACCATTTCTACGATTAATGATCAGCGTCAGCGTCGCACGTGGCGTGGGTTCACCAATCACATCATAGGTTTCGGTGCCATCAATGGCTAGCGTTTTGCGGTCAGTGCCGGCTTTGAATTCCAGTGGCAACACCCCCATGCCGACAAGATTGGTGCGGTGAATGCGTTCAAACCCTTCGGCTGCGATCGCCTCGACACCAGCCAAACGCACGCCCTTGGCTGCCCAGTCGCGCGATGAACCTTGGCCGTAGTCAGCTCCGGCAATGATGATAAGCGGTTGCTTGCGATTGATGTAGGTTTCAATCGCTTCCCACATGCGAGTGATTTGGCCTTCAGGCTCAATGCGAGCCAGGGAGCCTTGCTTTACCTTGCCATTTTCAAGCACCATCTCGTTGAGCAACTTTGGGTTGGCAAATGTTGCGCGTTGAGCGGTCAAGTGGTCACCACGGTGAGTGGCGTAAGAGTTGAAATCTTCTTCGGGCAATCCCATTTTGGCCAAATACTCGCCAGCGGCGCTGTCGAGCATGATGGCGTTCGAGGGCGACAAGTGATCGGTGGTGATGTTGTCACCCAGGACGGCCAGCGGCCGCATACCCGTGAGTGCCCGTTGCCCAGCCAAAGCGCCTTCCCAGTAGGGTGGACGACGAATGTAAGTGCTTTGTGAACGCCAAGCATATAGCGGGCTCACCGACTCGCCACTTTGGACGCTCGCGGCGAACATGGGTTCGTACACTTTACGAAACTGCGCTGGTTTAACGCTCGCGGCCACGACAGCAGCGATTTCCGCGTCGGATGGCCAGATGTCTTTTAGCGTGACGGGATTTCCTTGTGGGTCAAAACCCAGAATATCTTTTTCAATATCAAAGCGAATCGTGCCTGCAATGGCGTAGGCCACCACTAGGGCGGGGGATGCCAGAAAGGCTTGCTTGGCATAGGGATGGATACGGCCATCAAAGTTACGGTTGCCTGATAAAACGGCCGTGGCATACAAGTCGCGATCGATGATTTCTTGCTGGATTTTGGGGTCAAGCGCGCCACTCATGCCATTACAGGTGGTGCAAGCAAAGGCCACAATACCGAAACCCAACTTTTCAAGTTCAGTGAGTAACTGGGCATCTTTAAGGTAAAGCTCAACCGTTTTTGAGCCAGGCGCCAGTGAGCTTTTGACCCAAGGTTTGCGGGTCAAACCGCGCGCGTTGGCGTTACGAGCGAGCAAACCCGCCGAGATCACGTTATGCGGATTGCTGGTGTTGGTGCAGCTGGTGATGGCGGCGATGATGACCGCGCCGTCAGGCATCAGGCCAGCTTCGTTTTCAACGACACCTGAGATACCGTTGGCCGCCAGATCGCTGGTCGCGACACGTCGGTGAGGGTTTGAAGGGCCTGCAATATTTCGATGCACTGATGACAAATCAAACTCAATCACGCGCTCGTATTGGGCGGTGGTCATGCTGTCGGCCCAGAGTCCCGTTTCTTTGGCGTAGATTTCAACGAGTTTGATTTGCGGCTCTTCACGACCGGTCAGACGCAGATAGTCGATGGTTTGTTGGTCGATATAAAACATAGCCGCAGTGGCGCCATACTCTGGTGTCATGTTCGAAATAGTGGCGCGGTCACCAAGCGTGAGGTGCGAGGCTCCATCGCCGAAGAACTCAAGATAAGAGGAGACGACTTTTTGGTTGCGTAAAAACTCGGTCAGTGCCAAGACCATGTCTGTGGCCGTGATGCCTGACTGCAACCGACCAGTGAGTTTCACGCCGATGATTTCAGGCAAGCGCATCCACGATGCGCGCCCGAGCATCACGCTTTCGGCTTCTAATCCACCCACGCCGATGGCAATAACACCTAACGCGTCAACATGGGGGGTGTGACTGTCAGTACCAACCAAGGTATCAGGAAAGGCGACCCCGTCACGCGCGTGCACCACGGGTGACATCCGTTCGAGGTTGATCTGGTGCATGATGCCGTTACCGGGTGGAATCACATCAACATTTTTAAAAGCTTTTTTGGTCCAATTGATGAAGTGAAAACGATCTTCATTGCGTCGGTCTTCAATGGCCCGGTTTTTTTCAAAGGCTTGGGGATCATCGCCACCGCTTTCGACGGCCAACGAGTGATCAACAATCAGCTGCGTGGGCACCACTGGATTGACCAATGCGGGGTCACCGCCCCTAGCGGCAATCGCATCTCTCAAACCTGCTAAATCAACCAAGGCCGTTTGGCCAAGAATGTCGTGACACACAACGCGCGCTGGGAACCACGGGAAATCAAGGTCACGCTTGCGTTCTATCAGTTGCTTCAGCGCATCGGTTAGCATCAGCGGGTCGCATCGCCGAACCAAGTTTTCGGCGTGGACTCGAGAGGTGTATGGCAGCGTATCGTAGGCACCAGGCTGGATTGAATCAATCGCTTCGCGGGCATCGAAATAGTCGAGCGCGGTTCCGGGCAGTGATTTGCGATACGCAGTGTTCATGGCAGTCTCGGCAGAATAAAAAGGCGAATCAAAACAACAGTGCTGTTACTGATCGCGGGGCCCCCCCCGCGATGGTTTTGCAGGTTTACTTGCGTTTGGCAATTGGCACGAACGTCAGGTTTTCGGGGCCAGTGTAGTTGGCCGTTGGACGAATGATCTTGTTGTCGATGCGTTGCTCAATCACATGGGCCGCCCAGCCAGCGGTGCGGGCGATCACAAACAATGGCGTAAACATTGACGTTGGCACACCCATCATGTGATACGAAACAGCAGAAAACCAGTCCAAATTAGGAAACATTTTTTTGGCATCCCACATCACGGTCTCAAGCCGTTCGGCGATGTCGAACATCTTGGTGTTACCTGCTTTTTTCGACAGGCGATGTGCCACAGCTTTGATGACCTTGTTCCGAGGATCGGAGATGGTGTAGACGGGGTGCCCAAAGCCAATCACGACTTCCCGGTTTTCGATACGGCGACGAACGTCAGCTTCTGCCTCGTCGGGCGTTTCGTAGCGCTTTTGTACTTCAAACGCCACTTCGTTGGCGCCACCGTGCTTAGGCCCACGCAAGGCGCCTATTGCGCCGGTGATGGCCGAATACATGTCTGAACCCGTGCCCGCAATCACTCGGCTGGCAAAGGTTGAGGCATTGAATTCGTGTTCTGCATACAAAATCAATGACGTGTGCATGGCACGAACCCATGACTGGTCGGGTTGTTTACCGTGCAGCACATGCAGGAAATGCCCGCCGATCGAGTCATCGTCAGTTTGGACATCAACAATCCTGCCGTTATGGCTGTAGTGATACCAGTAAAGCAGGGCGGAACCCAAGCAGGCCATCAAGCGATCGGCGATGTCTTTGGCGCCAGGCGTGTTGTGATCGTCTTTCTCGGGCAAAACGCAACCAAGAACAGAAGTGGCTGTACGCATCACATCCATGGGGTGGCTGGCTGCTGGTAGCGCTTCCATTGCGGCTTGCACTTGTGCGGGTAAGCCACGCAATGCTCGAAGCTTTTCTTTATATGCTGCAAGCTCAAATTTGTTAGGCAGAGTGCCGTGAATGAGTAGGTGAGCCACTTCTTCGAATTCGCAAACATCGGCGAAGTCGAGAATATCGTAGCCGCGGTAGTGCAGGTCGTTGCCAGTGCGCCCGACGGTGCAAAGGGCGGTATTGCCAGCCACGACACCAGAGAGCGCCACCGATTTCTTGGGCTTGGGCACCACGGGATCGGCAGCGACTTTGGTTTTTGTAGCAGCGGTTTTTTTGGAAGTAGCCATGTGAAACTCCTTGGTAAATCAGGACTTGCCTTGTTCGAATAGTTGATCGAGCTGTTGCTCATAGACGTGGTACCCGATTCGATCGTAAAGTTCGTCGCGGGTTTGCATCATGCCAACAATATTTTTTTGGTGACCATCACGTCGAATGGTCTCGTATACCGTTTCAGCCGCTTTGTTCATGGCCCTGAAGGCTGACAGGGGGTAGAGCACCATGCCAACGCCCACTGATTTCAGTTCTTCAACGGTGAACAGCGGTGTCTTGCCGAACTCCGTGATGTTCGCCAGCACAGGGACCTTGAGTGCTTTGACAAATTTTTCGTAGGTTGGGAGGTCGTACGCGGCTTCCGCAAAAATGGCATCTGCACCTGCTTCTGCGCAAGCAATAGAACGTTCAATCGCAGCATCCACGCCATGTGAGGCGATGGCGTCGGTTCGTGCAATGATGAAAAAATTTTCATCGGTTCTGGCGTCAGCAGCTGCTTTCACGCGGTCACGCATTTCCTCAGTCGAGACAACTTCTTTGCCGGGACGGTGACCACAACGTTTGGCGCCCACTTGGTCCTCAATGTGGCAAGCTGCTGCACCAAACTTGATCAAGCTTTTGATTGTTCGCGCAATATTGAACGCAGAAGGCCCAAAACCCGTGTCGATATCGACAAGTAATGGTATGTCACAGACGTCGGTGATGCGTCGCACGTCTGTGAGCACATCGTCTAGGGTATTGATGCCCAAGTCAGGCAAGCCAAGCGATCCAGCTGCGACACCACCACCCGAGAGGTAAATGGCTTTGTAGCCCGCGCGTTTGGCTAGGAGGGCATGATTGGCGTTGATGGCGCCAATGATTTGTAAGGGGGATTCTTCTTTTATAGCGGTGCGGAACTTTGAACCGGCGCTGGCAGTTGAAGTCATGGTTGGTTTCCTGAGTCAGTGTTGCTATCGTGGGGTTAGTTGGCTATCAAGCGGACAAAGCGAAAAAATAGCCTGCCATGGTGTTGCGATAGCAGGCTATTTTCTTATTACTTCAGCAAGTCAGCAACGCCGTCGCGCTCTTCTAAAAGCTCTTTCAGTGTTAAGTCCATGCGCTCGCGAGAGAACGCATCGATTTCAAGATCTTTCACGCGGTGGTATTGCCCGGCTTCGCAAGTCACCGGAACGCCATACATGATGCCTTCAGGGATGCCGTAAGAGCCATCTGAGGGGATCCCCATCGTGACCCATTTGCCATTGGTGCCCATGACCCAATCGCGGATGTGATCAATGGCCGCATTGGCGGCCGATGCCGCTGAGGATAAGCCACGTGCTTCGATAATGGCGGCGCCGCGTTTGCCGACCGTTGGCAAGAAGGTGTCGCGATTCCAGACATCGTCGTTGATGATCTTTGCAACATTTTGGCCACCGACAGTCGCAAAGCGGTAATCGGGGTACATGGTGGGTGAGTGATTGCCCCATACGGCAAGCTTTTGAATGTCTGCCACAGGGCGACCGAGCTTAGCCGCCAATTGCGACAGCGCCCGGTTATGGTCTAAACGAAGCATGGCGGTGAAATTGCTGGCTGACAAATCAGGTGCTGATTTCATGGCGATGTAAGCGTTGGTGTTGGCAGGGTTACCCACAACCAAGACACGTACATTGCGATTGGCAACCGCGTTTAGCGCTTGACCCTGCACGGTAAAGATCTGTGCATTGACCGTTAACAGGTCTTTGCGCTCCATGCCTGGGCCGCGTGGACGTGAACCAACCAAAAGGGCCACTTCAACATCTTTAAAGGCCTCTTTGGGATCGCTGTGGGCTGACATGGATTGCAGCAGCGGAAACGCGCAGTCATCTAGCTCCATCATGACCCCCTTGAGCGCTTTTTGTGCCTTCTCCTCAGGGATCTCAAGCAGTTGTAGGATCACGGGTTGGTCTTTACCCAGCATTTCGCCGGACGCGATTCTAAACAGCAACGCATAACCAATTTGGCCGGCGGCGCCTGTAACCGCAACACGCATTGCAGGTTTTGACATATCGGTCTCCGAGTAGAGTAGTAAAAAGTGTTATTTGACAGAAAATAAAGCTAATTCAGTTTAGCCCTTTTGATCACTAGGATCCGGTGCAAGAATGAGGGAAAGTTTAGACGAGGCATGACAGGCCAGTCAATAGTCTTATATCTTATATAAGACATAAGATCATGGCATTTTTGATCTGGCTGTGGGACAATTTGGCATTCGTTTCATTCACCTTAGGCATTTATTGATGGGTCAACCTGGGACCGAGCCGTTGGATAGCGCTAGCCCGCGACGAGACTCGCCTGCGGCCTTTAGCCCGCTGTATCAACAAATACGACAACTGCTGCTGCAGTCGCTTGAGCGCGGCGAGTGGAAGCCCGGTGAGGCTATTCCAAGTGAGTTTGAGCTGGCCAGCCGCTATCACGTCAGTCAGGGCACGGTGCGAAAGGCCATCGATGAATTGGCATCCGAACACATCTTAATCCGTCGCCAAGGCAAAGGCACCTTTGTTGCCACGCACCATGAACCCATCGTGCGGTTCCGGTTCTTGCGCTTAAATCCCATTGAGGGCGAAGCAGTACCGGGGAAAAGTGAGATCCTTTGGTGCCGAAAGGTCAGGGCCGGCGTCGATTCAGCCAAGGCTCTGGAGCTCAGGGCTGGCGACGCACTCATTTATATCCGTCGGCTACTGTCCTTCGAAGGCAAACCAACGCTGATCGACGACATCTACCTGCCAGCGGCCTCGTTCAATGGGCTTTCAATGGCCGTTTTGCAAGAAAACCCAGGCCCCCTATACGGTTTGTTTGAATCTAAGTTTGGCGTGAGCATGGTTCGCGCCGACGAAAAGGTACGAGCAGTGCCGGCGCCTGAGGACGTGGCTAGCCTGCTGAACATCACGACAGACTATCCCTTGCTTAGGGTTGATAGGGTTTCTTATACTTACGGCGATCGTGCGGTAGAATTACGCAATGGTCACTATCTGACTGATGAGTATTTTTATCGTAACGCTCTGATTTAAAACGTAAAATTTTCAATTTGAGCTGAGACCGCTAAATAGAGAAAATACACAGCAAGCATTATTGCAATAAACTCATTCCAACAAATCAATTTTGACTACCTTTAGAGGCCTTTATGTCTGATCGTGCTGCAAAGCGGCGCCCACAGTTTCGCAACATTAACGTGTGGCAACTGATTAATTACCGTCTGCCCTTGGCCGGCATATTGTCGATTCTGCACCGAATCAGCGGCGCACTACTTTTTTTGGCGTTACCAACAGTCGTACTCCCCTTGTTTGCCATGAGCTTTACATCAGAACAGGGTTTTACGGCCTTGGGTGCAGTGACTGGGATGATAATCACGAAATTGATTTTGTTGGTTTTGCTTTGGGGGTTTCTGCACCACTTCTGCGCTGGCATCCGTTATTTGGCACTTGATCTGCACCATGGATTGGAAAAGCATGCCGCAAAAAAGAGCGCTGGTATTGTTTTCGGGGTTAGCCTCGCTTTGACATTGGTCTTTGGTCTCAAACTTTTTGGAGTATTTTGATCATGGGATCACCGGAAAGAATTGGCGCCAAGCGTCTTGTGGTCGGTGCGCATTACGGCATTGGTGATTTCGTCATCCAGCGAGTAACAGCGGTTATTAATGCGATTTATGCGGTTGTCTTGTTTGTTGGTATCTTAATGATGCCGGGATTCACTTACGAGGCTTGGCGCAATCTATTTACTTTCAGCGTTGGTGGGTTTCCGCTGGGTCAATTGTTAGCCACTCTGGCTTTTTTCTCGCTGGGTTGGCACGCCTACATTGGGGTACGAGACATTTGGATGGATTATGTCAAGCCCACCGGTATTCGGCTGGGATTACAGGTACTGACTGTTCTGTGGTTGGTGGGTTCGGTTATTTATTTTGTCGTCATTCTCTGGGGAGCTTAAACCGTGGTTGTTGATATGAAATCATTACCTCGCCGCCAGTTTGATGTGGTGGTCGTGGGTGCCGGCGGATCCGGCATGCGTTGCTCCTTGCAACTGGCTAACGCCGGTTTGTCAGTTGCCGTTCTTTCCAAAGTGTTTCCTACACGCTCGCACACCGTAGCAGCACAAGGCGGTATTGGTGCGTCGCTCGGCAACATGAGTGAAGATCATTGGTACTGGCATATGTACGATACGGTCAAAGGTTCGGACTGGCTGGGGGATCAAGACGCGATTGAGTTCATGTGTCGTGAGGCGCCCAACGCCGTTTATGAGCTTGAGCATTTTGGCATGCCTTTTGACCGCAACCCTGACGGCACCATTTACCAGCGCCCTTTTGGCGGACACTCCGCGAACTTTGGTGAAAAGCCTGTGCAACGCGCCTGTGCGGCCGCAGACCGTACCGGTCACGCGTTACTTCATACGCTTTACCAGCGAAACGTCGCCGCACGCACGCAATTTTTCGTTGAGTGGATGGCACTTGACCTCATTCGTAACGATGACGGCGACGTGCTTGGTGTTACCGCGCTGGAAATGGAAACGGGTGACATTTACATCCTCGAAGCCAAGACGACAGTAATCGCGACTGGCGGTGCCGGGCGTATTTGGGCCGCATCGACCAATGCTTTTATCAATACCGGCGACGGCATGGGCATGGCCGCACGTGCCGGCGTCGCGCTACAGGACATGGAGTTTTGGCAGTTTCACCCCACCGGCGTAGCCGGTGCCGGCGTGTTGGTGACCGAGGGTGTTCGTGGTGAGGGCGGTATTTTGCTAAACAAAGACGGCGAGCGTTTTATGGAGCGTTATGCGCCAACCATGAAAGACTTGGCGCCCCGTGACTTTGTGTCACGTTGCATGGACCAAGAAATCAAGGAAGGCCGTGGTTGCGGTCCAAATGGTGACTACATTGAGCTTAAGCTTGATCACCTTGGCGCTGATACGATCAATAAGCGTTTGCCATCGATTCGCGAAATTGCAATCAAATTTGCTAACGTTGATCCCATACGTGATCCGATACCCGTGATTCCAACCATTCACTACCAGATGGGCGGTATTCCTGCGAACTACCACGGCCAAGTTGTCAGTTGGGAAAATGGCGAGTCCAAGGTTGTCAATGGCTTGTACGCCATCGGTGAAGTGGCTGCGGTATCGGTGCACGGTGCCAACCGTTTGGGCACGAACTCCTTGCTCGATTTGATTGTGTTTGGTCGTGCAGCGGGCAATCACATTGTGGCTTCGCATCCTGAGAACCAGCACGCTCATCAAGACTTGCCCGTTGAGTCCGTTCAGCAGTCGTTGGATCGCTTCAATAAGCTTGAGTCGCGCACCACGGGTGAGCGTACTCAAGAAGTCGGTCAAGCCATCCGTGACACCATGCAAAAACATTGTGGTGTTTTCCGCACGCTAGCGATGTTGCAAGAAGGCTGTGACATGATTGACGAACTAGCCAATCGGGTTGCCAACGTTGCCTACAAAGACAAGTCACAGGTTTTCAACACGGCTCGCATCGAGGCGCTTGAGTTGGAAAACATGATCGATGTGGCACGCGCAACCATCCACTCAGCGGCCGCCAGACATGAAAGCCGTGGCGCACACGCGCTAGACGATTTTCCTGAGCGCAACGATGAGACTTGGATGAAGCACACGCTTTGGAACACAAATGGCAATACGTTGGATTACAAGCCAGTGCAGTTGACGCCATTGACAGTTGAGAGCTTCCCACCCAAAACGCGTACGTTCTGATTAGAATCGGGGATAAATGATGAGCACCAAAAGAGTAATCAAGTTCGAAATCTATCGCTACGATCCTGACAAAGACGATCGTCCTTATATGCAGAAGCTCGAAGTCGAGCTCGAGCCAACGGACAAGATGTTGCTTGACGCACTGCTGCGCATTAAGCTGGACGTTGATGACAGTCTGGCGCTCAGACGTTCTTGCCGTGAGGGCGTTTGTGGCTCAGACGCGATGAACATCAATGGTAAGAACGGCTTGGCTTGCACCACCAACTTAAACGAGCTTAAGCAGCCCATTGTTTTGCGTCCCTTACCAGGTTTGCCGGTTATCCGTGATTTGATCGTGGACATGACGCATTTCTTCAATCAGTATCATTCAATCAAGCCTTATTTGATCAATGACACGCCACCACCTGAAAAAGAGCGCTTGCAATCGCCAGAAGCTCGCGAAGAGCTCAATGGCCTTTACGAATGCATTCTCTGTGCCTGCTGCTCGACCTCATGCCCATCTTTTTGGTGGAACCCAGACAAATTTGTGGGCCCAGCGGGCTTGTTACAGGCTTATCGGTTTATTGCCGATAGCCGTGATCAAGCCACGGCAGAGCGTCTCGATAACCTAGAAGATCCCTACCGTTTGTTCCGTTGCCACACCATTATGAATTGCGTGGATGTGTGTCCAAAAGGATTGAATCCAACAAAAGCGATTGGCAAGATCAAAGAAATGCTGGTCCGCCGTACGGTATAGTGAGTCAAAAAACGGGTATGGGTGATTTAACAAAACTTGAGAGAACGCGACTTCGGTGGCGCTCTCGGCGTGGTCTCTTGGAAAACGACCTGATTATTACCCGTTTTTTGGACGCCCACGAAGAAGAGTTAACCGATCGTGACATTGATGGGCTAGTTAAAATCATGGCGCTAGGTGATAACGATTTATTGCAAATGTTGCTGTCTCGCTCTGAGCCTGAAGGCGAGCTAGATAGTCCTGAGGTTCACGATGTGCTCAGACGTCTTCGCGCAGCGTGACCCTCGTATCAAACGAGGAAATATCTGATGAAACTGTCTGATACCAAAGCCACGCTGTCGTTTTCCAACGGCAAACCATCCATGGATCTTCCCGTCTATTCTGGTAGCGTTGGGCCTGATGTCATCGACATCCGCAAGTTGTACGGTCAGACAGGGCTGTTTACTTACGATCCTGGCTTCATGTCGACAGCGGCATGCCAATCATCGATCACCTACATTGACGGCGATAAAGGTGAATTGCTTTATCGCGGTTACCCCATTGAACAGTTAGCCGTTAACTGTGATTTCATGGACATTTGCTACCTCATTCTGAATGGGGATTTGCCGGATGGCGAACAGAAAAAAGATTTCGATAACCAGGTGACCCGTCACACGATGGTCAACGAGCAGATGCACTTTTTTCTGCGCGGATTCCGTCGTGATGCGCACCCGATGGCCGTTTTGACGGGTTTGGTGGGTGGTTTGTCGGCTTTTTATCACGACTCAACCGACATTACGAATCCAATGCATCGGCATATTTCAGCCATTCGCTTAATCGCCAAGATGCCGACACTTGTGGCCATGGCCTACAAATATTCGATTGGACAGCCATACGTCTATCCGCAAAACAATTTGAGCTACACCGGTAACTTCTTGCGCATGATGTTTGCCAACCCTTGCGAGGAGTACGTTGTTAATCCGGTGGTTGAAAAAGCATTGGACCGTATTTTTATTCTGCATGCCGATCATGAGCAAAACGCGTCGACATCAACCGTTCGGTTGTGTGGCTCTTCGGGAACCAACCCATTTGCGGCCATTGCCGCAGGTGTGGCTTGCCTTTGGGGTCCTGCGCATGGTGGCGCCAATGAAGCGTGCTTGAATATGTTGGAAGAAATTCAGGCCAACGGTGGCATGGCGAAAGTTGGCGAGTTCATGGAGCAAGTCAAGGACAAAAACTCAGGCGTTCGTTTGATGGGTTTTGGTCACCGAGTCTACAAAAACTATGACCCTCGAGCCAAACTGATGCAGCAAACTTGCAAAGAAGTGTTGGCCTCACTTGGCTTAGAAAGCGATCCGTTGTTCAAGTTGGCCATGGAGCTCGAGCGAATCGCGCTTGAGGATCCGTACTTCGTTGAACGCAAGTTGTATCCAAATGTGGATTTTTATTCGGGTATTGTTCAGCGCGCGATTGGTATTCCAACAGCATTGTTCACCGCGATTTTTTCCTTGGCTCGCACCGTTGGGTGGATTGCGCAGTGGAATGAAATGTTGTCCGATCCAGAGTACAAGATTGGTCGCCCACGCCAGATCTATAGCGGTGAATCATCGCGTCAGTATAAAAAGAAGTAGGTCGCAATCAGAGAGACTCGCTAGATCGAAGTATTTCTAGCGCACACCTCGACGCATCACTGGAAGCTATTCAAACAACCAAGCCACCCTCGAGGTGGTTTGGTTGTTTTTCTTTCTTTCTGCAATTACCGTCATCATTTGCTGTTCATTTGACCGACCAATTGGGGCGTGGGACACGTTGATGTTGTCTAAACCCAACACCGCTCGAGTGCCTGATGCCTTGCCTTGAGAACGATGTGGTGAGCAGTCGATGCTCGATTTCGCAACATAACAGTCAAAGCGCTTGGCGCATGAGATTGTGCGCTGTAGAACAAAATAAATCATTGGCCTTGTGTCCTTCAAACCGCTCCGTAATGGGGTTTTGCCCTGCACGCAAGGTAGGCGAGAAAAAGCTCAATCATCTGTTTGTTCTTAGCGACATTCTTTGGTGACGTCATTTTGAATGGATAAACCAGGGCAATTTAGAGCAAACAAGCCCGAAAAAGTGAGGGCCTGCGGGGGGGTGTTTTTCAGCGGCGCAGCATCGAATAAACGACTTATTCGCAAATATATTCTTCTTAGCTGACTGTCAGGTGCAACGATGCGCTACAATTTTTTATGGCTATTTAGGCTATTCCAGTGCCTTCTGCCCCGCTATCCGCAAACCGGTTAGGCCGTGTAAGCGGAAGGTTCCCTGCATCATATCGGGTGAAACACCCGTCTAGGTGAAGCAATCAATGTCCTCGCATAACGAAGCGTTAGAAAACTCGTATCTTTTTGGTGGCAATGCCCCTTACGTAGAAGAGCTCTACGAATCTTATTTAAACAATCCCGGGTCAGTGCCTGACAATTGGCGCAGTTATTTTGATCAGTTGCAGCATCAGCCTGCCACAGACGGTCAAGAACTGACTCGTGATCAGCCACACGCACCTATCGTTGATGCATTTGTTCAGCGTGCCAAGCAAGGCAGTTTTGCTCAAGCAACGCAACAACTCGATTTGACGGTTGCTTCCAAACAGCTGCACGTTCAATCTTTAATTGCCGCTTATCGGTCCTTGGGCTCACGCTGGGCTGAACTAGACCCACTTAAACAGCACGACCGTGATGAGATTCCTGAGCTTGATCCCGCATTTTATGGGCTCAGCGAAGTCGATATGGATCAAGAGTTTTCTGCAACCAATACGTACTTTACGTCTGACAGCACCATGACGCTGCGTCAGATTATCAAAGCGCTTCGCGACACCTATTGCCGCTCGATTGGCGTGGAGTTCATGCACTGCTCTGACCCGGTCGTCAAACGTTGGATTCAGCAACGCCTTGAATCTATTCGTAGCGCCCCGTCATACACAAACGAAGAAAAGTGCAACATTTTGCAGCAGTTAACAGAGTCTGAAGGTTTGGAGCGTTTTCTGCATACCAAATACGTTGGTCAAAAGCGATTCTCACTTGAAGGTGGTGAAAGTTTCATTGCCTCGATGGACGAGCTGGTGAACCATGCTGGTGTTAGTGGCATTCAAGAAATCGTGGTGGGTATGGCTCACCGCGGACGCTTGAACGTTTTGGTCAATATCATGGGCAAAATGCCAGGTGAGTTGTTTGCTGAATTTGAGGGCAAGCACGCCGAAGGTTTGACTGACGGTGATGTGAAATATCACAATGGTTTTTCAAGTGATCTCTCGACCCGCGGTGGTCCGGTTCACTTGTCCTTGGCTTTTAATCCGTCGCACCTTGAAATTGTTAATCCTGTGGTTGAGGGCAGCGTCCGTGCGCGCCAAGAACGTCGCGGCGACGAGCATGGTAAACAAGTGTTACCTATTTTGGTGCATGGCGATGCCGCCTTTGCGGGTCAAGGTGTGGTGATGGAAACGTTGAACTTGGCCATGACCCGAGGCTATGGCACAGGCGGCACATTACATGTGGTCATTAACAACCAAATTGGCTTTACCACCTCAGACCCTCGTGACACTCGCTCGACGATTTACTGCACCGATGTGGCCAAGATGATTGAGGCACCGGTTTTTCACGTCAATGGCGATGATCCGGAAGCGGTGGTGTTTGCCTCACGTTTGGCCTTGGATTTCCGGATGCAGTTCGGCCGCGATGTTGTTATCGATATCGTCTGCTTCCGTAAGTTGGGTCACAATGAACAAGACACCCCTTCATTGACTCAGCCGCTGATGTACAAGCGCATTGGTCAGCACCCGGGCACGCGAAAACTCTACGCGGATAAACTTATTGCCCAAGGTGTTCTACCCGAAGGCGGTGGTGATGCCTTGGTTCATTCCTATCGCCAACTGATGGAAGACGGGGGCCGCACCATTGAACCCGTTCTGACCGATTACAAGAGCAAGTACTCAATCGACTGGTCTGGTTACATTGGTGCGAAGTGGACTGATCAGGCCGATACCGCTGTGCCCCTAGCGGAGCTTAAGCGCATTGGTGAACGAATCACTTCGGTGCCAGATGGCTTTACACCGCACTCTTTGGTCAATAAGTTGCTCAAAGACCGTCGTGCCATGGCGCTAGGCGAGCTCAACCTCGACTGGGGCATGGGTGAACACTTGGCATTTGCCACTTTGGTGGCCTCTGGGTACGCCGTGCGCATCACGGGGCAAGACTCGGGCCGCGGCACATTTACCCACCGGCACGCTGTGTTGCATGATCAAAACCGTGAGCGCTGGAACGATGGCGTTTACTTGCCACTTCAAAACGTGATCGAGGGGCAGGCCCCTTTCACGGTTATTGACTCGGTGCTATCTGAAGAGGCGGTGTTGGGATTTGAGTACGGTTACTCGTGCGCTGACCCGAACACACTAACCATTTGGGAGGCGCAATTTGGCGACTTCGTCAATGGTGCCCAAGTGGTGATTGATCAGTTTATTTCTTCGGGCGAAGCCAAGTGGGGTCGCCAGTCAGGTCTAACCATGATGTTGCCACATGGCTATGAGGGTCAGGGACCTGAGCACTCTTCGGCCCGCATCGAACGGTTCTTGCAACTTTGTGCGGACAACAACATCCAGGTGGTGCAGCCGACCACGGCAGCTCAAATTTTCCATCTGTTGCGACGTCAAATGATCCGCAAGTTCCGTAAACCATTGGTCATCATGACACCCAAGTCATTGTTGCGTAACAAGGATGCGGGTTCACCATTAAAAGACTTGGCAACAGACCGCTTTCGTTCCGTTATAGGTGAAGTCGATAAGGATATTAATCCTGCTAACGTTAAGCGGGTGTTGGCCTGTTCTGGCAAGGTTTATTACGATTTGGTCAATGCTCGTGCTGAAAGAAAAGCCAATAACGTTGCCATTATTCGAGTGGAGCAAATCTACCCATTCGCACACAAAACATTTGAGACCGAACTGCGTAAATATCCAAAAGCCACTGAGGTGGTCTGGGTGCAAGACGAGCCACAAAATCAAGGCGCTTGGTTTTATGTCGAGCATCATCTCTTTGGCAATATGTCGCCTGGTCAAAAGCTCGCCTATTCTGGCCGCCCTGCATCAGCGTCACCGGCTGTTGGATACCTCGCCAAGCACCAAGAGCAACAAAAAGCGTTGATTGATCAGGCCTTCAATCGCTTTAAGTCCTTTGTGCTGACAAAGTAAACACGTCTCGCTTTACGACGAATTTTATTTACGGAAAATTTGATATGTCTATTTCTGAAGTAGTGGTTCCCCAACTGTCTGAATCGGTTTCTGAAGCAACGCTTTTGACTTGGAAGAAAGCCGCTGGCAGCTTTGTAGAAGCTGACGAGATTTTGATTGAGGTTGAAACGGACAAAGTGGTGCTTGAAGTGCCAGCGCCAGCATCCGGGGTGCTCACCGAGATCGTGAAGGGTGATGGTAGTTTGGTGGCGTCAGGCGAGCTGTTGGCCAAGATTGACACAGCAGCCAAAGCCACAGCAGCACCAGCAGCAGTGCCGGCTGTTGCTACCAGTACGCCTGTGACAGCACCAGTAGCAGCTGCGCCAACATCGGCCGGTGCAGCCGGCGTGGCCTCACCGGCCGCCAACAAGATTCTGGCCGAGAAAGGCATGAGTGCACAGGGGATGTCTGGGTCTGGCCGAGATGGACGTGTGACCAAGGCTGATGCGCTGTCTGCGCAGCCAGCACCAGCAGCACCAATGGCAGCAGCTCCCGTTACGGCACAGCCCATGCCGGTATCGCTAGATGGTCGTGCTGAACAGCGTGTGCCAATGAGCCGCTTGCGTGCCCGAATCGCAGAGCGTTTGTTGCAATCGCAACAACAAAACGCCATCCTGACGACTTTTAACGAAGTCAACATGCAGGGCATCATTGAGTTACGCAACCGCTACAAGGACAAATTCGAAAAAGAACACGGGGTGAAGCTTGGGTTTATGTCGTTTTTTGTCAAAGCCGCGATTGCTGCCTTGAAGCGTTATCCATTAATCAATGCCTCAATTGATGGTAAAGACATCATTTATCACGGCTACTTTGATATCGGCATTGCTGTCGGCAGCCCGCGCGGGTTGGTGGTTCCCATCTTGCGAAATGCCGACCAAATGACCATTGCCGATATTGAAAAGGCAATTGCTGATTTTGGTCGTCGTGCCGCTGATGGTAAGCTGGGCATCGAAGAGATGACGGGCGGTACCTTCTCGATTTCCAATGGTGGTGTTTTTGGTTCGATGTTGTCCACACCGATCATCAATCCGCCACAGGCAGCCATTTTGGGTGTGCACGCAACCAAAGACCGTGCCGTTGTCGAGAACGGCCAGGTTGTCGTTCGGCCGATGAACTACTTGGCCTTGTCATACGATCACCGCCTGATTGATGGTCGCGAAGCGGTCCTCGGCTTGGTAGCCATGAAGGAAGCGCTCGAAGACCCACAACGCATGTTGCTAGAAATCTAATACGGAAGGTTCATGTCTAAACAATTTGATTTGGTGGTGATTGGTGCTGGCCCTGGCGGCTATATTGCCGCCATCCGTGCTTCTCAGTTGGGAATGAAGGTCGCTTGTGTGGATGCGTGGCAAAACGGCGATGGCAATCCCGCTCCCGGTGGTACTTGTACCAATGTGGGTTGTATTCCTTCAAAAGCGTTGTTGCAGTCGTCTGAGCATTTTGACCAAGCCAACCATCATTTTGCCGAGCATGGCATTGAATGTCAGGGTGTGTCGTTAAAGCTTGATCGTATGCTGGGTCGCAAAAATGAGGTGGTCAAGCAAAACAACGACGGTATTCTTTATCTAT
The DNA here is from genome assembly GCA_937888805.1 of uncultured Burkholderiaceae bacterium. Taxonomy (GTDB): domain Bacteria; phylum Pseudomonadota; class Gammaproteobacteria; order Burkholderiales; family Burkholderiaceae_B; genus Algicoccus. The sequence goes on from CALBEY010000070.1 coordinate 57,437, forward strand.
TTAAAAAGAATAAGATTGCATTTTTTCATGGCAAAGGTTCATTTGTTGGCAAATCAGCAGAGGGTTGGCAAATCAAGGTCAGCGGCACCGCTGAGGAAGACCTGATTGCCAAGCACGTGGTCGTTGCCACAGGGTCGTCAGCGCGCGCGTTGCCTGGGCTGGATTTCGATGAAAAACAAGTCTTGTCCAACGACGGTGCACTGAATATTGGCGCTGTGCCCAAACGTTTGGGTGTGATTGGTGCGGGTGTCATTGGTCTAGAGATGGGTAGCGTTTGGCGTCGTCTGGGCGCTGAAGTGACAGTGCTTGAGGCGATGCCTGAGTTTCTGGCTGCCGTGGATCAGACCATTGCCAAAGAAGCGTTCAAGATCTTCCAAAAGCAAGGCTTGAAAATCAACATGGGCGCCAAAATCAGCGACATTAGTCGCACGGCGCGCCAAGTGAGCATTGACTGGACAGATGCAGCCGGCCAGGAACAAAAACTGTTGGTGGATAAGTTGATTGTGTCGATTGGTCGGGTTCCTTACACTGGCGGTCTCGGGGCAGAGGCTGTTGGCCTTAAGCTCGATGAGCGTGGCTTTGTGATCGTTGATGACCACTGCAAGACCAACCTAGAAAACGTCTGGGCTGTGGGTGATGTGGTTCGTGGGCCAATGCTTGCCCACAAGGCCGAAGAAGAGGGTGTGGCGGTTGCTGAACGCATGGCTGGCCAGCTTGGACACGTTAACTTCAACACCATCCCTTGGGTCATTTACACTTCGCCCGAAATAGCTTGGGTTGGTCAAAACGAACAAGAACTCAAAGCGGCTGGGATTGAGTACAAATCAGGTTCCTTCCCGTTTTTGGCCAATGGACGCGCACGTGCGCTAGGTGATACCACGGGTATGGTCAAGGTGCTGGCACATGCCCAGACTGATGAGGTGCTTGGTGTGCACGTGATTGGTCCAATGGCCTCTGAGTTGATTGCCGAGGCGGTCACCATCATGGAATTCCGAGGGGCTGCCGAGGATATTGCACGAATCTGTCACGCGCACCCCACATTGTCTGAAGCCATGAAAGAAGCGGCATTGGCCGTTGACAAGCGTGCCTTGAATTTCTAAATCAATTCAGGCGTGATGTTCTTGATGGGCACTGTCCTGCGGGATCAGTGCCCTTTTACTGTAAAGCCATGAACGTTACTGATTACTACGACAAAGCACTGCAAGAAAAGGGCTTCTCAGCCGACTCGGCACAGCTTCAAGCCGTGGCACGCCTTCAAGTTTATTTTGATGATTGGATTGCTTTTAGGCGCCAACGCTCGAATGTTTTGAAGAAACTCTTGCGACCAGCCAAAGTACCCACTGGGGTCTATCTGTGGGGCGGTGTGGGAAGAGGCAAAAGCTTTTTGATGGATGCCTTTTACACCTCGGTGCCGGTGGTGCGCAAAACACGCGTGCATTTTCATGAGTTTATGCGCAGCATCCATCGCCAGCTCGAAGAGGTCAGAGGGCAGCAAGATCCGCTTGATGAGGTGGCCAAGCGGATAGCAAAGCGTTATCGGCTGATCTGTTTTGATGAGTTCCATGTCTCTGACGTGGCTGACGCCATGATTCTGTACAAATTATTGCTCGGCCTGTTTAATCGTGGCACATCGTTTGTCATGACCTCAAACTATGAGCCTAGCAAACTGTACCCTGATGGCTTGCACCGTGACCGGATCTTACCCGCCATTGAACTCATTCTTAATCGCATGGATGTGTTGAATGTAGACAGTGGGATTGACTACCGACGACGTGCGCTTGAACAGGTCCAGTGCTATCACAGCCCCTTGGATGAGGCCGCCCAAAAAGCGCTGCAACAGACTTTTGATGCGCTGTCTGATACGCCAGCGCTCGACCCAGTTATTTCAATCGAGCATCGTGAAATAAGATCGGTTGCCCGTTCGGGCAGCGTCGTGTGGTTTGACTTTGAGACACTGTGCGCAGGGCCACGCTCGCAGAACGATTATTTGGAATTGGCCAGTCGTTTCCATGCGATTATTCTGTCAGGGGTGCCACAGATGAAACCGCGTCATGCCTCTGAGGCTAGGCGCTTTACTTGGCTAATTGATGTGCTTTATGACCACAAGGTCAAATTAGTCATATCGGCGGCTTGCGAGCCTGAGGCGCTATACACTGAAGGTCCCATGTCAAATGAGTTTCATCGCACGGTTTCAAGACTGCAAGAAATGCAGTCACAAGAATACCTTGATGAGCAGAAAAGAGCCACCGTGACGTTGTGAGCGATTCGGTGTCATTATCAGATCTTAAGTGAAGAATTGATCCCATGAAAACCCGTGTTCTTACTGGCATTACCACCACAGGTACACCACACCTTGGCAACTATGTGGGCGCCATTCGACCAGCGATTCGAGCCAGTCAACAGCCTGAGGTGCAAGCTTTTTTCTTTTTGGCTGATTTGCACGCCTTGATCAAATGCGAAGATCCCCAACGTATTGCCCGCTCTCGCATGGAAATAGCCGCCACCTGGTTGGCCGCGGGCCTAGATCCAGAACGGGTACTGTTTTACCGTCAGTCGGACATCATTGAAATCCCTGAGCTCAGTTGGTTGCTAACCTGCGTCACGGGTAAGGGGTTGATGAACCGAGCGCATGCCTACAAAGCCTCGGTTGATGCCAATCGCGAAAAAAATCTCGAAGATGATGATGGGATCAACATGGGTTTATTCTCATATCCGATCTTGATGGCCGCCGATATCCTGATGTTTAACGCCCACAAGGTACCGGTGGGTCGTGATCAGGTACAGCATCTGGAAATGGCGCGAGACATCGCGCAACGTTTTAACCACCTATACCCCCGTTCGAAGGCTGACTGGTTCGTTCTACCTGAAGCCGTGGTTGACGAGTCTGTGGCCACGTTGACCGGTTTGGATGGCCGGAAAATGTCCAAAAGTTATCACAACACAGTACCCTTATTTGAGGGCGGCACCAAAGCCTTGAAAACGGCGGTGGCTAAAATTGTGACAGACTCGCGCGAACCGGGTGAACCCAAAGATGCCCACCGTTCAAACCTGCTGCCGATATTTCGGGCATTTGCCAGCGCCGAACAAACGCAGGTATTTATAGATGCCTTGGTCGCAGGTATGGGCTGGGGCCAGGCCAAGCAGTCACTGGTCAATGTGATTGAGCAGGAGATCGCGCCACTTCGCGAGCATTACGATCAATTGATGGCAAGGCCTGATGATTTAGAGGATATCTTGCAGGCGGGTGCCAAGCGGGCCCGTGAGATAGCGACACCATTCATGGCGCAATTGCGCCAAGCGGTTGGTATCGCTGCGCCAACCAAGTCAAGCCATGTTGACGTTGGTAGTCAAGCGGGGAAGGCGGGAAAGGCCAAGACCGGCAAAGGTCCGCGATTCGTGCAGTTCCGAGATGAGCAGGGTCTGTTTCGCTTCAAGCTGATTTCTCAAGCTGGGCTGACCTTGTGCACATCACTGGCCCATCAAGACCCCAAGCAGGTGGGGGTCATTTTGCGACAGTTGGAACTTCGGACATCTTCTGTGACCGTTGAAGAAGAGGGTGCGACAGGCTATTTGGTTTTGATTGATGAACAAACAGTGGCCCAAGGCCCTGTCTGCGGAAGCGCTGCTCAACGCGACGATTTGCTACAAACCACTCGGGCGGCCATTGAGGAATTAGCCGCTTGAGTGAGCTTGAATCGATATTTGGCTCAGAGGGCGGACTGTCTAAACACACCCCAGATTTTCGTGAGCGACCGGGTCAACTGGCTTTGGCCCAAACCATTGAGGCAACCATCAGAAAGCGTGGTGTTTTGGTGGCTGAAGCGGGAACTGGCACTGGCAAAACATTAGCTTATTTGGTGCCTGCCATTATGTCTGGTGCCAAAGTGTTGGTCTCAACAGGCACCCGAACGCTTCAAGATCAGTTGTTTGGTAAAGACTTGCCGCTGGTGCGCCAAGCGTTGGCATTGCCTTTGGTCACCGCTTTACTCAAGGGACGGGCCAACTACGTTTGCCATCATCATCTTGAACGGTTGCAAGATGATCCTGAAGCGCTTCGATCTAAAAACGAAATCATTTGGCTACGTCAAATCCGGCAATTTGCGGCAACTTCAAACACCGGTGATCGTGCCATGTTGTCAAGCGTGCCTGAAGAGGCTGATATTTGGAGTCGGGTGACCTCCACACGCGAGAATTGTTTGGGTCAAGAGTGCCCTCATGTACGCGAGTGTTTCGTCTACAAAGCCCGTCGAGAGGCCCAAGAGGCTGACTTGGTGGTCATTAACCACGCCCTGTTCATGGCAGACGCATCACTTAAGCAAGAAGGAATTTCAGACCTGCTGCCCGAAGCGGACGTGGTGATTTTTGATGAAGCCCACCAACTTCCCGCGGTGGCAACACGATTTCTAGGCCAATCGATTTCGACTGGCCAGCTTCAGGATCTGGCTCGTCAGTCCGAAGTGGCTGGTTTGGCACATGCTCGCGAGGCGCTGAAATGGAGTCAGTTATGCGAAGGGTTGACCCTTGCCATCAAAGAATGGCGGTTGGCTTGTGACTGGATTGACCAAACAGCCAATCGCCGTGCAATGCCCGATGATATTTTGCAGCAGCCCGAAAGCGTTGCTGCGTTTGAGGTGCTTTGTGAGGCGCTGGATCGTTTGCTCAAAGCCTTGTGTCAACATGAAGAACAACACCCTGATATTGCGGCACTCGCTCGCACTGCGCAAACCTGCCAAGTGCGACTTCACTTGTGGCAGCAAGTGTTATTGCTTAGCTCAGGATTTGGAGCCGTGTCGGGGTCTAGCGACATGGTGTATTGGTTAGAAAATACCAGCCAACACGTTCGGTTTAATGTCGCACCACTGTCGATTACCGAGGCGTTTTCATCAGATAAAAAAGGCGCCCAAGCCTGGGTCTTCTTGTCAGCGACGCTTTCGGTCAAGGGTGACTTCAGTCATTTTGTGGATCGACTTGGATTGGAAGATATAGACACACACCATCAGCCCTCACCCTTTGACTATGAGCGTTGCGCTTATCTTTGCGTGCCCAGTGACTTGCCGGCGGTGAATCATCCCGACTATTCCGCGGCTTTCGCTCAGTGGATTTTCCCCATCATTGTGCAAAATGACGGTGCGACATTGGTTTTATGCACCACGTTGCGCGCGGTTGATCGGGTGGCTCAAGCTTTAGAGACGCTTTATAACGAAAATGATTTGCAATGGCCTATTTTGCGCCAAGGTGCTCAACCCAGAGGCACCCTGTTGAGCGCATTTCGTGAACAAGACCATGCGGTATTGGTGGGCAGCGCAACGTTTTGGGAAGGCATTGATGTTGCAGGTGAGCGGCTCACAGTGGTGGCGATCGATAAACTACCTTTTGCGCCGCCAGATGATCCCATTTTGCAGGCGCGTTTGAAAGCCTGTCGTGACAAAGGGGGCAATCCCTTCCTTGAGTTTCAAGTGCCTGAGGCGGCCATTGCTCTAAAGCAGGGGGCTGGTCGATTGATTCGAAGCGAAAAGGACTGGGGTGTGTTGATAGTGGGCGATAGCCGTTTGGTTGACAAGCCATACGGCCGTGCCCTCTGGCAAGGTTTGCCACCCTTTCAGCGCACCCGGCATGCGCAAGACGTGCTCGATTTCATCGCTGCCCGCCGGGGCGGCGCTTAAAAATAACGCAATGGATTCCAGACACTGTAGGTGTTGCGATCTAATCCCTGCTCGATGAGTTTGGTGTCTGGATAGTTTTTCAGGAGAACGCGCTCGTAATCCTTACTCAATTCGGGCATGTTGAGTTTTTGGTACGACATCATGATGATGTAGGTTGCCTCTTCTGCAGCTGGAACCCCTTCATAATCAGTCAACACCACTTGTGCACGGTTGATGGCCGCGACGTAGGCCTCGCGTTCGTAATAAAAAGTGGCGGTATGTAGTTGATTTTCCGCCATGGTGTTCACCAACCAGTTCATTCGTGCGCGGGCATCATCAGCGTAAATACTTTTTGGGTAGCGTGTGATCAATTGGTTGAAAGATTCGTAAGATTCTCGTAGGGCTTGCGGGTCGCGCTCAGCGGGATCTTGTCGGGTAAGAAAGGAAAGGGCGGCACTTGGCGGTGTGAATAGAATAAGGCCGCGCAGAAAAAGCATGTAATCAGAGCCTGGGTGACTGGGATACTGACGCTGGAATCGTGAGATCGTCGCCAAAGCCATTTCAGGCTCACCCTGTTTCCACTGCACGTACGCCAGGTTAATCAGGGACTGTTGTGCGTATGGCCCGAAAGGAAAGCGGGCCTCAACAGCCATGAATCGTGTGCCAGCGTCTTGCCAAGCGCCGGCATTCATTTCAGATTTGCCTGATTCAAACAGTCGCTCGACAGGCCAATTGGCTGTTTCATCAAAATCATCACCGCCGCCCGATGAACAGCCGCTTAGTGTTAGAAGGCTGGCAAGTAGCAGCAACACCAAACATGTCCGTGAGAGCGGTTTGCAAGATAGGCCGGTAAAGTTTGTGAAAGAGGTCACGCAAGCTTCCTGAGTGTTAGCATTTAATTAAGATTATAAGACTCGAAACAAGACTGTGAGTTTCATCATAAACGTTCAAGACCCGACTGACGACTTTGAGAGCCCCATTTTGCAGGCACAGTGCCAACCGTTACGATTTGTGGTTGGTCAAAATGTCTGGGGTGAGCGACTTGACAAGCAATTGGCCGTTTGCCTGCCCGAACATTCTCGGGGGCGTTTGCAAGGCTGGATAGAACAAGGGCATGTGCGCATCAACGGTCAAGTGCAGTCAAAAGTTCGGTATAAAGTTTCGGTTGGTGATGTGATTGAGGTTGAGCCACAACAAGGCGAACAATCGCTGGCTTATAGCCCTCAGGCCGTCGATTTTGAAGTGGTGGCACAGTCAGACCAGTGGATCGTTATCAATAAGCCCGTCGGCCTGGTTGTCCATCCTGGAGCGGGTAACTGGCAGGGAACGTTGCTCAATGGGTTGTTATTCATGGATCCTTCTCTGACGCATGTGCCAAGAGCTGGCATTGTGCATCGCCTCGACAAGGACACGTCGGGATTGATGGTGGTGGCGCGTTCGGAAACGTCCCAAACCCATCTGGTTCGGCAGCTGCAAGCACGCAGCGTGCATCGGCAGTATTTGGCGTTGTGTCACGGCCACTTTACAGGGTTTACCGCCCTCGTTGATCAGCCTATTGGGCGTGATTCAAGGGTGCCCATTAAAATGAGCGTGACACGCCCCATTGCCCCCAAGGAAGCGATCACGCAAGTGAATCGACAGCGCTTGGGCATGTTTGAGGATCAGACGGTTACGCAAGTGATTTGTAAGCTAAAAACGGGACGCACCCATCAGATCAGGGTTCATTTGGCAAGCCTTGGTCATCCTTTGGTGGGTGATGTGTTGTACGGTGGTCGAATAATGGCTGGTGCCAAGCGTCAGATGTTGCATGCTCAGGAGTTGCGATTTGAGGACCCCAAAACCGGTGAGATGCTTAAATTTTTCAGTGAACCACCACCAGACATGAGTGAAGTGTTGTCACTCATTCGCTGGACTGAGCCCAACCAATGACTCAATATTCACAAGAGCAATATCCTTGGATCACCCCTCAAGACTTGCCTCTGGGGCTTCAAGTGATGAGTACCACTCGGTTTGGTGGGGTTAGCGAACCACCGTTTGATGCCTTTAATGTGGGCTTGCATGTCGGCGACGATGTGCGAGCGGTTCTGGAAAATCGTCGCTTTTTGCGAGCTAACCTGCCGTCCGAACCGATCTGGCTTGATCAAGTTCACGGCCGTAAGGTTATGGATGCCGATCAGGTTGATCGGTTAACTGCCCCATTTGAGGCTGATGCGGCCGTTACGACATCTTCTGACGTGGTGTTGGCGATCCAAACGGCAGATTGCATGCCCGTGGTGATCAACGGCGGTGGTAGGGTTTTGGGTGTCGCCCATGCCGGCTGGCGGGGCTTGGCACTGGGGGTGCTTAGCGAATTGGTGCTGGCCATGCAAGAAAAGGTGGCTGTACCCAATCGTGATTTGAGGCAATGGCAGGCGTGGATTGGCCCCTGTATTGGTCCAAGTGCGTTTCAAGTGGGCAAGGACGTCAGGCAAGCGTTCCTTGCTCAATCGCCAGGGCACCAAACGTTCTTTAGCCCAGATGATGATGCGCCGCACAAGTGGCGTTGTGACCTGCCCGGTTTGGCCTTGCGAGCGCTTCATTCCATGGGCATTAAGCATTCTAAATGGTGCGGGTTTTGTACGGTGAGTGACGAGCAGCAACGATTTTTCAGCTACCGGCGTGATGGACGCACCGGGCGCATGGCCACACTGGCATGGTTGGGTAAGTACCGTTGACAAGTTTAAAAGGACAGCGCACGATTGATCCAACTGTCTAAGATAAATCACCAAATAGGATATCGACTTAACGTGAGCGCACCGTTTAATCAGTCTTGGGCAGTACCGACAGGCATTGATCAGCAAGAATTGGTCAAACTTCAGTCGGCTTTCATGGGTAAATGGCAAGCGATCACTGAGGCTGCGGCCAGGGGTGAACTGCCGCCTGTTGCAGACCGCCGCTTTAACGGTGAAGCTTGGTCTGAGAGTCCCATGCACCTGCTCATGGCCCATCTCTATTTGCTTTCTGGTGACGCGATGAAGCGGCTGGTAGAGACATCCCAGTGCGACCCGTCAGTCAAAGATCAGTTGCGATTCTCGGCCATGCAATGGGTCGATGCCATGTCACCAGCTAATTTTTTAGCCACCAATCCAGAGGCACAGCAAGTTCTCATCGAGTCGGGTGGGCAATCGTTGCAGTCTGGTATTGGCAATTTTTTAAGTGATGTGCAAAAGGGCCGGATTACCCATTCCGATGAAAGCGAGTTTGAGGTTGGGCGAAACTTGGCGATTACGCCGGGCTCGGTTGTCTTTCGCAATAAATACCTTGAGATTATCCAGTACAAACCACAAACCAAAACCGTGTTTTCACGGCCGCTCTTGATGGTTTCGCCTTGCATTAACAAATACTATATTTTTGATCTCCAAGTGGAAAGTTCCTTCATCAATTATTTGGTAGGCCAAGGCTTCACCGTGTTTGTGATCTCTTGGCGCAACCCGTTGCCTGAAGACACTGATGGGATTGAAACAGCGGCTTGGGATGACTATATCGAAGGGGGGTTGATTGAGGCAATCGCTGTTGTACGAAAAATCTCTGGGCAACCCAAAATCAACGTGTTGGGGTTCTGCGTGGGTGGCACCATGCTTTCAACGGCTCTGGCCGTTTTGGCAGCCAAGCGACAGTCGCCGGCGGCTTCGCTGACACTGTTGGCAACGATGCTTGATTTTGTGGATACCGGCGCCTTGGGCGTTTTTGCCAATGTGCCACACGCTGAGTTGCGCGAACAATCTATTGGCAAGGGTGGATTGATGACGGCACGCGAGCTCGGCAATACCTTTTCCATGCTGCGTCCCAATGAACTCGTCTGGAACTACGTCGTTTCAAATTATTTGAAAGGGCAGTCGCCCGTACCGTTTGATCTGCTTTACTGGAATGGTGACAGTACCAATTTGCCTGGCCCATTTTTCACTTGGTATTTTCGAAATACCTACATCGAGAACAAACTTTGTCAGCCGGGTGCCCTTGAAATATGCGGCAAAAAAATCGACTTTGGCAAGATCACCATCCCTTCGTATGTGTTTGCATCAAAGGAAGATCATATCGTGCCTTGGCATACAGCCTATCATTCCGCTGACTTATTGAAGGGGCCGGTACGATTTGTTTTGGGGGCCTCTGGCCACATTGCGGGTGTGATTAATCCCGTCTCAAAAAATAAGCGCAGCTACTGGACCTCGATCGAGTCGAGCAACGTCGACCCTGATACCTGGTTTGAAGCCGCTACGGAGAAGCCTGGCAGTTGGTGGCATGACTATGTTCAGTGGCTGGCCAGTCACTCGGGCAAGAAGGTTGCCGCACCGCGCTTGGCTGGCTCGATTCAATATCCCGAAATTGAGCCCTCGCCTGGTCGGTATGTCAAGGTTAGGGCCGTTTGAGTGTTTGGTGCAATGGGTTCATAAGTTATTTAAGTTTGTTGTACTTTTGCAAAGAGTAAAGGAGACGCAAGATGAGTAAAAAGATTGCGTACGTCACAGGTGGTATGGGCGGTATCGGCACGGCCATCTGTCAGCGGTTAGCACGAGAAGGTATGACAGTGATTGCGGGTTGTGGGCCGAGCCGCGACTTTGATCGCTGGATCAAAGAACAAGCTGAAGAGGGCTTCACGTTCTACGCCTCTGTTGGTAATGTTGCCGATTGGGACTCTACGGTGAGTGCGTTTAAGAAAGTGATCGACGAGCATGGTCCTGTGGACGTTTTGGTGAACAATGCTGGCATTACTCGTGACGGTGTGTTTCGCAAGATGCTTTTAGAGGACTGGCGTGGCGTGATGGACACCAACCTTAACAGCCTATTTAACGTGACCAAACAAGTGATTGATGGCATGGTTGAGCGCGGTTGGGGACGCATTGTCAATATCAGTTCGGTCAATGGTCAGAAAGGCCAATTTGGTCAGACCAACTATGCCACTGCCAAAGCGGCCATTCACGGCTTTAGTATGTCACTGGCTCAGGAAGTGGCCAGCAAAGGCGTGACCGTCAATACAGTGTCACCAGGCTACATCGGTACCGACATGGTGAAAGCAATCAAGCCAGAAGTGTTGGAGAAAATTGTTGCCACTATTCCGGTTAAGCGACTCGGCGAGCCGTCTGAAATTGCTTCCATCATTGCCTGGATTGCTTCTGAAGATGCGGGTTTTGCAACGGGTGCTGATTTCTCGCTCAATGGCGGTCTGCATATGGGTTAAGTTGAAAGAAAAGAACGGCGGCAGGTGTCGCCCTTCTTGTCCGCTATAAATGAGGAATCGATAAGAAATGACTGACACGACAGCAGCAGAGCCTGTAAGGCTGATCAAGAAGTACCCGAATCGCCGTTTGTACGACACCAGAACCAGCACCTACATCACGCTGTCTGATGTCAAGCAGCTCGTGCTAGATAACGAAATATTTACCGTGATAGATGCCAAAACGGGTCAGGAACTCACACGGAGCATCTTGTTGCAAATTATCTTAGAGGAAGAAAGTGGTGGTGTGCCCATGTTCTCCTCGACGATGCTCGCGCAGGTCATTCGGTTCTACGGTCATGCCATGCAGGGCATGATGGGGGCTTATCTTGAAAAGAACATTCAAGCTTTTAAGGAAATCCAGGATCAAATGACCGACCAGTCCAAGAGCATGTATGGCGCACAGTTTGGGCCAGAGGCCTGGTCTCAGTTCATGTCAATGCAGACGCCGATGCTACAAAACATGATGAATAATTATGTTGAGCAAAGTAAGAACATGTTTGTGCAGATGCAAGATCAAATGCAAGACCAGACACGGGCGATGTTTACGGGTTTTCCGTTTAAACCCAAGGAGTGAGTGCCTAGACTTGCACAGTCATGTTGGTTTAGCGCGCCTTTAGAAAAAGGGCAGGATCGACCCGAGCATTGTTCAGACTCACATTCCAATGCAGGTGCGGCCCCGTCGAGCGTCCTGTGCTACCGACTTTGCCCACCACGTCACCGCGCTTGACGGTGTCGCCTGGCAGGTACTCGATTTCAGACAGATGGCAAAACATGGTGATCACGCCTTGGCCGTGATCAATAAAGAGGGTCAGGCCATTGAAGTAAAAATCCCCAATCAACAAAACACGACCATCGGCGGGTGATTTGACCGGTGTGCCTGTTGGCGCGGCAAAATCCAGGCCGGAATGCGGGTTACGCGGTTCGCCATTGAAATAACGCCGTAAACCAAATGGGCTGGATTGGCGGCCCGCAACGGGCATATCAAAAATTAAGTTAGACGGCAAGGCATCAGAGAATGTTTGATAGCCGGCGATTTGAGTGTCAAGTTCTTGCTTAATGCGTGCCAGTGTTGCGGGTGGTGGGCTCACCATCGCGCGATCTTTCAAGCGAATGTGCTGGCTGCGATACGTTTTGGTGGCGACCTCAAATGGCACGGCGGTAACCGTCTGCTCCGATGGTGTAGAGCGCACCGTTAACTGTTGCTTGCCCACCGTGGTGTCTAGCGACAAACCCACCACCGCCCACCATTGCTGCTTCTCGTCAGCCAAGACCAAGACGGGGGCGTCGTTAAAGAACGCCTGCGGTTTTTGGGGGTGAGTGCCAATGGCCAAAACGGCTACGCCGCCAGGCACTCGATGATCGAGCTGGCGTTTGATTTCAGTGACTGACTCGGCGGGGGTCGCCTGGGCGTTTTGCGTTGACAGCCCAAAGGCAAGGGCTAAACCCAAGAAGCTAGCCAACAAACCAAAGCGAAGGCGAATAATCACAACGCACCTTTAAAGGTCAAGCGTGGCATGTATGGGTTGACCCACACACAGTATTTTTCCAGCACCGGTTTTTACGATCCCATTCATGCCGAAGCATATCGCATGATCCATATGGGCCAACTGGCGGTAACTCAATAGCAGTGCAGTGATGGCGGGGTCGCTGATTGAAGTCTGCGGGTCGATGTTCGGGATTTGGCAGCGCGGGCAGGGCTTGACCAACGCCCATTCGATAGGTCCACTCGCTGTTGGCGTGATCATCGTTTTGATGTTGTCCTCGTCATGGGCATCAAGGCCAGCAATCACAACATTGGGCCTGAAACGGTCGGCTTCGATAGGGTCCATATCGCGCTCGAGCCGCTTTTGGTTAAATAATTCGATTGAGGCTTCTGAAATCACATTGATGGCAAAGCCATCGGCGAACTGAACGGCTGCAGGCTTCTCCCCGGTCCACTGACGATCACTCAGTCGCGTGGCGCGAGGATCAAATTGCACCAAGTGAAATGTTTTGCCTGGCACTTGCAGGTAGTCGTTTAGCCATTGGCTGGCATGAGGCCCCATATCAAGTGCGGGCACACGATCATTCCAAATCTGCACCTCTCGGGTGACGAAACGCTGGGGCTGGTCTGCAGATGCTGTGGTGATTGTGATGTCGGGTTGAGCGGGCGCGCTGAGCGTGAGGGTTTGCGCCCCAATTGAAGGCGTTATCCAAACCAGGTGCGGTATTTGTCGTTGCGTTTGGAAGCGCCCCGTTTGGTCGACGATTAGCCACTGGCGATCATGCAAGAGGCCTTGCGGCGTGATTTCAGCGCTCAGGACGCTCACGCCAGCACAAGATTTGATAGGATAGATGTAGAGTGCAGCGATAGAACAGCTGAGATCGGGCATGATGTGTGTATAAAACCGAAGTTTGTTGGTTGAGCATAATCGTTTTAAGACCAGTTTTGTAGGGCATTGAATCGAATTTCCGTCTGTCCGTTTAAAGCTTCTGGCGCGTGCCAATGGTTTCAAAGGAGAAAAGTCATGCCGTCATTTGACGTGGTGTCTGAGGTAGACAAGCACGAGTTAACCAATGCGGTCGATCAGGCCAATCGAGAGTTATCGACCCGATTTGATTTTAAAGGCACGCCAGCCAAGTTTGAGCTAAACGAATTTGTGGTGACTCAGCACGCCACAACGGCCTTTCAGCTTAAGCAAATGCTTGATATCTTGCGTGGGCGGATTAGCGCCCGCGGTATCGACGTTCGCTGTTTGGATACGGCTGATGCCATTGAAAACTTGGGCGGTGCTCGACAGCTGGTGACAGTCAAGCAAGGCATCGATCAACCGACAGCCAAAAAACTCGTGGCTGCCATCAAAACAGCCAAACTCAAAGTCGACACGCAGATTCAGGGCGAAAAGCTTCGCATCACGGGTAAGAAACGCGACGATCTGCAGCAGGCCATTGCGTTACTAAAGACAACTGAAGTCGAACAACCACTGCAGTTTGATAATTTTAGAGATTAACGTTGTCCAAGTCGCGTACTGGTGAACAAGTCTCGGACCTCTCGAGGTTGACAACGCCAGTACTGTGGCGGGGCCTGAACGCTTGCGCCTAGGGCGGCTGCAGCATGCCAGCCCCAGCGGGGGTTATACAAAACCCCTCTGGCCAAAGCCACCAAGTCAGCTCGGTCTTGGGCGATGATGTCTTCGGCTTGTTGGGGCTCAGTGATCAGACCCACGGCCATCGTGGTCATGCCAGTTGCCGCTTTGATGGCTTGGGCAAATGGCACCTGATAGCCTGGCGACGGTGTGATTTTCTGGTGGGCGCTCACGCCACCGCTTGAGACATCGATAAAGTCACAACCGCGCTGCTTCAGTTGATGGGCTAAAGCAATGGTCTGCTCAAGATCCCAGCCGCCTTCAACCCAGTCAGTGGCCGATACCCTGACGCCCAATGCCATCGTTTCAGGTATCTCGGCTTTGACGTCATCAAATATTTCCAGCACAAAGCGCATCCGATTCGCCAAGGTGCCACCGTACTCGTCGCTGCGTTGGTTCGCCAGTGGAGAGAGGAATTGATGCAACAAGTAACCATGAGCGGCGTGCAACTCAATGCCATCTAATTGAAGTCGAACGGCTCTTTTAGCCGCCTGAACAAAAGCCATTTTTATGCGTTTTAGACCAGCCAGATCGAGCGCCACAGGTGGCGTTTCGTTTTCGAGGTGTCCAAGTGCGCTTGGTGCGCAGGCTTGCCAGCCACCATCGGTTGCTGCCATTTGTGCACCGCCCTCCCAGGGGCGCGCGCTTGAGGCTTTTCTGCCCGCATGACCCAGTTGGATAATCCACTTGGCGTCAGAAAGTGGCCGAGTGATTTTCAGCGTGCGGGCTAGGGCCGCTTCGTTGGCATCGCTCCAAAGGCCCAAACAGCCCGGTGTGATCCGGCCGATGGCTTCAACCCCAGTGGCTTCGATAATGACGACAGCAGCCCCTGACATGGCCAGTCCACCCAAATGGGCCAAATGCCAGTCTGTGGCACTGCCCTCTTGGGCTGAGTATTGACACATCGGTGCCACAATGATTCGATTGGATAGGGCGAGTGGGCCAAGCACAACTGGACTGAATAACTGACTCATATCAAAGATCTCCTTAACTTTCGATAGTAAGCGTTGTCTAGGGGGTGCTGCAACAGCTTAAACCGCCCAAACCCGATCAACATTTGATTTTGCACTTGTAGAAAATGCTGAGGCCTTTAACCTGTAAACGGTTAGGGTAGAGAAATATTGACATGGCGCGGACACAATCACAGTGATTTCAACAAGGAGAAGTAAAGATGAATTTAAAAAATTGGTTAACAACAGGTTTTATGGCGCTTTCCATTGCCGCTGGTGGTGTTGCGGCCGCAAAAACACCTGATGCACAAATCACGATTGACGAAACCCAATTTGGATTCATCATCGGTGGCAGCGTTGGTGACGGCGTGCTGAATATAGACGGTAAGAAGCATCCCTTTAAAATTGGTGGTTTGGGAGTGGGTGCTAACGTTGGTTTTTCAAAAATGTCAGCCAGTGGCGATGTCTATGACCTAAAAAAGATCGAGGACTTCCCCGGCAACTATGGTCGCGTGGGTGGCAGCGTTGCCGCTGGCAAGGGCGTGGGCGGTATGACACTGCGTAATGAAAAAGGCGTGACGCTGCAGCTCAAAGGCACCACTGAAGGCTTGCAGTTTGACATCAGTGCGAGTGGTGTGAACATTTACATTCCAAAGTAAGCAACACAATTATTCGTTTCGCGCCAAGGGTTTGGTGCCTGTTTTAGGCCCTAAGCTTGGTTTAAAAGCGATGTTAATGAGCGCTTCACGGGGGCTCATTTTTTTGAAAGTCTTTACTGACATCGCCTGTCAAGGATCCACTATTTCAGGCATACTGCCCTTGAATTGATGCGATGCGAGGCAAACCTTTCGATGTCTAGACCCTTATTAGGCTGTATCGCCGACGACTTTACCGGCGCGACTGATTTGGCCAACAATCTGGTCCGAAGCGGGATGCGAGTCATCCAAACCATCGGCGTGCCCAAGGCGCCTTTGCCTGAGGTGGTCGATGCCGTGGTGGTTTCACTCAAATCCCGAACGATTGCCCCGAATCATGCGGTCGCGCAGTCGCTTGCTGCCCTGCGGTGGCTGCAGTCGATGGGGGCGAGCCAAATTTACTTTAAGTATTGCTCGACATTTGATTCAACGCCTCAGGGCAATATTGGGCCGGTGATTGATGCCTTGATGCAGGCGCTAAACACCTCGTTCACAGTGACCACGCCCGCGTTTCCGGATGCCGGCCGTACCGTTTACCGCGGCTACTTGTTTGTGGGTGATGTTTTGCTTAACGAGAGTGGCATGCAAGAGCACCCGTTAACCCCAATGACAGATGCCTACTTGCCGCGCGTGTTGCAGGCACAAACCGAGCATCGCGTGAGTTTGGTTGATTACAAAGTGGTGCAGGCCGGCCAAGCGTCGATTCAAGCCAAGTTTGAAGCATTGCGAAGCGCGGGCGTGGGCATAGCGGTTTTGGATGTTATAGCCAATGATGATCTCTTGGCGCTCGGGGCAGCAGTCAAAGACTTGCCTCTCGTGACCGCGGGTTCGGGTTTGGCCATTGGGTTGCCGCCAAACTTTCGGGTGAGCGCTAACCCTCAAGCCGCGCAATTGCCGCCGGCGCAAGGTTACCAAGCGATGATTGCAGGCAGCTGCTCTAGGGCCACGCAGGCTCAGGTCGCAGCCTTTATTGAGGCTGGTGGCAAAGCGTTTCGTTTGGACCCTGTGGTGGCCCACCAGAGCCCTGATTATGTTCAGCAGTTGGCTTTGCAGGCGCTGGATTGCCTAAAAACAGGCCCCGTGTTGGTGTACTCGACGGACTCACCAGAAGCGTTAAAAAGTAACCAAGCGGCACTCGGTGCGCTGCAGCTCGGCGAAAAAATCGAGGGTTGGTTGGCTGTGATTGCCCAAGCGCTTTGGCAAGGTGGCGTTCGGCAGTGGGTGGTGGCTGGTGGTGAGACGTCTGGGGCGGTTGTCCAAGCTTTGGCACTGAATCAATTGCGTATCGGGCCACAGGTCGACCCTGGTGTGCCTTGGTGTTACGGCCAATCGGGCCTTGATGGGCAGTCTGCCCACATTTGCTTAAAGTCAGGTAATTTTGGTCGCGAGGACTTCTTCAGCTCAGTCTTTGGCGTGTTGTCATGAACCGCATGCCGGATGTGCCTGCCCAGTGGCTGACACACGCACAAGCCATTTGTGAAACAGGTGAGAGCTTGTTTAAGCGTGGCTACGTGCATGGCAGTACCGGTAACATTAGTGTCAAGCTTGATGTACCAAGCGGTACTGGTTACTTGATGACGCCCACCGATGCTTGCTTAGGCCAATTGCAAGCGCATCGATTGGCGTTTCTCGATCACAACGGGCAGCAACTGTTTGGTGATCCAGTCAGCAAAGCACAGCGCTTGCATCGTGCCATTTACGAGGCTGACCCTGCGGCTTCAGCGGTCATCCACACCCATTCGCATTATCTGGTGCTGTTAACTTTGCTTGGTGTCTGGCGAGTAGATAGTATCCTGCCCTTTATTACCCCGTACCAAGTGATGAAGGTCGGACGTGTGCCTTTGATTGATTATGCGTTGCCAGGTGATGAGCAGGTCGTTTTGGCGGTGTCTGAAGAGATCAAACAAGCTGCCAGTAAAAATGAATTGCTACGTGCGGTGATGTGCGATCGTTTGGGTCCCCAAGTCTGGCATCAAAGCTTGTCGCAGGCTCAAGCCTTGCTAGAAGAGTTAGAACAAACAGCGCGATTGTGGATTGATGGCAGGTCACTCATTGAGCCGTTATCGCCCGCTCAAATTAAAGCGTTGCGACAACGGTTTCTGCTGCGTTAAACCACAGTTGGTGTGGCGCCACCATCCATGCTGATGTTCACTCCAGTGACATAACTGGCTTGATCTGAGGCCAAGAACACCACGGCTTGGGCCACTTCCTTAGGCGTCGCGAGCCGGCCAAGTGGCACCTTTTGGGCTGCGCGCTTCATGGCTTCATCCATGTCGATGCCATCTTGTTTGCAAGTCAGCTCCAAACCTTCCTTTAGCCGCTCGGTTAGGGTCTGCCCCGGATTGACCGCATTGACTCGAACGCCTTGACGTCCAAAGGCGGCTGCCATCCCAGCGGTGGCCAACATCAAAGCCGCGTTGGCGCTGCCGCCGGCCAAATGGACGGGTGATGCGGTTTTGCCACCAGCACCGATCACGTTCACGATCACGCCCTGGCCGCGTTGGGCCATTCGTTGAACCACGGGATTCATGACATTGATATAAGTAAAAAATTTGGCGTCAAACGCATTGCGCCAAGCCTGAGGGGTAAGTTCTGCGGCGGGCATGCGTTTGGCAGCACCGGCTGAATTAACCAGAATATCGAGTTCACCAAATCTTGCTTGTGCACGTTCTATGGCATCAAGGGCGGCCTTATCGTCAATCAGATCAGCTGAAAAAATAGCGACTTGGGCTGTTGGGAACTCAGCCAGCAGATGCTCTTGTGCCGTTTTAAGCGTGGCTAAATCTCTCGAAACAAGACTGATGTGGGCACCTTCTTCGGCAAAAGCCGCTGCGCAGGCCAAGCCAATGCCTTTGCTGCCGCCAGTGATCAAGACGTGTTTACTGCTCAAATTGAGGTTCATGCTTTCTCCTTTTAATGGTGAGCCCGTAACTAGCGAATCACACCTTGTTTTTTCAGTTCGTCTATCTGACTTGAACTGTAGCCTAATGATGACAAAATGTCCTTGGTGTCGCCGCCTAGCGTTGGTGGCTGGTGGCGAATACCGAGCCGTTTATCATCCATAACCAATGGCAGCAGTGGGGTTAGGGTGTCGATGGGCTGATTGGCAGCGCTGCAATCGGCATGGATGTGAATTGGTGTCAAGCCACCCGTGGCGAGCAGGTGTGGGTCGTCGAACAAATCTTGTGGGCGGGTAATGGGCGCGTAGGGTAGGCCGCGCGCTTCAAATCGTGCGCTCAAATCTTGAGCACTTTCAGTGGCAAACAGATCACGCAAAATCGGCATGAGCCAGTCACGCGCTTGCACCCGTTGATTGTTGGTGGTCAGTCGCCCGTCAGCGAAGAGGTCGGCTCGGTCAAACTCATCACAAAAGATTTGCCACTGTGTGTCGCTCACCACTGACAAAAAGATTTGTTCGTTGTTTTTAACGGTGAAGACGTCATAAATGCCCCAAGCGCTCACGCGACTGGGCATGGGGGCGGCGGGTTTGCCGGTGACGGCAAATTGCATCATGTGTTGTGCCACCAAGAAGACGTTGTTTTCAAAGAGAGCGCTCGAGACACTTTGGCTGCGGCCTGTTTTTTGACGGGCGTGTAGTGCCGCCAATACGCCAATGGCACCAAACATCCCGCCCATGATGTCGTTCACGCTCGAGCCTGCGCGTAAGGGTTGGCCCTCGGGTCCAGTCATGTACGCCAAGCCCCCCATCATTTGCACCACCTCATCTAAGGCCGTGCGGTGATCATAGGGCCCAGGTAAGAAACCTTTGTGAGAGACGTAAATCAATTGACTGTTGTGCTTTTTTAAGGCCGCTTGTCCAAAGCCCAAACGATCCATGGTGCCACTTTTGAAGTTTTCACTAAAAACGTCGGCGTCTTGGATCAATTTGAGCACGATCTCTTTGCCTTGGGCGGATTTGATGTCGACCGAAAGGCTGCGCTTGTTTCGATTGAACATCGGGAAAAAGCCCGCGCCAGAACCCATCAATTTGCGAGTGTTGTCACCCTCAAGGGGTTCAACCTTGATGACATCAGCCCCAAGGTCAGCCAAGATCATGCCGCAAGTCGGCCCCATCACCATGTGGGTGAATTCGATGACCCGTATGCCTTTTAGTGGTAGCGGTTCACTCATCGTTGGCTGCCAACTGGGGTGGCAGCGATAAACCCCTTGGGTAAGCCTGCCCCTGGGGTCATGCCATACAGTGGTTCATTGGGCAAGGCCTCAGCCAGCGGCTTACGGGCCTCAATCAGTGCTTGCAAGCTGATCCCAGTGCTTATGCCCATGGCTTCAAACATGAACGTCAAATCCTCGGTCACCACATTGCCAGAGGCGCCGGGCGCGTAGGGGCAGCCGCCCAATCCGGCCAACGAGGCGTCAAAGGTTCTGACACCAGCGTCATAGGCCGCGAGGCAGTTGGCAAGCCCCAAGCCACGAGTGTTGTGCATGTGGGCCGCCCCTGTTTTGTCACCAATAACGGCGCGCACCTTATTGAAAAGCCGTTTGACTTGCGCGGGGTTTGCCATCCCGGTGGTGTCTGAGAGCCCCGACTCGTCGGCGCCTGCCGCAATCGCCGCCTGAGCCAACCAAACCACGTCATCTTCGGTTACTTCGCCTTGGATGGTGCATCCAAAGGCGGTTGAGATACCCGCTTCTATCTTGATGTGAGGGGCTTGTTGGTCGCGCAGTTGGGCGATCTTGGCAATTTCTTCCAACATTTCTTGGCGGGTCTTTCTGACGTTTGCCATGGAATGGGCTTCGCTAGCGGACACCGGTAAAGTCACCTTGTGCACACCCGCGTCAATCGCCATTTGGGCCCCGCGAGCGTTGGGCACCAAAGCCATGACAGTTAGGCCGGAATATTGCAGCGCATGGCGTACGATGTGAGCCGTATCAGCCATTTGCGGCAACAGCTTGGGCGACACGAATGAGCCGACTTCAATTTCTTGGATCCCAGCGGCAACCAAGGCGTCAATCCAGCGTTGCTTATCAGCAGTTGACATCGTTTGTTTGACCGATTGCAGGCCATCTCTGGGCCCGACCTCGCTAATTAAGACATCAGACATGGTGGCTTAAGTCCTTGCTTTTAATGGTTTGGCGGCAAATACGACAGTTATCATCGCATATGGCACCACTTTGTGGTGGCGTGATCTACTGATGGCAAATCAGGCGTTCGATCATGTGATGGCGCTGAGTGCTTGGTCAGGTGATCTTTTTACGATGACCGATCAGTGAGTCAGCTTGCAACATGAGGTTTGGCCGTCATGTCAATACCAAGCGCTCGCATGACCGCTAATGTGGTCTTCAAAGTCGGATTACCGCGTTCGCTAAATGACCGATAAAGCTGTTCACGGGATAGCCCAGTTTTTTGGGCTATTTCTGTCATCCCCTTTGCACGAGCAACCACACCAAGCGCCTTGGCAATGTAGGCTGAATCACCCGTTTCAAATGCATCAGCCATAAAAAAAGCGATTTCTTCGTCATTTACCAGCGCGGCAGCTGGATCAAAGGTAGTTAGTTTTTCAATCATTTTTATGACTCCATTTTTTCGCGAGTTTCTTTGCGGCATTAACATCGCGAGACTGAGTGCTTTTGTCGCCAACACACAGCAGCAAAACCATAAGGTTTCCTCGGCGCTGAAATAGACGCGATAGCCCGGGCCGTGGTGGATTCGCAATTCACTGACGCCTTCTCCGACTGGCTCAACATCTCCGGGCAACCCCTCTGTCAGGCGCATCAAGCGAGCTGCAATGATGGTTCTCGCTCTTTTGTCCCGTAGACGGGCTTCCCACTTTTGGTAAGTTTCTGTTTGTAAAAGCTGTATCATGATTTATTGTAGTCTAAAAACTACTAATTAAATATTGACACGCCAACAGTAATCAGAATGATCAGTGCAAAAAAATTGAATCCGACAAGCCTGATTGACACATCATTTTTTAAAAAATCAACGGGACAATATCGGTGAAGCCAAAAATTGAAATCAAGGCAGTTGACTACAGCGATCCAGCCGATCAAGCGGCTTTGCTGTCTTTGCTGGACATGTATGCATGCGACCCGATGGGTGGTGGGCAAGCCTTGACCCCAGCTGTCAAACGCCAACTGTGCGAGAAATTGGCAAAGTTTCCCGGGGCGGTGAGCTTTTTGGCGTTGGTTGATGACCAGGCGGTGGGTTTGTTGAATGCGTTTTTGGGGTTTTCGACGTTTAAGGCCAAGCCGCTGATGAACGTACACGACATTGCGGTGCTGGCGCAGTGGCGTGGCCAAGGCATAGGCCAAGCCTTGTTGCAAGCCATCGAAGCACACGCACAGTCGCTAGGCTGTTGTAAGCTAACTTTAGAGGTGCTATCGGGTAACGCGCCAGCGCAACGCACGTACCGAGCGTTTGGGTTTGAGAACTATGTTCTAGATCCCGAAGCGGGCGTGGCTGGACTGATGCAAAAGTGGTTGGTGTCAACTTAGGTTTGCGCAGGTGCCGCTGCGGGTGCCGCGTTAACCCCGCTTTAGGCTCAGATTCGAGCAGTCACCGACCAACAACGATTATGATTGAAAAACAATGGGCACATGGGTGCCTCTTTATACAGACGCATTCGCGACAAAGAACGAGGCTGGTATGACGCAGGAAGACAAAGGCAGGCCCATTTCAGTGGTGATTCGTGAGCGTATTCAAAACTCACGTAAGCGATTTCACGCTAACGACAATATTGCAGACTTTATTGAGCCCGGCGAACTCGAGTTGTTGTTAGATGAAGTATCAGCGCAAATGCAGGGTGTGCTAGAAAGCTTGGTGATTGATACGGTCAGCGATCACAACACCAATGACACGGCCCGTCGCGTCGCCAAAATGTATTTAAAAGAGGTGTTTGGTGGTCGCTACGTGAAACAACCGACCACGACAGAGTTCCCCAATGTTGAACGCTTGAATGAGTTGATGATTGTGGGCCCGATTACAGTACGCAGTGCCTGCAGCCACCATTTTTGCCCAGTGATTGGGCATGTTTGGATCGGTGTGATGCCCAATGAGCATACCAATGTGATTGGCCTATCAAAGTATGTTCGATTGGCCGAATGGATCATGAGTCGTCCGCAAATACAAGAAGAGGCCGTGGTGCAGTTGGCTGACCTGATTCAAGAAAAAACCCAGCCTGATGGCTTAGCGGTGGTGATGAATGCGACCCATTACTGCATGGCTTGGCGTGGTGTTCGCGACATGGGTAGTCGAATGATTAATTCAGTGATGCGAGGCAGTTTCTTGAAAGACCCGAACCTGCGCCGCGAATTTCTTTCTCTCATTCCCAAAGGGGAACGTTGATGCTTGTACGTTTACTTTATGTGAGTCGGGCTGCCGACCCGCAAGATAGTGCTGCGCTGACCGAGTCGATTATGTCCGCTTCTCGTACCTATAACCCTGGTAACGGAATCACGGGGGTGTTGTGTTACGGCGATGGTGTATTTTTACAAGCCATTGAAGGCGGCCGCGAAGAGATCAACGCGCTATACAACATGATCCTACGAGATCCGAGGCACGAGAACGTGGTGTTGATGCATTATGAAGAAATCGTAGAAAGGCGTTTTGGGGGTTGGACCATGGGACAAGTCAATCTGGCCAAATTGAACACGTCTATCGTTTTAAAATACTCAGAGACGCCTGAACTGAACCCCTATCGGATGTCGGGTAAGGTGGTTTTGGCGTTACTTGAAGAATTGATGCTGACCGCATCGATTATCGGTAGGGCTTGATCCTACCCTCGAGAATCGACGAAAGATCGGTATCGATAACGATAAGGGGACTGAAGGTGCAAGCAACACAATCCGCTGGCGCACCGGTTAAGGACTTGCCGCGCAACGTTAAGTTGCTACTGAATGCTGGTCACGCCATTGATCATATGTTTTTGTTGATCTTCGCCGCTGCGGTGGGCGTCATTGCCGTTGATTTTGAATACGCCCGGTGGGAAGATCTCATGCCATTTGGGGTTGGGGCGTTTGTGTTGTTCGGACTCGGTGCATTGCCAGCCGGCCGCTTGGGAGACCTTTGGGGGCGGCGTCAGATGATGCTGGTTTTTTTCTTCGGCATGGGACTGTCTACCCTGCTTGCGGCCACTTCGCAGTCGGCCTGGCAATTGGCCAGTGCGCTCACTTTGATGGGCGCTTTTGCTTCAATCTACCACCCGGTGGGCATCCCGATGCTGGTTCAATATTCCACTCGACCTGGAATGACCATCGGCATCAACGGCTTGGCGGGTAACATGGGGGTTGCTGTGGCGGCCTTGCTAACGGGGTTCTTGGTGAAATGGTTAGGATGGCGAGCCGCTTTTGCTGTGCCAGCCATACTGTCTTTTGTGTGTGGGGTGCTATTTTTACTGTGGTGCCCCAACGAGACAGAACCGCCATCCAAACGCACGGTGAAAGCCAAAGTGCAGTTGCCTCGAAACATGCTGGCCCGTGTGCTGTTGGTCATGACCATGGCGGCTGTGTCGGGAAACTTACTTTATAACTTCACCACCAATGGCAATGGTCAGTTGATGGTCGAGCGTTTTCGTGGCGTGCTTGAAGATCCTGCCTTGTTAGGTACCTTATTGGCATTGGTCTATGGTTTGGCTGCCGTGGCGCAAGTGGTGGTCGGACGGTTACTGGACCGGTTTGACATTAAGCCTTTGTTCCTGACCATGGTGCTGATTCAGATCCCGTTACTGCTGTTGGTTTCTGTTAGCCACGGCTGGGTTTTATACGCCGCTTTGTTGGTGACCATGATGTTTATTTTTGGGGCGATCCCTTTTACAGATGTCATGATCGTGCGCTATGTGGACGATCGCATTCGCTCAAGGGTCGCAGGGTTTCGGTTTACGGTATCTTTGGGGGTTAGCGCACTAGCGGTTTGGGCCCTAGGCCCTTTTGTTAAGTCGGCGGGCTTTGACATGTTGTTTGTTCTCATGGCAGCCATTGCTATCTGTACTTTGGGCACGGTTGCCTTATTGCCTAGCGAAAAACGCGTCGCGGCCATGTCTATCAAACAGGAGTCGATTTCATGACACCAGAAAACACAAGCCACAAAGCCATATTGAGTGGCGAATCATTGGCGCAAGCCTGTAATGCTTTGGATGCCCGTTGGCAGGTTCAACCCGACAGTGTTGAGAAGGACTGCGCGATTTATGCTGACTTTACGTTTAAAGATTTTGTACAAGCGTTCGGCTTTGTGACGCAAGTGGCCATCTTGGCCGAGAAAGCCGACCACCACCCTGAATGGTCCAACGTGTACAAGCGGGTACATATCCTTTTGACGACTCACGATGCTGGTGGTGTGACTCAAAAAGACATCGCATTAGCGCAGCAAATTGACGCCATCTTGGCGGTTTAAAGACTGTTTGTTGGCCCAGTCCGAGGGACTGCAGCCAACTTTTCGTTTAAACACACGGATCAGTGCGGCAGGGCTGCCGTAGCCCACGGCGTGGGCGATGGGCTTGAGCGCCTCGCCATTCAGTAGCAATGACTTACTGATCGATATGCGCCAGTCCGTGAGGTAATCCGTTGGCGTCTGACCGGTGGCTTGTTTGAAGTGACTAAAAAAAGCAGCGCGCGACATCCCCGCCTCTGAAGCCAAGTGCTCAACACACCAATCCCGACCCGGGTGGTCATGCATTGCCGTGACGGCGCGAAGCAAGCGTGGGTCAGCGAGCGCCTTGGTGATACCTGAAGAGAGTTGATCGGTGCTGATTAAGTGCCGCAACAGCATCAGCACAAAGTACTGCATCAACTGTGTCAGGCCAAACTGCTGACCGCAGCGACTGTTCACAAACTCTTCGTGGATCAGATGCCCCAAGGCTTGGAACTCTTCAGCCTCACGCATTTTGATGATGACGACCTCGTCGGGTATTAAAACCAAGGGGTTGGCTTCGCGGTGACCAAACTCGAATTCACAACACAACATTTTTGCCTCGGGTCTTGGAATCAGCGAGTGCGTGATGGGCTGGGCTAAAAAGACAATACAGGGTTCATCGAGCGCTTCGATGGGCTTTCCTGCCACGAGCAGGTCAGCCTGGCCATCAAACAACCAGTGGATGTGACCCAAGTGGCGCTTGGTGTCAAAGTTCAACGAGTCGCGGCACTGTCCGGCAAAAAACACCTGCGCGCTAGGCTTAAAACGGGCCAGCAGTGTGGAGAGTCGATCAACCGACAATGGGTGTCCTTTTAGACGATTGGTTAATAAATTAACATGAATAGTAACCATAAGTATTGTACAGTGGCAAAATATTCACCAAAAGGAGCGTTGTATGTTGTTTCCCACTGAGAAAGTCCCCGCATTGGTTGTGCCAACCAATAGTCATGGTGTTTTTGATTTGGCGGCTCAAACGCCCGCGCATTTCACGATGCTGGTGTTTTTTCGTGGCTTGCACTGCCCGCTATGTGTGAAATACCTCAAAGAGCTTGGCGCCTTGTTACCTGCCTTGGAAGAAAGAGGGGTGAGGGCGATCGCCATATCAAGTGATACCGAACAACGCAGCCTAGAGATGGCCGCCAAAGTGGGTGCGCCTGAATTGACGTTTGGTTACGGATTGCCACTACAAATGGCTCGCGATTGGGGCCTGTATCTTTCTAAGGGTATCGGTAAAACCTCGGTTGGGATCGAGGAACCGGCGGTCTTTGCAGAACCTGGTCTGTTTTTGGTGCGTCCGGATGGCACGCTTTATTACGGGGCAGTGCAAACCATGCCATTTGCCCGCCCTGGGTTTGCAGACTTGATGATGGCTATCGATTACGCCATCGGTAAAAACTACCCCGCCCGCGGCGAATACCAAGGTGCCGTCTAGCCGCTGTCGGCTTAAGTCCAGCGCAGTAACCAGCGCCCAGAGATCGCACCAACGGCGCTGGTTAATACAATGCCTAGGGTGTACCAAACGGCCACAAAGGTGGGTGAGTCTTCGGGGCAGGCCAACGCATAGGCCGTGGCGCCAATGGCACCGGCCAGCAAGCCGCAGGCAAACCCAGCTTGGGACAGCTGCACTGGTCCAAAGGCCCTGAGGGTGAGTTGTAGGGCCAAAAGACCGGGTAAGGAGACCAGCAATATCAGCCAGGGGCACAGTAACGATGTTTGCCCAAAAAAGGCTTCTCGCTTGGCTTCGTCTGGCACAAGCGCGAGATGATACGCACCAAATGCCAACATAGCCAATAGCACCAAACCCAACCAAACAGAGGGTGCCTGGCGATTGGCAACCGGTCGAACCAGTCTGATGGTTAGGAAGGTCGCGGCCACCGCCAGCGACACCGTGTAGGCTAATTTCATCCAAGGGGTTGGCGTCATGAAGGCTTCGACCGGTTGCGCACCGATGATGGTAAAAGCAAGCATCAAACTGATCAGCCCAGCCATCGAGAAAGCCCAAAAAAGCTTGTGCGATAGGGCTGGCGCAGGTTCAGCGCCCGAGCCTTTGGCTAAAAATGCAATGAATTCGTCTGTTTTCATGGGGTCTGTTTGGCCACCAATGCGGCCAGTTGTTTAATGCCCCGATGAACTTGCACTTTTAGGGCAGACTCAGATAACCCAGTCTGTTGGGCGGCTTCGCTCACGCTTAAGCCGAGTAGTTTAATTAACTCAATGGCTTGACGTTGTTTCTTGGGTAGCGCACTTAGCAACTTTTCAATATCAGCCAAGTTCGATGTCACAGCATCCGTGGTAACGATTGACTGCTGATCGAAGTCAGTGTCATCGAATTCATCAGTGAGGGTCTCGCGCCTGCTGTGTTTGCGCCAAAAGTCGATCAGCTTGTACTTGG
Source organism: uncultured Burkholderiaceae bacterium (assembly GCA_937888805.1). Taxonomy (GTDB): domain Bacteria; phylum Pseudomonadota; class Gammaproteobacteria; order Burkholderiales; family Burkholderiaceae_B; genus Algicoccus. The sequence goes on from CALBEY010000070.1 coordinate 84,862, forward strand.
CGATCGCCATGATCCAAGCGCTCACCGGAAAAGCGTCGTCATAAGTGTGACGGCGAGTGTGGATGGCCATTAAGGTCTCTTGAACCATGTCTTCAGCATCTTCTGGTGTGTTGTTCATCCGGCGCCTAAAAAACGCCCTTAACCGCTGTGCGATCAACCGCAGCGCCTGCTCATAGGCTTTTTCATCGCCAGTTTGAGCCTGTCGCCAAATCGGCGCGATCTCGCGCTCGAATGGGTGACTCGTCGTAACAGATGCGGTCTTATCATTAAATTCGTTTGATTCAGACAATGGTTACAGTTTGTTGAAATATGATTCGGTTGGGATGCTTGCGCGTTGCAATGAGCACCCAAAACTTTGGACATTCATATGATAGTCAGGGTTGCTGCATTAGGAAAGGAACATTGGGGCAGGCGCAGCCTTTGCCAATGCCTATTGGCTGTTGCACTGATGATGGGGGTTTCACTGTCTTTGAAAGCCCAAGTTCAACCGTTGCCACCCTTCGCGGCAGGGCTGGAACAGTGGAAGCCGGTCAGTTTGGACGATCAAGTGGCGCCAAACATGTTCTTAGCGCGGCCTTGGGATAGTCGGCAAGCCATTGAAATCCAATCGTCAAACAGCATGTCGTTATTGGCCACTGAGGTTGTCGTGGATTTGGTCCAAACGCCATATCTTTGCTGGTTGTGGCGAGTCGATGGCGCCTTAAAAACAGCAGACATGCAAACAAAAGCCGGCGATGATTACGCGGCTAGGCTGTATCTCAGCGTTCAATTGCCACCCGATCAAATCGGCTTTGGGCTGCGTCTGCAGCTCGGTTTGGCTCGCGCCATCTGGGGTGATAACGTGCCCGATGGTGCGGTGAATTACGTCTGGGACAATACGCACCCAATTGGGCATGAGCAGGCCAATGCTTACACTGATTTAGCCCGAATGATTGTGCTGCAAACGGGTAACGCTCAGGCTGGGCAATGGGTTGCGCAGTATAGAAACGTCAGAGACGACATTGCCCGTCTTTTTGGGTCTGATGCCAAAGTGGTGCAGGTGGCCATCACGGCAGACACGGACAACACCGGTGAGTCGGCCCGTGCTGGATTTGCCGATTTGCGATTTGCCGATGATCCCAAGCAGTGCTCACTAGAGTGAGCGCTTTTAATTGCTGTTCTAACCGGTGTTGTTGAAACCAGCGCTGCTGTAACCTTTTTTAAGATTCAGCGAATTTTAAAATAACGTCAGTCAATCAAGCGCGCGTCTGCCTTCAGATAGTGACGATCAGGCTGATTCGATTCAATAGGGTGCTGAAAGAGTCATGACAAAAAAAAATAAAACCAGTTTTCCGTGGGGGCGATGGCTAGCAGTCTTGGTAGCTCTGGCGGTCTTGATTTGGGTCTATCGTGTCTTTGACTTGGGCTCAGTGCTGTCGCTTGAGCAACTCAAAGAAAGTCGTGATGATTTGACCGCGTTTTACGCGCAAAACCGTTTGGTGATGATCATCGCGTTTTTTGCGGTCTACGTTGCCGCCACCGCGGTCTCTATCCCGGGGGCTGTGATTTTGACTTTGGCCGGTGGCGCCATATTTGGTTTTTGGCTCGGGTTACTGGTGATCTCATTTGCATCATCACTTGGCGCATTGCTGGCCTTTTTGGTGTCGCGTTATCTGCTCAGAGACTGGGTGCAGCGCAAGTTTCAAAAGCCGTTTCAGGCTATCAATAGCGGCATTGAACGCGATGGCGTCTTTTATCTCCTGACGTTGCGTTTGGTGCCGCTGTTTCCGTTTTGGTTGGTTAACCTGTTAATGGGTCTGACACAACTGCGGGCACCACGCTTCTACACCGTGAGCCAAATTGGTATGTTGCCTGGAACAGCCGTTTTTGTGAACGCCGGTACGCAATTGGCCTTAATCAACAGCCTAGGCGATGTGTTGTCGGCGACGCTGATTGGCAGTTTGGTGTTGTTGGGCATCTTCCCGTTGGTGGCCAAATTTGTGGTCGGTGTCTTGAAAAATCGCAAGATTTATCAGCAATGGCAAAAACCGAAGCAGTTTGATCGAAATTTGATCGTGATCGGTGGTGGTGCGGGTGGTCTTGTCAGCGCCTACATCGCCTCAGTGGTTAAAGCCCGTGTGACTTTGATCGAAACGCACAAAATGGGTGGTGATTGCTTGAACTTTGGTTGTGTACCGAGCAAAGCGCTGATTCGCTCGGCCAAAATGGCCAAGCAACTGCGCAATGCGCCTGAATTGGGATTCACTGATGTTGCAGGTAAGGTTGATTTTGCAGCCGTGATGCGACGTATTCACCGTGTGATCGCAGATATCGAGCCACATGACTCAGTCGATCGTTACACCAAGCTTGGCGTTGAAGTGTTGACTGGTTACGCCAAGATGGTGAGCCCTTGGGACGTTGAGATTGCCTTGGCTGATGGCACCATACAGAAGCTGAGCGCACGTCACATCATCATTGCGGCCGGTGCCAGGCCGTTTGTGCCACCGATTCCAGGTTTAGAAGAAGCGGGTTATTTAACCAGCGACACGGTGTGGAACTTAACAGCCTTGCCCAAGCGGTTTGTGGTCTTGGGTGGTGGCCCGATTGGGGCAGAACTGTCACAAAGTTTTGCGCGCTTGGGGTCAACGGTCACCCAAGTGGAAATGGGGCCACGCATCATGAGTCGCGAAGACCCAGAGGTCAGTGCTTTGATTGCTGAGTCTTTGCGTGCCGATGGCGTTGAAGTGCTCACGAGCCACCAAGCACTTCGGGTCGAGCAACGCGATGGGCAAAAGTTCTTGATCGTTAAACACGAAGCGGGTGAACGCGACTTGCCGTTCGATGAGTTGTTGTGTGCGGTCGGCCGTGCACCTCGGGTCACGGGTTACGGGCTAGAGACGCTTGGGGTGAAGCTGACGCCGCGAAACAACATTGCGATCAATACCTTCCTTGAAACCAACTACCCCAATATTTTTGCCGTCGGTGATGTGGCAGGTCCTTACCAACTGACCCATGCCGCAGCCCACCAGGCTTGGTATGCCGCAGTCAATGCCTTGTTTGGTCGCTTCAAAAAATTCAAAGCCGATTATTCAGTGGTTCCTTGGACGACTTTCACGGATCCTGAGGTGGCACGTGTTGGTTTGAGTGAAACAGAAGCCACGGCAGCCGGCATTGCGTTTGAAGTGACTCGCTATGGCATTGACGATTTGGATCGTGCCATTGCCGATGGCACGGCTTATGGTTTCGTCAAGGTCTTAACCGTACCGGGCAAAGACAGGATTCTTGGTGTGACGATTGTGGGTGAGCATGGTGGTGATCTTTTGGCTGAGTTTGTGCTGGCCATGCGTCACGGGCTGGGTTTGAACAAAATTTTGGGCACCATTCACACATACCCAACACTGTCTGAGGCCAATAAGTACGCCGCTGGTGAATGGAAAAAAGCGCACGTGCCACTTCGCTTGTTGAAGTGGGTAGAGCGCTATCACGCCTGGGAGAGAGGCTGATGAAACGGCACTGTGGCTCTCGCGCAATGAACTTATCACAGCCATGCGGCAAGGGAATTAAGCAGCCGATTGGTAGGCGTGGCGTTTGAGATCTTCGAGGCTGACGTATTCAAGCACCTTGCTGTGCGTGGCGGCCAACACAACGGGTGGCGCTAAGCCGGCCTCTAAAGCCTCGCGCCAGCGCGTGGCACACAGGCACCAACGGTCGCCAGCTTTTAGCCCAGGAAACCGCCATTCAGGGCGAGGTGTCATCAGGTCATTGCCTCGATCGGCAGAAAACACCAAAAAAGCGTGCGTGACCCGGGTGCACACCACGTGGGTGCCATGATCGTTGTCATCGGTATTGCAGCAGCCATCTCTGAAGTAGCCAGTCAGTGGGTCGTATGAGCAAGCTTGGAGGGGTTCGCCCAAAACGTTTAACGCATCAATCATGGATCATTCCTTACGCGCGGTGAGAAAAGGTTGTCATTTTTTATTTTAAAGGTCATTGAGCGTCGACAACAGATCATGGGCTTTTTGTTTGATACCCGCAATTTCCTCGGGTGGCATTTTGGTGAGTTGCCGGTAGGCCATGCCGATGCGTGGGTTCTTGGCAAATCGGTCCTCATGGCGCAAGTAGAAGTCCCAGTACAAGGCATTGAACGGACAGGCGTCGGCGCTGGTGCGCTCTTTGCGGTTGTAATGGCAGCCCTTGCAGTAGTCTGACATCCGATCGATGTAAGCCCCACTGGACACATAGGGTTTGGTGGCTAGCAAACCGCCATCAGCATATTGGCTCATGCCAACGGTGTTGGGTAGCTCGACCCATTCAAAGGCATCAATGTAGACACCGAGATACCACTGGTGCACGGCCTGAGGGTTCAAGCCCGCGAGCAAAGAGAAGTTGCCGATCACCATCAGCCGTTGGATATGGTGGGCATAGGCGTGTTCAAGCGACTGACCGATGGCGTGAGAGAGGCAATTCATTTTGGTGTTGCCGCTCCAAAACCAGCTCGGTAAGGCGGTTTGATGATTCAAGGCGTTGCCTTCGTCATAGCCTGGCATTTGTGCCCAATAGATGCCACGCACGTATTCGCGCCAACCCAAGATTTGGCGAATGAAACCCTCTGTGGCCGCAAGCGGTGCTTTGCCCACTTTGTAGGCTTTTTCTGCCGCACCAATGACTTCTCTCGGATTGAGCATTTTGGTGTTCAGCGCAAAGGACAAAAAAGAATGAAACAAGCGCCAGCTTTTGGTACTCATCGCGTCTTCGTAGTCACCAAAATTTGGCAAAACGTCTTTGATGAATCGATTCAAATCTTTTAAGGCTTGGGAGCGATTTAGTGGCCAACGAAATGCGCTGGCTTGTGGGCTGCCGAAGGTTTTAACCCCGCTGGCTTGGATCACGGCCCAAATATCTTGGTGGTCTAGGGTTGCGCGGTCATCGGCTGGTGGCGGCGGTTGGCCTTTCCACGGTTTGCGGTTCTCAGCGTCGAAGTTCCACAGCCCACCGACGGGTTGCTTGTCTTCCATCAAAATATCAAAGCGCTGGCGCAGTGTTCGGTAAAAGTGCTCCATGAGCCATTGCTTGCGACTCTTAAAAAGATCAGCCGCTTCATGGCGCTCAGTGATAAAGTGCTCGCTATCGACACCTTCGACAGGCACCCCAAGCACGCCTTGGAGCTGTTTGAATTTCGCGTCTAACCGCCACTCATCGGGCAGCTGATATTGGATCTGATTAGTCGATAATTGCTTGACGAGTGTTTTCAGGTTTTTACCAAAGTCGTGTTGATTATTGGCGTCGTCTAAGGCGATGTAGTGTACCGAGTGGCCTTGGTCTTTGAGGTGCCGTGCCAAGTCACGCATGCCCGCAAATATGGCGATGACTTTTTGTGCATGGTGCATGACGTAATCGGTCTCTGAACGCAGCTCCATCAAGGTGTAATGGATCTTGGGATCAACGGTTTGAAACCAGCTGTGCTCAGGGTTGAGTTGGTCGCCCAAGATCAGTCGCAGTGTGGTCATGCCGTGCCCCAATATTTTTGATACGTGTTTTCTGGATCATAGTCACGCGCTTGCTTAGCGGGATTAAAGCGCCTGCCACCGCGCGGGTCGGTGCCCACACCGGCGATGTAAGCCCAGTTGCCTTGATTGCTACTGACGTCATAGTCAATCAGCGTGTGCTCAAACCAGGCGGCGCCAGCGCGCCAATCGACTTCAAGATCATTGACCAAATAGCTTGCCACGTTTTGGCGCATGCGATTCGATAAGTAGCCAGTGGCAGC